>NZ_JAGKSE010000001.1:0-524231 GCF_017939685.1 Acidovorax sp. JG5
CAGCTGCGATCAGCTGAGCCTTAAATTATATCAGAGTTTTTTCAACCCCGTCAACCAAAAGGTCTTTGCACTCTCTTCGCAAACCACCGTCTCCAGCAACCCGCAAATACCAGCGAAGCCTTGAATTATATACCGGGTTTTTACCCCGCATCAACCAAAACCCCAACTTCTCGCTAAACCCTCTTGCCTCGCTACCCAGAACAGACCCAAAGGGCGCCTCTGAACAGCGAAGCCTGCGACTATAGCATGGAAATTTAGGTATTCGAAACGAATTAGTTAGGCAAAACTTCAGGTGGCGCGCGTAGCCACCGCCGCCTCCAGTGCGTCCACAAACAAATAGGCCACGTCGCAGCCTGTTTGGTCAAAGATCTCCTGAAAGCAGGTGGGGCTGGTGACGTTGATCTCTGTGACGCACTCTCCTATGACGTCCACGCCCGCCAGCAGCAAGCCGCGGCTTTGCAAGACAGGGCCCAGCGCTTCGGCAATTTCCCAGTCGCGTGCAGACAGCGGGCGAGCCACGCCTTTGCCCCCCGCTGCAAGATTGCCGCGGACTTCACTGCCTTGCGGGATGCGCGCCAGGCAGAAAGGCACAGGCTTGCCTCCGATGATGAGGACGCGTTTGTCGCCTTCCGTGATCTCCGGAAGGAATTTCTGCACCATCACGCTTTGCGCACCATGGCGGTTGAGCGTCTCGGTAATGCTGCCCAGATTCAGGCCGTCCGGGCCCACGCGGAAAATGCCCATGCCCCCCATGCCATCAAGGGGTTTGAGAATGATGTCCTGGTGTTCCGCATGAAAACGCTGGATATCTTGCGGATCGCGCGTTACCAGCGTGGGGCCGATGAACTGCGGAAACTCCATGATCGCCAGCTTTTCCGGATGATCGCGCAGGGCGCGCGGCTTGTTGAATACCCGGGCCCCCTCCCGCTCGGCCTGTTCAAGCAGGTGGGTGGCATAGAAATATTCGCTGTCGAAAGGAGGGTCTTTGCGCATGAGCACGGCGTCGAACGCCGTAAGCGCTGCACTGCGCAGGGGCTGCGCCTGAAACCAGTGGGTGGAATCGCCGGTGAGGACAATATCCCGCACCCGTGCAGTCACCTGGCTGCCGCGCTGCCAGACCAGATCCTGCGGCAGGCAAACCGCCAGCTGGTGACCGCGCCGCTGTGCCTCGCGCATCATGGCAAAGGTGGTGTCTTTGTAGATCTTGAAGCTTTCCAGCGGATCAGCGATGAACAGGAGTTTCATGGTCTCTCAGAAAAAAGGCGCCCGGGCCAGAAGGCTGGCATGGCAAAACACGCGGCCGCCCCGAAAGACATTGCCGCACACTGCATCTGACCGCGTCAGACACTCCCCGTGGAGGAACGCCCGTACTGTTGCACAAATAGCGCCAGGCTGCCGGCCACCACGCCCCAGAAGGCAGACCCCACGCCCGCCACCACCACGCCGCTGAGGGTGACCAGGAATGTGATCAATGCCGCCTCGCGGTGGGGCTCATCGCGCAGCGCGGCAGCCAGGCCATTGCCGATGGTGCCCAGCAGTGCCAGGCCGGCGATGGCCACCACCAGCTCTTTGGGAAACGCCGTCAGCAACCCCGTGACAACGGCGCCAAAAATGCCAATCGCCACATACAGCAAGCCGCAGGACACCGCCGCCGTGTAGCGCTTGTCGCGGTCCGGATGGGCTTCCGGCCCCATGCAGATGGCGGCTGTGATGGCGCTGAAATTGAGCGCATAGCCGCCAAATGGCGCCAGCACCAGGGTCGCCAGCCCCGTCATGGTGATGAGGCGCGACACGGGCAGGTCATAGCCGGTGGCGCGGATCACCGCCACACCCGGCAGGTTTTGCGACGCCATGGTGACGACAAACAGGGGCAAAGCCAGGCTGATGGCTGCAGACAGGGTGAACTGCGGCGCCGTGAACACAGGCACGGCCAGCTCGAAACGGATGGCCGACCAGGACATCTCGCCGCGCAGCGCGACAAAGCCGATGGCCAGCGCCAGCGTGACGACCACGGCATAACGTGGCAACCACCGGCGCGCCACCAGATAGGACGCCAGCATCAGCAGGACGAGTGGCAATGCCGTCTGCGCCGCAGCAAAGGCCTGCAAGCCAAAGCGCGCCAGCACGCCGGCCAGCAACGCGGCGGCGATCTCCATGGGAATACGGTTCATGACGCGCTCAAACCAGCGCGTGACGCCCGCCACCGTGATCAGCGCGGCGCACACCATGAAGGCACCCACCGCCTCTGCCATGCTGAAGCCCCCGGCCAGCCCGGCGGTGGCCAGCACGGCCGCGCCCGGCGTGGACCAGGCCACCATGACCGGCTTGCGCAGCAGCAGCGACGGCACCAGGGAGCACAGCCCCATGCCCAGCCCCAGCGCCCACATCCACGAAGTGATTTGCGCGGGCGTGGCCTGGAAGGCTTGCGCCGCCTGGAACACGATAGCCACCGAACTCGTGAACCCCACCAGCACCGCGACAAAGCCGGCCGTGAAGGCCGACAGACTCAAGTCTTTGAAGAATTGCATGGATACATTCTGGCACTGCACGCGGCCGGGCCCAGCCGTGTGGACCCCTCGGCGCGCCACCCATAAAGCTATATATTTAATAGCTGCCAGCGCTTTACAGATAAGCGCTAGAGGCCAAAAACACTGAAAACCAGCTAGATTTCGATCTTGGAGCCGAGCTCGACCACTGCGTTGTTGGGCAGATGCAGGAAATCGGCGGCGCCGCTAGCGTTGTGGTGCATCTGGGCAAACAGCTTCTCGCGCCAGGGCGCCATGCCGCTGCCGATGGTGGGGATGATGGTGTCACGCGAGAGGAAGTAGCTGGTCGTCATGGGGTCCAGCGCACAACCACGCCCCCGCAACTGGTGCAGGGCGCTGGGAATGTCGGGGTCGTTCTTGAACCCATAGTGCACCACCACCTGCCAGCAATCATGCCCCAGCGGCTCCACCTGCAGGCGCTTGTCCAACCCGATCCAGGGCACTTCGTGGTTGCGGACGGTGACAAACAGGTTCTGGCTGTGCAGCACCTTGTTGTGCTTGAGGTTGTGCAGCATGGCGTTGGGCACGGCCCCCGGCTCGGCGGTCAGGAACACCGCCGTGCCATCCACGCGCGTGGGCGGACTCAGGAAAACCGACTCGAGAAACCCCTTGAGGTCGATGGCATCGGCGCGCAGCGTGTCGTTGAGCAGGCGGCGCCCTTCCTTCCAGGTCATCATCAGCACGAACACGCCACCACCGATCATGAGCGGGAACCAACCGCCCTGGAACAGCTTGAGCAGATTGGAGGTGAAGAAGGCCAGATCCACCACAAAGAAGCAGCCGGTGGCCGCGATGCACAGCGCCAGCGGATAGCCCCAGCCATAGCGGATGACAAAGAACGTCAAGATGGTGGTGATCAGCATGTCCAGCGTGACGGCGATGCCATAGGCCGCAGCCAGGTTGCTGGACGAGCGGAACATCACCACCGCCAGCACAATGGCCACGAACAGGCCCCAGTTGACCAGCGGTATGTAGATCTGCCCCGTATCGCGCACGCTGGTGTGCAGGATGTTCAGGCGCGGCAGATAACCGAGCTGGATGACCTGCTTGGTGACGCTGAAGGCGCCCGTGATGAGCGCCTGCGAGGCAATGACCGTGGCCAGCGTGGCCATGACCACCAGCGGCACCAGCGCCCAATCGGGCGCCATCATGAAAAACGGGTTTTTCACCGCCTCGGGTTCGGCCAGCAACAATGCGCCCTGGCCGAAATAATTGAGCGTGAGCGCCGGCATGGCCACGCCAAACCAGGCCAGCCGGATGGGGTGCTTGCCGAAATGCCCCAGGTCGGCATACAGCGCCTCGGCCCCGGTCACGCACAGCACAACGGCGCCCAAAATGATGAAGCTGATGCCCGGATGGGCCCACATGAACCCCAGCGCGTGATGCGGGCTCATGGCCCAGAGGATTTCAGGGTGCGTGACGATGTGCGACACGCCCAGCACGGCAATCGTCAAGAACCAGAGGAGCGTGACGGGGCCAAAGAACTTGCCGATGCCGCTGGTGCCCCGCTTTTGCACCGCAAACAGGCAAAACAGCACCACCAGCGTGAGCGGAATCACATACTGCTTGAAGTGGGGCGAAACCACCTCCAGCCCCTCCACCGCAGAAAGCACCGAGATCGCCGGGGTGATAACGCCATCGCCATAAAACAGCGAGGTGCCAAAGATACCCACCGCCAGCAGCACCTTGCGCAGCCGGGGCTTGTCTTTCACCGCCTGCGAGGCCAGCGCCAGCATGGCAATGAGCCCGCCCTCACCGTTGTTGTCGGCGCGCAGCACCAGCACCACGTATTTGAGGGAGACGATGACCGTCAGGGTCCAGAAGAAGATGGACAGGATGCCGTAGATGTTGTCCGGCGTGAAGGGCACATGGCCCGAGCCGAAGACCTCCTTGACCGCGTACAGCACGCTGGTGCCGATATCGCCATAGACAACACCGATGGCGCCCAGCGTGAGCGCTGCGAGCGATGATTTGGAGCTTTGCACTGACACCCCCCGCTGCACTGGGCAAGACAGGGTTCCGTAACTTTTGGGAACGCTATTGTGCCCCCGCCTCCGGCTTCTCGTGTTAGCCCTGCCCGTCCTGTTGCAGTGCAGCAACTACCCTCTGGCCCCTGCGCCCAGGACATGGCAGGAGAATCACCCGGGTCAGTCGTAAATCTCGGCGTCCGGGTTGGTGGCTTCCAGCTCATAGCTGGCGGCCAGCATGGCCAGGCGCGCCACCACGCCATACATGTAAAAGCGGTTGGGCGCGCTCACGCCAGGGCGCACACCCGGCTGAGGCATGTGGGTGCTGTGCTCGAAGGCCAGCGGCACGAAGCTGGCGCCCGGGGCGTTGAGGTTCTCGTCCACGCCGCGCTCGGCATGCATGCGGTAAAAGCCGCCCACCACATAGCGGTCCATCATGTAGACCACGGGCTCGGCCACGGCCTCATGCACCCGCTCCTGTGTGAGCACCCCTTCCTGGATGATCACATCGCTGACCGGCTGGCCGTCCTTGATGACGGCCATCTTGTTCTTGGTCTTGCGGTTCAGGTCGTCCAGCTCCTTGGCATCGCGCACCGTCATGATGCCCATGCCATAGGTGCCGTGGTTGGCCTTGACGATCACGAACGGCTTTTCGTGGATGCCGTATTCCTTGTACTTGCGCCGCACCTTGGCCAGCAGTGCATCCACGCCGCTTTGCAGCGCGTCCATGCCCGTGCCCTCGGCAAAGTCCACATCGCCGCACTGGCTGAACATGGGGTTGATCAGCCACGGGTCGATGCCCAGCATCTTGCCAAAGCGCTTGGCCACCTCTTCATAGTTCTTGAAATGCGTGCTCTTGCGGCGCACGCTCCAGCCCGCGTGCAGCGGTGGCAGCAGGTATTGCTCGTGGAGGTCTTCCAGAATGCCGGGCGCACCGGCAGACAGGTCGTTGTTGAGCAAAATGGTGCAGGGGTCAAAGTCCTTGAGCCCCAGCCGCCCCTTGGTGCGGATCACGGGCTCCAGCATTACCGAATCGCCGTTGGGCAGTTCGATCAGCGTGGATTTCTTGATCTCGGGGCTGATGGAGCCCACCCGCACATTCAGGCCCGCCATGTTGAAGATGCGCTGCAGCTGCACCACGTTGGCCAGGTAGAAGGTGTTGCGCGTGTGGTTCTCGGGAATGATCAGCAGGTTGCGCGCCTCGGGGCAGATCTTCTCGATGGCGGCCATGGCGGCCTGCACGGCCAGCGGCAGCATCTCTTTGGTGAGGTTGTTCCAGCCGCCCGGAAACAGGTTGGTGTCCACCGGCGCCAGCTTGAAGCCGGCATTGCGGATATCAACCGAGGTGTAGAACGGCGGCGTGTGCTCCATCCACTCCAGCCGGAACCAGCGCTCGATGGCGGGCATCGAGTCGAGAATGCGCTGTTCGAGTTCGTTGATCGGCCCCGTGAGGGCCGTGATGAGATGCGGAACCATAGATGCCCTCGGGAAACGATTGCGGTGAATTGTAGGGATTTGGGGCCGGGCCAAGGATTCGCAAGCCGCGCCCCGCAGGGCAGGCAGATCGCTACCGGCGCCAGAACGCCGGGGTCAGCAAGGCCATGAAGCTCAAGATTTCCAGCCGCCCCAGCAGCATCGCCAGGGTGCACACCCACAGCTGAAAATCGGTCAGCACCGCATAGTTGGAGGCGGGGCCCACGGCACCCAGGCCCGGCCCCGCGCAGTTGACGCTGGCCAGCACCACCGAGAACGCGGTCACCGGGTCCAGATCGGTCAGCAGCAGCACCATGCTCAGCCCGACGATGGTGGCGCCATACACCAGCATGAAAGCCAGCACCGAAAAAATCACCCGGTTGTCCACCACCGCATCGCCCAGCCGCACGGGCTGCACGGCGCGCGGGTGCACCAGCCGGTTCATTTCGCGGCGCGCCTGCTTGAGCAAGATCAGCATGCGCACCATCTTGATGCCGCAGCCGGTCGAGCCCGCACTTGTGGCCACGCCCGACAGCAGCAGCATGAACACCGGCGCAAACACCGGCCAGCCCAGATAGTCCACCGTGGCATAGCCCGTGGTGGAGGCCATGGACACCAGGTTGAACATGCCATGGCGCAGCGCATCGAGCGGCGCATACACGCCCTTCGCCCACAGCAGCACGGCCACCAGCAGCCCACCGCCCACCAGCGTGAACAAGGTGGCGCGCAGCTCCGGGTCGTGCCAGAAGCCGTGCCAGTGGCCCTTGCGAAGCGCCACGAAATACAGCGCAAAATTGCAACTGGCCACCAGCATGAAGACGATGCAGATGGCTTCAAGCAAGGGCGACTGAAAATACCCGAAGCTCTGGTCATGCGACGACAGCCCGCCCAGGCTGACGGTAGAGAACATGTGCATCAGCGCATCGAGGGGCGCCATGCCCGCCGCCCAGTAGGCCAGGCCGCACAGGGTGGAAAACAGCGCATACACGCCCCACAGCCCTTTGGCGGTGCCGGTCATGCGTGGCGTGAGCTTGGTGTCTTTCAGCGGCCCGGCCGCCTCGGCCTTGAACAGCTGGCTGCCGCCCACCCCGAGCAGCGGCAGCACGGCCACCGCCAGGATCAGGATGCCCATGCCACCCATCCACTGCAAAAAGGTGCGCCACACGTTCACCGACACGGGCAAGCTGTCCAGGCCGGCCAGCACCGTGGAGCCGGTGGTCGTCAGGCCCGACACCGCCTCGAAGTACGCATGCGTGAACGACATCGGCCGCCCGATGTAATGCCCCGCCAGCATCAGCGGCACGGCGGCGGACAGCGGCAGCAACAGCCACACCAGCGAGACCAGCATCACGCCGTGGCGCGGCTGCAGCTCTTGCCGGAACAGGCGCAGCCGCCACCACAGCCAGGCGCCCGCCAGCAGCGTGGCCGCCATGGCCAGCGGGTACACCTGCCACACCCCGTCATCGGTCCACAGTGACACCGCCAGCGGCAGCCCCATGGACAGCGAAAAGATCATGACCAGAATGCCCAGCACCCGCAGCACGGGAAACATGTCCACCATGGTTGCTTGCCCGCCTGCCTGGTTCAGAAAAACGTGGCGCTCACGCGGAAGAGCTTTTCCACGTCGCGCACCAGCCGCTTGTGCGGCAGGAAGAACACCACATGGTCGTTGCTTTCCAGCACCGTGGCGCTGCGCGGGATGATCACCTGCGGCGCGCGCAGGGCATCGGGCGCAACCTCGGACGCCACCTCGGACGCATCGTGCGCACCATCCGAATCCGGCAGGCCGCGCACGATCAGCCCGATGTGCACGTCGCGCGGCAGGGCCAGCTCGCTGACCTTGCGGCCCACCACGCGCGAGGTCTTGCGGTCCCCGCGCACCACGATCTCCAGCGCCTCGGCCACGCCCCGGCGCAGGCTGTGCACGGCCTGCACATCGCCCTGGCGCACATAAGCCAGCAACTCGCCCAGCATGGCCTGCGCGGGCGACAGGGCAATGTCGATCTGCGTGCCGTGCATCAGATCGGCATAGCTGCGGCGGTTGATGAGCGCCAGCACGCGGCGCGCGCCCATGCGCTTGGCCAGCAGGCTGGACATGATGTTGTCCTCGTCGTCGTCGGTGAGGGCCAGAAAGAGATCGATCTCGTCGATGCCCTCATCCCCGAGCAGGTTTTCATCCGTGGCGTCGCCCTGCAGCACCAGCACGTCGGACGGCAGGCGCGAGGCCAGCGCGATGCAGCGCGCGTTGTCGTCCTCGACGATCTTCACCAGATAGCGCCCCGACTCCTTGCCCAGCTCCAGCGCCAGGCGCTGGCCCACGCGGCCACCCCCGGCGATCATGATGCGGCGCACCGGCCGCACCGGCGTGGCGTCCCGGCGGTGCAAGGTGGCCAGCACATGGGCGATGTGCTCGCGCGCGGCCAGCACAAACACCTCGTCGCCGGGCTCGATGCGGGTTCCCCCATCACAGGCCACGAAGCGGTCGGGCTCTTCCGGAAAGCGGCGGTAAATGGCCACCAGGCGCACATCCACCTCGGGCGTGCTGCTGCGCATCTCGGCCACGGTGTGGCCCACCATGGGCGCACCGGCCCGCGCCCGCACCGACACCAGGCAGGCCCGCCCGCCCGCAAACTCGCGCACCTGCATGGCCTCGGGGTAATCAATGAGCTTGCCGATATAGCGCGTGAGGGATTGTTCGGGGCAGATGATGCGGTCCACCGCAAAGCCCTCGGGGCCCGTGAGCAGCGGATCGGCCTGAAACCCCATGGAGCGCACGCGCGCGATGCGCTTGGGGATGTTGAACAGCAGCTGCGCCACCTTGCAGCACACCAGGTTGGTCTCGTCCTGCGCAGCGCAGGCGATCAACAGGTCGGTGTCCTTGGCGCCCGCCTCGGCCAGCACGGCCGGGTCAATGCCGTTGCCCACCACGCCGCGCAGGTCAAAGCGCGACTCCAGGTCGCGCAGGCGCTCGGCGTCGGTGTCGATCACGGTGATGTCGTTGCGCTCGGACACCAGGCTGTCGGCCACGCTCTGGCCCACGCGGCCCGCTCCGAGGATGATGATTTTCATATCAAATAGGCCTATGGCGCTTTCTGCATAAGCGCCAGCAGCTATTTATTCAGGAGCAAATCAAGCCCGCACCTCGCCCTCGCCCAGCACCACGTACTTGAGCGAAGTGAGCCCTTCCAGCCCCACCGGCCCGCGCGCGTGGAACTTGTCGGTGCTGATGCCGATTTCGGCGCCCAGGCCAAACTCGAAGCCATCGGCAAAACGGGTGCTGGTGTTCACCATCACGCTGGCCGAATCCACCTCGCGCAAAAAGCGCTGGGCGTGCAAGTGGTCGCGCGTCAGGATGGCGTCGGTGTGGTGGCTCGAATAGCGGTTGATGTGCGCAATGGCCTCGTCCACACCCGCCACCACCTTCACGCTGATGATGGGCGCGAGGTATTCCTCGCTCCAGTCCTGCTCGGTGGCGGGCACCAGTTGCGCGCCGGGCACGGCGGCCAGCAGCGCCAGCGATTCGGGGCAACCGCGCATCTCCACGCCCTTGGCGGCATACACCGCGCCGATCTTGGGCAAAAACTCGGCCGCCACGCCGCGCGCCACCAACAGGCCTTCGCTGGCATTGCAAGGGCTGTATTTGCTGGTCTTGGCGTTGTCGGCCACCTTCACCGCCATGGCGATGTCGCAGGGGTCGTCCACATAGGTGTGGCAGTTGCCATCGAGGTGCTTGATGACGGGCACCTTGGCATCGCGGCTGATGCGCTCGATCAGGCCCTTGCCGCCGCGCGGAATGATCACGTCCACAAACTGCGGCATGGCAATGAGCTGGCCCACGGCCTCGCGGTCGGTGGTTTGCACCAGTTGCACTGCGTCTTGCGGCAGACCGGCCTCGGTCAGCGCCTGCTGCACCAGCTTGGCCAGCGCCCGGTTGGAATCAATGGCTTCCGAGCCGCCGCGCAGGATGCAGGCGTTGCCGCTCTTGATGCTGAGGCTGGCGGCCTCGATGGTCACGTTGGGGCGGCTCTCGTAAATCATGCCGAACACACCAATGGGCACGCGCATCTGCCCCACGCGGATGCCGCTGGGCTGCTGCTTCATGCCAATGATCTCGCCAATCACATCGGCCATGGCAGCCAATTGCTCGCAGCCCTGGGCGCAGGTCTCCAGCACCTTGGGGGTGAGCTTCAAACGGTCCACCATCGGCTCGGCCAAACCCGCAGCGCGGGCGCGCTCCAGATCGCGGGCGTTATCCACCTGCAACGCCTCAGTCTGCTCGCGCAGCAGCCGGGCCAGGGCCAGCAGCGCTTTGTTTTTGATAGCTGCTGGCGCTTTAGCCATCAGCGCCGAGGCCGTTTTTGCCTGTAAACCGAGGGTCTGGGTGTATTCAGCGACGTTGAGGGCGTTCATGGGGGTCAAACTTTCGTGCGTTCCTGGATCTTCCGCAACCACAGCACCAACTGGTTCGCAGCAGCCTGCGCGGCAGACAAAGCCAGCGCCTGTCGCAGCGGGTCATCCGGGTACTCATGGGTGAGGATGTTGCGCGTGCTGCGCTGCAGCGCCCACTGATCGGCCAACAGGTAACCACGACGCTCCAGCAGATTCAGCACATCGATAAAGGCAACGTCCTCCACCGGCTCCGCCAGCGTCTGCACGGCAAACTGCCGCAGCACATGGGCGCCCAGCGTGTCCTGCAGTTTGGTGAAGCGCAACACGAACTGATCCAGCAGCCGGATCAGTTCGGGCGTGGCCTGCTGCAGATGCGCTTCGGTCAAGGGCTGCGGGATCAGGCCCAGCGCCTCATTCATGATGCTCGCATGGCGATCACATTGCGCAAGCGCCACGTCCAGCGGCAAGCTCATAGCCACACCCCCCGATCCCGTGCGACGCGGTAAATCGGCAGGTCCAGGCGACCCGTGTTGACAACAATGTCGATCTTGCGCTCTCCGAGGGCACGGTACAGCTCTGCGGCCATCTGCGCTTCGCGCGCAAAGGCGTCCTGGGCAGGCAGATCCACCTCGATGTAGATGTCAATATCACCGCCGCGTGCTGCGTCGTCTACCCTGGAGCCAAACAAGCGCGGCGGCACGCCAAACCAACGCACGCTGGCGTCATGCAGGGATTTTTGTTCGACCGTGGTGAGACGCATCAGGCCATTTTCGCAGAATGCGCTGCGCGTGGCGCCCTGCTACTCGGGAAGGCTCGGCGCTCGGGGCTGCGCGACCGCCTGTTCCAGCAGGTAGCGCTGCTGCACCCGCCCCATGAAGTCCGCCAGCGAAAACTGCAACCCGTCCGCAAGGCGCAGCAAAACGCTCAGTGTGGGCTGCTTGCGACCTACTTCCATCAAGGAGATGTAGGGACGATCCAACTCACAGCACCCCGCCAGATCTTCCTGCGAAAAGCCCAACTCCCGCCGACGAAGCTTGATCTCGGTCGCGAATGCATTGATGAGAAGCTGATTCTTGCTGGGGCGCATTTGCCCCAAATGTTTCAATTCGGTACACTTTAGACACGTGTCTATAGATAGCTATTTTGCGAATCAACACGTTCACAATCGAAATGAGTGGCGCTTGAATGAAGAAAAACACATTAAAAATGGCGGCTATCAGTCTCGCAGTGGTGACATTGACTGCGTGCGGAGGCGGGAGCGATGACTCGAACCCAGAGCAAGCTCCCGGGCCTCTTTCCAAGTATGAGGGTACTTGGTCGCCAGGCTGCGATGGTGAAAACGAGCGTCAAACCATCAGCTTCACCACCCTGGCAAATGGCACAAAACTCGGCATGAACATGCAGAATGAGTTCTTCAATCAGGCCAACTGCACAGGCGGCATCGTCGCCACAGGCACCTACGGCCCACCCCAGCCAGCGGCAACGGTGACCTATCTAGAGACTGTGGCGAACGCGTCCGTCAGATTGCCAAACGGTCAAACCATACAAGCCTCGGTAGATCGTGTCTCAACAGCTGGATCAGGTGCTTCCTTCGCCTACACGGGGAGCGGAGTACAGGGAACTACCGTGATCAGCGGTAAAAAATACTGGCGCATCGCCTACGGCGGCGGAAGCACACTCATCAACGTCAACGACGCTTCAGGCACTTCGGTAGGAGCCCTTCTTTTGCTGAACGGCGAGTTACTGGAACTCGAACCAATAACTTCAAATTACTACCGGGTTATAAGCCAGCAGACGCGCTGAATGACACCCTGTAGATGAAGTTACGCGTCAAACAACTTTCAAACATCCAAACACGCCAGATTGCCAAATTTTATGAAACACCAACGATTCTTTCTCGCCGCATCTCTGTCTCTTGCCATGTTGACCCTTGGCTGCGCCAGCGTCGGCAATGAAACCCTGCGTTCCGAATCGGAAGGAACCATCAGCCAGAAAATGGTTGAGGGAAAAACCAGCAAGGCCGAAGTACGGAAAATGTTCGGCTCGCCCATGAAGACCACTTTCACCGACGGTGGACTTGAAATCTGGACCTACGAGTTCAGCAAGGTGTCGGCAGACGCTGTAAGTTACATCCCGATCGTCAGCATGTTCGGCGGAAGCTCCAGTGGCACCAAAAAAGAACTTGTCGTGATGTACGACGAACAGGGTCTGGTCAAGCGGTACGCAATGAGCGAATCCGACGTGAAGCACAAAACCGGCATGTTCAACAACTGAAAGCGTTTCGGCGGTAGCAGGCCATTGACTCGCCGCTGGCGTCCATCGGGCCCGGTGGCGGCGTCACCTCGTTCAGTACCGCTCATCGACAACCTCTGTCGTAGATGCCGGGGTGCAACGCGCTCATCGGCCAACTGTGTGATCGCACAGAAGGCAGTCCATGACCTTGGATGCGTAGCTTTCGATAGCTATTGGCTTACCTCCTAACAGGCTGCTGAAATATTCCCCGCCGTCACTTCCCAGTTGACGTCTTGCCAGGACAATTGAGGCAACCCAACCGACCAGACAGACGAGCCATCCATGCGCGGAGCCGACACCTTCACCGAGAGCCTGTTCACGATGCGCCACCTCGATGACTTCGTGCCCGCCGATCACCCCTTGCGCGTGATCCGTGTGATGGTCAATAAGAGCGGCTAACAAAACTCAGCGAAGCGGTTCTGGCTAGGCGCCGCGTCGCAGGCAGTACGCGTAGTACGACAAGACGCGGCAACGACGCCAGAAGAGTTTTGTTAGCCGCTCTAAAGCCCTGGCCAACATGGACGAGCTGTTTGCCCGGATGTATGCCGCCGACATCAAAGGCGGGCGCCCCAGTATTGCCCCCGAGAAGCTGCTGCGCGCCATGCTCATCCAGGTGCTCTACAGCGTGCGCTCGGAGCGCCAGCTCATGGAGCAGACCCAGTACAACCTGCTGTTTCGCTGGTTCATTGGCCTGGCCATGGACGATGCCGTTTGGGTGCCCACCGTCTTCAGCAAGAACCGCGAACGTCTGATCGAGCACGATGCGGTCATCGAGTTCTTCAATCAGATCGTGCAACAAGCCCAGGAGCAGGAACTGCTCTCGGGCGAGCACGTCAGCGTGGATGGCACCCTGATCCAGGCCTGGGCGGGCCACAAGAGTTTTGTGCGCAAAGACCGCCAGGGCGACGACGATACCGACGCGGGGAACTTCAAAGACCAAAAGCGCAGCAACGACACACACGAGTCCACAACGGACTCGGATGCAAGGCTGTACCGCAAGGGCAAGACGGCCAGTGAGTTGCGCTTCATGGGCCACACACTCACCGACAACCGCCACGGGCTGGTGGTCAGCGCCGTGGTCACACAGGCCGACGGATATGCAGAGCGCGAAGCGGCCAAGGCCACGATCAACGATGCGCGACAGGCACTGCCCGGCGATGACCCCATCACGATCACGCTGGGCGCAGACAAGGGTTACGACGCCAGGGAGTTCATCGACGCGCTGCAAGAGATGAACGTGCTGCCCCATGTGGCGCAGAACAAATCAGGGCGTCAATCGGCGGTGCCTGACAGGATCGCGGGCAGCGAAGGCTACGCCATCTCCCAGCAAAAGAGAAAGCTGATCGAACAAGGCTTTGGCTGGGCCAAGACGGTGGGGCACATGCGCCAGGTGCTGGTGCGCGGGATCAAGAAGGTTGATCAGCTGTTTGTGCTGACGATGGCGGGCTACAACCTCACGCGACTGCGCAGCTTGGGGCAAATCCGTCTGCAGGGGCAGGTGTAAAGGGAAACGGATCAGAAAACCGTGCTGTACGGCTGAAAACACGCAGGTTTTCGGGCTGACTTCCAGCATACGGAAAGCTGCTGCGAAAAATGCGCTTGCCGCCGCTGAGCAGGTTCGGACGCACGGGAGTATTTCAGCAGCCTGTTAAGCGCTAAGACTCTTTCTCTGTCAACCGAGATGGTTGACACCATTCGACGCGCTGAAGGGGAATTGACCCTCAGCGGTGCACCGGGCGCCGTGCTGCGCTGTAATCGCCGCCAGACTGGAGCCCTGCCATGCCCGAACATTCCCACCCCACCACCCAGCTCGCCGCCTTGCAGGCCGCCCTGACGGCCCACAGCCAGGGGAGCCTGGGCGCCGCGGCCTTCGGCACCCAGGCCCGGGCCCAGAAAGAATTGCTGGCCGCCTTGCCGCCACGCTATGGCGAGGTGCTGCTGAACCTGCTGGACCGGCTGGAAGCCAGCGCGCTGTTCACCGAGGAAAGCTGCTCCTTCAGCCGCAGCAGCCTGCTGGACCACCTGCAAGCCTGGGTGGACAAGGCGGGCGCCTCGCTCCAGGTCGCCCAGTAGCTATTTAAACAGTAGCTGCAGGCGCTTTCCAGTCAAGGAATGGAGCCTGATTTGCCTTCATATCCCGGGGCAGTCCATGATGGACGGACGTTCCGGGCCGGTGGCCGCTCCCGCTCCCAGGCCGCGCGGCCCGAATCACTACAGCACAAGGCGTGCTTGTCCGACACCCATGTGCACGCACCGCTCCTAGCATGAGGGCTTCCCCCACCTACCGGAGCCCCCCATGAGCGTCGCCAAAGTCATTGAAGTCAGTGCCACCAGCAAAACCAGTTTCGAGGATGCCATCAACCAGGGCATTGCCCGCGCCTGCGACACCATCGCCAACGTGCGCGGTGCGTGGATCAAGGAACAGAAGGTGTCCATCGAGAACGGTCGCATTTCCGGTTACCGGGTGAACATGCAGGTCACCTTCGTCCTCGACGAAAAATAAGCCCCCTGCCGCGCGTAAGCGCCGTCTGGCTCCGCCCTAACTGCGCCGAGGCGCCCCCGCGCAGACGCGACCCAGCTGGAAAGCCAGGCGCTGCAGGGCCTGCCAGCCGTCTTGCGGCCAGTCGGGCACCTTCAGGCCCTTGACGATGCCGTCCACGATGTGGGCGGATTGCAGCAGGCGCGCCAGAGCGGCGTCGCTGGCCTTGGGCAGGATACGTTCAAACAGCCGCTCCTTGGGGCCCCAGATGCGGTTTTCGCGCAGGGCCATGGGCAGGGGCTTGCCGGCGTTCATGGCGTCTTTCACGCGCTTCAAGGCGCGGATGTCTTCTGCCAGCGCCCAGTGCACCAGCACTTCGGCCTCGCCCTCGGCCTGCAGGCCGTCGAGCATGCGCTGCACGCGGCCGGTCTGCCCGGCCAGCACGGATTCGGACAGCTTGAACACGTCGTAGCGCGCTACGTTGAGCACGGCGGCTTCGACTTGGGCCTGGGTCAGTTCACCCGCCGGGTGCAACAAAGCCAGTTTCTGGATCTCCTGGTGCGCGGCCAGCAGGTTGCCTTCCACGCGGTCGGCAAAAAACTGCAGGGTGCGTTGGCCCTCTTCGCCCGCCACCACGCGCTGGCCTTGCTGGGCCAGGCGCTGGGCAATCCACTGCGGCAGCTGGCCGCGTTCGATGGGGTCGATCTGGATGGAGACGCCGTTGCCCTCCAGCGCAGCAAACCAGGCGCCGGTCTTGGTGGCTTTGTCCAGGCGCGGCAGCATGACCATGGTGAGGGTGCTGTCGTTGCCCCGGACTGATTCAGCGATCTGCTGCAGTGCCACGCTGCCATCCTTGCCGGGCTTTCCAGAGGGAATGCGGATCTCGACGATCTGCTTGTCGGCAAACAGGCTGAGTGACCCGCCCGCCGCCAGCACCGCGCTCCAGTCAAAGTGCGCACCGGCCACGGTGTAGCTGCTGCGCTCGGTGTAGCCCTGGGCACGGGCGGTGGCGCGAATGGCGTCGGCCGCCTCCTGCTGCAGCAGCGGCTCGTCGCCGTGCAACACATAAAGCGGCGACAGGCCCCGTTGAAGATGCTGAGAGAGTTGGGCCAGGGCGACTTGCATGCGGCAAAGTTTATCGCCCTGGCGGCGCAGACCCCGGAAACTGCGGACGCACCACAGCAGATAGCGCCATGACTGCCACGGGCTGACCCGCCTTTTTCCTGTTCACGGGCGCCCAAAGCCCCGAAAATAGCGCCTGCGCTCGCAACACCGTACCCACCGCCTTCCCAGAAAGCCTTTTCCCATGTCCATCACCTCACCTTCCATCTGCCTGATCGGCGCCCCCACCGACATCGGCGCGGGCGCACGCGGCGCCTCCATGGGCCCCGAGGCCTTGCGGGTGGCCGGCTTGCAGGCGGCCCTGGAAGGCCGCGGCCTGCAGGTGGCGGACCGGGGCAACCTGGCCGGCCCCGCCAACCCCTGGCTGCCGCCCGTGGATGGCTACCGCCACCTGCCCCAGGTGGTGCAATGGAACCAGACCGTATTCAACGCCGTGCTGGACGAACTCCGACAGGGCCACCTGCCCATCTTGCTGGGCGGCGACCACTGCCTGGGCCTGGGCAGCATCAGTGCCGTGGCGCGCCATTGCGCCGAGGCGGGCAAGAAACTGCGCGTGCTGTGGCTGGATGCCCATGCCGACTTCAACACCAGCGCGCTCACGCCCAGCGGCAATGTGCACGGCATGCCGGTGGCCTGCCTGTGCGGCTTTGGCCCCGCAGAACTGACCCAACTGGCGCAGATGCCTGGCGGCGGCCCGGCGCTGCAGCCATCGCAAATCCGCCAGATCGGCATCCGCAGCGTGGACGCGGGCGAAAAACGATTTGTGCACGAGCAGGGGCTGGAAGTCTTCGACATGCGCTTCATCGACGAGGTGGGCATGCGCCAGACCATGCTGCAGGCGCTGGACGGGCTGGATGCCGACACGCACCTGCATGTGAGCTTCGATGTGGATTTTCTCGACCCGGACATCGCGCCCGGCGTGGGCACCACGGTGCCCGGCGGCCCCACCTACCGCGAGGCGCAACTGTGCATGGAGATGATCGCCGACAGCGGGCGGCTCGCGTCGCTGGACATTGTGGAGCTCAACCCCGCGCTCGATGTGCGCAACCGCACGGCCATGCTGGCGGTGGACCTGGTCGAGTCGCTGTTTGGCAAGAGCACGCTGATGCGCGGTTGATGCGCGGGCCGTCGATCGCGTCACGGAACCAACCCGGCGGCGCATGAAGCCGGCCCAGGCGCGTGCGGTATTTAGCGCCTGACCGCCGCCAGCCGGCGCAACAGCTGCTGCACGATGTCGGTCTGCATGTTGCGAAACAGCAGAGCCTCTTCGGCCTCCTTGGCCAGGGCAATGGCTTCGTTGTAGCTGACCTCGCGCTGCTGCAGCAGCTCGGTGCTGGGAATCAGCTCATCGCCTGCCGGGGTGCGCAGTCGAAAGCGCACACGCAGGCGCAACTCCAGCTCGCGCACCTGGCCCGAGGCGTTCTGGCCCACCACCACACGTTCGTGCTGCTCCGACAGCAGATCGAGCACGGCCTCGGCGGTTGGCAGGTCGGCGGCATCGCGCAGCACCCGCAGCGTGCTGCCCGACCCTGCCAGCGTGCGCACCAGCTCCCGCGCCAGCGACGAGCCCTGCGGTGCCGCCACATAGAGCGATGCGAACGAAAACTCTGGCACCCCGCGCAGGCGAAAACCGCAGGCGGTCAGCAGGGCCACTGGGGCGAGGGAGAGCAGTGCGCGCTTGTTCATCATGCTCACACCACCACGTTCACCAGACGGCCCGGCACCACGATCACACGCTTCGGATGCGCACCGGCCGCCTGGGCCGCAAAGGCCTCGCTGGCCAGCGCAATGCGCTCAATCTCGGCCTTGTCGGCCTGGGCGGGCACCTGGATGGAGCCGCGCAGCTTGCCGTTGACCTGCAGCATGAGCTCGATCTCGTCCTGCACCAGCGCGTTGGCATCGACCTGCGGCCAGGGGGCATCGAGCAAATCACCCAGCTGCCCGGCGTAGCCCAGTTGCGACCACAGGCTGTGCGCCACATGCGGCGTGGCCGGGTACAGGCAGCGCAGCAGGATGCCAAAGCCTTCGATCAGCGCGACCTGGGCACCGGCGCAGTCCAGGGCCTTGAAGTCTTCCAGGGCGTTGATCATCTTCATCGCGCCCGAGACCACGGTGTTGTACTGCATGCGCTGGTAGTCGTAGTCCACCTGCTTGAGCACGGTGTGGATCTCCAGGCGCAGGGCCTTGGCCTCTTTGCCGAATTCAACGTCTTTTAGGCTGCTAGCGCTTGCCACGCTTTCGCCAGCAGCTTCCATATTCATAGCAGACAGCTTCACACCGAAGTTCCACACGCGGCGCAGAAAGCGGTAGCTGCCTTCCACGGCGGCGTCGTTCCACTCCAGCGTGGCTTCGGGCGGCGCGGTGAACATGGTGTACAGACGGGCGGTGTCGGCGCCGTACTTTTCGATCAGGTCCTGCGGATCGACACCGTTGTTCTTGGACTTGGACATGGTGCCCACGCCCTCGTAGTCAATCGGCGTGCCCACGGGCAGCAGGCCGTCGCCACTGGTGGCTTCGTTCTTCAGCTTGGCGCCAATGATCTTGCCGCCCTCGTCGAGCACATGTTCCACGTCGTGCGGCCAGAAGTAGTCCTTGCCGCCCTTGGCGGTGCGGCGGCTGTAGATGTGGTTGAGCACCATGCCCTGCGTGAGCAGCTTGGTGAAGGGCTCATCGACTTTGACGAGGCCCACGGCCTCGGAATCTCCGGGGCCCTTCACCCGGATATCGCGCATGACCTTGGTCCAGAAACGCGCATACAGCAGATGCAGGATGGCGTGCTCGATGCCGCCGATGTACTGGTCCATCGGCATCCAATAGTCGGCGCCCTCCGCGACCATTTTTTCAGCGTTCTTCGGGTCGCAGTAGCGCATGAAATACCACGAGCTGTCCACGAAGGTGTCCATGGTGTCGGTCTCGCGCCGTGCGGGCTTGCCGCACACCGGGCAGGTCACGCCGGCGTGAAAGCCCTCGTGCTTGTGCAGCGGGTTGCCCGAGCCGTCGGGCACGCAGTCGGTGGGCAACACCACCGGCAGGTCTTTTTCGGGCACCGGCACGGCGCCGTGTTCTTCGCAGTGGATGATGGGGATCGGCGTGCCCCAGTAGCGCTGGCGGCTCACGCCCCAGTCGCGCAGGCGCCAGGTGGTCTTCTTTTCGCCCAGGTCCTTTTGCTGCAGCGCGTGGGCCACGGCGTTCACGGCTTCCTTGTAGGACAGGCCGCTGAAACTGTCGGAGTTGATGGTCACACCGCGCTGTTTGTCGCCATACCAGTCGTGCCACTGGCGGTAGTCAAAGTGCTCGCCATCGACCAGCACGACCTGCTTGATCTCGATGCCGTACTTGAGGGCGAACGCGAAGTCGCGCTCGTCGTGCGCAGGCACGCCCATCACGGCGCCATCGCCATAGCCCATCAGCACATAGTTGCCGACCCACACCTGCACCTTCTCGCCGGTCAGCGGGTGGGTGACGAACAGGCCCGTGGGCACGCCCTTCTTCTCTTGCGTGGCCAGCTCGGCCTCGGTGGTTCCGCCGCTCTTGCATTCTTCGATGAAGGCTGCAAGCTGGGGGTTGGTTTTGGCAGCGTGGGCGGCCAGCGGGTGCTCGGGCGCCACGGCGCAAAACGTCACGCCCATGATGGTGTCGGCGCGCGTGGTGAACACGTACATCTTGCCGTCGCCAATCAGCACGCCGTCGTCGCCGGCGATGTCATGCGTGAACGCAAAGCGCACGCCTTCGCTCTTGCCGATCCAGTTTTCCTGCATCAGCTTCACGCGCTCGGGCCAGCCGGGCAGCTTGTCGCCGGTCACAAAGTCGAGCAACTCTTCGGCGTAGTCGGTGATCTTGAGGTAATAGCCGGGGATTTCGCGCTTTTCCACGGTGGCGCCAGTGCGCCAGCCCTTGCCGTCAATCACCTGCTCGTTGGCCAGCACGGTCTGGTCCACCGGGTCCCAGTTCACCACCTGGGTCTTGCGGTAGGCGATGCCTTTTTCCAGCATCTTCAAAAACAGCCACTGGTTCCATTGGTAATAGGTGGGGTCGCAGGTGGCGACTTCGCGGCTCCAGTCGATGGCCAGGCCCATGGCCTGCATCTGCTTTTTCATGTACGCGATGTTGTCGTACGTCCATTGGGCCGGTGGCACGCCGTTTTTCAGCGCGGCGTTCTCGGCCGGCAGGCCGAAGGCATCCCAGCCCATGGGCATGAGCACGTTGTGGCCGTTCATGCGCAGGTAGCGCGTGAGCATGTCGTTGATGGTGTAGTTGCGCACATGGCCCATGTGCAGCTTGCCGCTGGGGTAGGGCAGCATCGAGCAGGCGTAGAACTTCTTCTTGTTCGCGTCTTCCGTCACACGGTAGGCGTCGGTGGCGGTCCAGTGGTCGTGCGCGGCGCGCTCGACGTCTTGGGGAGAGTATTTTTCTTGCATGGGGGCTCTGCTGGATGAGAGGGATGCAGCCGCTGGGCTGCTGCTTTGGCCGATTTTAGGCGGTCGCGGGGGTGGCGCCTGGCGGTGCGCCGCACCCGGTGCGGGCTCTGGCCTTGCCGCCAGGGGCTCAGGGCGCCGCCACCGGCTGTTCGGCAACGAACCCGATGCGCTGCAGCCCGGCGCTGTGGGCCGCGCCCATGACTTCGACCACGCGGCCATACGGCACGGCGGCATCGGCCCGCAACTGCACTTCCGTGTCAGGCCGGGCCGCACCGATGCGCTGAAGCCGCTCGGCCAGGGCAGCCTGCGACAGGGGCTGGTCGTCCAGATAGGCCTGGCCGGTGCGATCCACCACCAGGGTCACGAACTGGGGCGCGGCGCCGGGGGTGGCACCTTCTGTGCGGGGCAGATCGAGCCGGATGGAACTGGCCAGCAAGGGCGCCGTGAGGATGAAGATGACCACCAGCACCAGCATCACGTCCACCAGGGGCGTCATATTGATGTCGCTCATGGGTTGCGGGCCGTGGGTGCGTTCGAGGCGGCCAAATGCCATGTCAGGACTCCGGGTGCTGCGCCAGCAACTCGCGCAGGTCGCGCGCAAAACCTTCCAGGTCGGCCTCGATGCGGCCAATGAAGCGGCCGAACACGTTGTAGGCCAGCACCGCCGGAATCGCCACCGCCAGGCCGGCCGCCGTCATCACCAGGGCCTCGCCCACGGGGCCGGCCACGCGGTCGATGGTGATCTGACCGGCGCCCGCCATCGCGCTGAGGGCATGGTAGATGCCCCAGACCGTGCCGAGCAAGCCGACGAAAGGCGCCGTGGAGCCCACCGTGGCCAGCAACACCTGCCCCCACTGCAGCCGCCCGAGGACACCATGCAGCGCATCGCGCAGCACGCGGGTGATCTGTTGCGACAGGCTGCCGGATGTGGCCAATGTGGCCGGCACACCGGTGTGCGCAGGACTGGCGATGGAATTTGCCGCAACCACCAAAGGCAGCACCAGCGCTTCGCGATCAAAAGACTGCAAACGCTGCGCCGCCACGTCCAGCGATGGCGCCTGCCAGAAAGCCGCGGTGCACCGCGCCACATCGGCCGTGGCCCGGTGCATGAGGCGCGCCTTCCAGAAGATCACCACCCAGCTGGCTACCGACATGGCCAGCAGCAGCAGGGCCGTGCCCTGCGTCACAACATCGCCTTGGCGCCACCAGTGCAGTGCGTCCATGCCGGCTCCCTTTCGGGCTAGTTCAGGCCCAGCACGTCGAACATGTCGAACATGCCGGTCTTGCGGTCTGCGAGAAAGCGCACGGCACGCAGGCTGCCCTGGGCGTAGGTGGCGCGGCTGGACGATTTGTGGGTGATTTCGATGCGCTCGCCAATGCCGGCAAACAGCACGGTGTGGTCGCCCACGATGTCGCCACCCCGGATGGTGGCAAAGCCGATGCTCGACGGATCGCGCTCGCCGGTCACGCCTTCGCGCGCATACACGGCGCATTCCTTGAGGTCGCGCCCCAGCGCGTCGGCAATCACTTCGCCCATCTTGAGGGCCGTGCCCGAGGGGGCATCGACCTTGTGGCGGTGGTGGGCTTCGATGATTTCGATGTCATAGCCCGTTGCCATGGCCTTGGCCGCCATCTGCAGCAACTTGAGCGTGACGTTCACGCCCACACTCATGTTGGGCGCCATCACGATGGCGGTGCGCTGGGCACAGGCCGCGATCTCGGCTTTTTGTGCGTCCGTGAAACCCGTGGTGCCGATGACGGCCTTCACGCCCAGCTCGCTGCAAACGGCCAGGTGGGCCAGCGTGCCTTCGGGGCGGGTGAAGTCGATCAACACATCGGCATTCTTCAGGCCCGCGCGCAAGTCTGCCGTGATGGCCACGCCACTCGCGTAGCCCAGAAAAGCCGTGGCATCCGAGCCGATGGCAGGGCTGGCCGCCACATCCAGGGCGCCGGCCAGCACCATGTCGTCGCTGGCGCGCAGGGCTTCGATCAGCATGCGGCCCATGCGGCCGGACGCACCGGCCACCGCGACACGCAGGGCTTTGGCAGTGGGTTGGGTGGGCAAAGAGTTGCCAGTCATGTCATTCCTGTATCGGTGAACGCGGTGGGCCATGCCGGCTGCCGGCGCCCCAAGCCGCAGCCTTCAGCGCGCGGGCGCTTCGAGCGGGGGGTAAGAGGTGGAAACCGGTTCGGCCGGTGCGGCCGCCGGCACGCTGGCCGTGCGCTCGGGGGCCGGGAAACGTGCCAGCTGGGCGTCGGTGGCCTCCAGCACGGGCACCTTGCCCGTGGCGGACCGCGACCCCAGGGACGCGACAAACTCGGCTTCGGAGGGCATGGTGTCGCCGTCGAATCGCTGCAGGAGATCGCCCTGGAAAAACAAGGTGAGCTTGCGCGTCTGGATATCTTCACCAGGGCGTTTGATGGTGAACACGTATTCCCAGCGCTCGGCATGGAACAGGCTGGTCACCAGGGGCGTGCCGAGAATGTCGCGCACCTGCTGCCGGCTCATGCCCGGGGCAAGCGCCTCCATCTGCTCGCGCGAAACAAAATTGCCCTGCACCACATTCACCTTGTAAGGCGTCACGACGCTGGCCAGGCGATGGCTGGCACTGTCCAGGCTGCTGCAACCGGCCACGGCAGTCAGGCAGACACCGATGAACAAGGTCACACCCAGACGGGCGCTGCGATGGGCTTTGACGGGCATGGGAAAGGGGCGTAAAGCTATGATCGACCCATTGTAGCGGCTGGCCCTGAGGGCCTGATCAAGCCCGCCGACACACGAAAGACTGCGCCATGACGAATATCGACGAACTCAAAAGCACTGGCCTGAAGGCCACCCTGCCGCGCCTGAAAATCATGGAGATTTTTCAGAAGGGCGCACAGCGCCACATGACGGCCGAAGATGTCTTTCGCGTCCTGCTGGAGGAACGCTCGGACATCGGACTGGCCACGGTCTATCGCGTGCTCACGCAATTCGAGCAGGCAGGCATCCTGATCCGCAGCAACTTCGAAAGTGGCAAGGCGATCTACGAACTCAATGAAGGCCAGCACCATGACCATTTCGTGTGCACCTCCTGCGGCAAGGTGGAAGAGTTCTACGACCCCGAGATCGAAAAGCGCCAGCAGATCGTTGCCAAGGCCAAGGGCTGGGTAGTGCAAGACCACACGATGGCCCTGTATGGCCAATGCGCCCAGTGCGCCGCGAAGAACAATTAACCCCCTGGCGCTTTCGCGTCAAGCGCTTACAGCTATCAATTCAAGAGCACGCTTGTGCCAGGGCCACGTATTCGGCCACGGGCACTTCCTCGGCGCGGCGCTGGGTGTCGAAGTGGCCGGCAAACTGGCGCGCCTCCAGCCAGCGGCCCAGGGTGTGGCGCAGCAGCTTGCGGCGCTGGCTGAAGGCCACCTGCACCAGTTCTTCCAGCAGAGGCACCGACAAAACTGCCGGCGCGCCATGCGGCACCATGCGCACCACCGCGCTGTCCACGCGCGGCGGCGGATCGAAGCTTTCGGGCGGCACGAACAGCACGTTCTCCATCGCATAGCGCCACTGCAGCATCACCGACAGGCGCCCATAGTCGGAGGTGGCGGGCGACGCCACCATGCGGTCTATCACCTCTTTTTGCAGCATGAAATGCTGGTCTTCGATCACCGACACATGTGCGAGCAGGTGAAACAGGATGGGCGTGGAGATGTTGTAGGGCAGATTGCCGACCACCCGGATCTTGGGAGTCTGCAGCGTGTGCGCCAGTTGCGTGAAATCGACTTTCAGCACGTCCGACTCGATGACATCGAGCTGGCCGTGCAGCCGCAGCCGCAAGGCCAGGTCGCGGTCGAGCTCGATCACCGTCAGGCGCCCCAGGCGCTCCACCAGTGGCTGGGTCAGCGCCGCCAGGCCGGGGCCGATCTCCACCATGGGCTGGCCCGGCTGGGGCGCAATGGCGCTGACGATGGCTTCGATGATGCCGCCGTCCGACAGAAAATGCTGGCCGAAGCGCTTGCGGGGAATGTGTTTCATGCAGCGGCCCGCTTCACTGCGGCACGTCGCGGTATTCGACGTAGGCGCGGCCGCGCAACTCCTGCACCCAGGTGGCAAAGGCTTCCTCAACCTTCTTTTCACGCACCGTGTCGCGCGCCATGTCCCGCTGCTCGCGCTGGGTGAGCTTGGCCTCCCGGCGCTCCACCAGCTGGATCAGGTGCACACCAAAACGCGACGCCAGGGGTTCGCTGACCTCGCCGGGCTTGAGCGCATTCATGGCCTGCTCGAACTCGGGCACATAGCGGCCCGGGTTGGCCCAGCCCAGATCACCGCCCTGCTTGGCGCTGCCATCCTGCGAATGTTCGCGCGCCAGCTCGGCAAAGTCTGCCTGGCCCGCCATGATGCGGCGCCGGTAGTCGGCCAGCCGCGCTGCCGCAGCGCTCTCGGTCAGCTGGGGGCCCGTGCGCAACAAAATGTGCCGCGCATGGCTCTGGGTGACCAGGGTGGGCACACCGGCGGTAGTCTTGTCCGCCACCTTGAGCACATGAAAGCCCGCCGCAGAACGCACAGGCCCGGCAATGCCGCCCACAGGCAGCTGCGCGGTGGCGCTGACAAACAGCTCGGGGTAACGATCGGCCGGGCGCATGCCCAGCAGCCCGCCCGCCGTCTTGGCCTCGGCAGCGTCGGAGAACTCGCTGGCGACAGCCGCGAAATCCTCGCCGGCGCGCACCTTGTCGGCGGCGCGCTGCGCGCGGGCCTGGCGCTCGGCCACCTGGCCGGGGCTGGCGTTTTCGGGCACCACCACCAGAATGTGGCCCAGGTTGATCTCCAGTTTGGAGGCGTCGGCCCCCGACTGCTGTTCGCGCAGGTACTGGTCCACGTCCAGGTCGCTCACGCGCACCCGGGACTGCACATCGCGCTCGCGCAGGCGCTGCAGCAGCAGCTGGTTGCGCAATTCTTCGCGAAAACGTTCCTTGCCGATGCCGTCGGCGGCCAGCCGGCGGTGCATTTCTGCCACGCTGACGCTGTTTTGCTTGGCCACGCTCTCCTCGGCCTGGCCCACGGCAAAGTCGTCCACGCGCATGCCGGCTTCGCGGGCCAATTGCAACTGGATCTTTTCCACGATCAGTCGCTCCAGCACCTCGCGGGCCAGCAGGTCGCCGGACGGCAAGGCAAGGCCCTGCTGGGCCATTTGCTGTGCGATGCGGGTCGCCCGGGCCCGCACCTCGTTGTTGGTGACGGGTTCCGAATTGACCACCGCCACGATGAAATCGGCTTGCCGCAGCGCCGTGCCCGCACCGGGCGCGGGCAGGGTGAAGGAAGGCGCCGCGGGCGCCGTGCGAAGGCCCGCTCCCGCAGCCCCCGCGGGGCGCAAGCCCTGCGCCGCAGCGCCGAAGGTCACGAAAGAGGCCAGGCACGCCAGGCCCAAAGCAATTGCACGGTGGTTCATGGTGTCAGGTTAGTCATAGTTGCTGAAGCGGCTGGGCGTGCTGACCTGCTCGCGCAGGGATTGGTAACGCGGCACGTTCCGTTTCAGGGTATCAAGGGGGTTGGAGCCCAGACTCAGGCGCGAAAAACCCACGAATTCGATCTGGAACAGCAGCCGGGTGTTGGAGGTGGTCACGCTGCTTTGCAGACGTTCAAGCACCACGCGGCCAATCCAGCAGCAGCTGTCGTATTCAAAGCCCACCACCGTATCGACGAGCTTGCGGTCTTGCAGGCTGTAGTTCAGGCGGCCCACGGTGTACCAACGGCCGCCGCCCTGGCCCTGGCCTTTGGCGCGCTCCGGGCCGTTGCTTGCACCCTGGCCGCCCCACAAGGCTGCCAGCGGCCACTGCCAGCCCACGTCAATCTGCTCGCTGGAGCCGCGCTGCAGCCGGTAGACCGCGTTCACGGTGCGGAAGTTGCCGGGACTGTAGCGCGCCCCGATGGTGGAGCGGATGGAACGCCCCGTCTTGGGGTTGTATTGCACGGTGGAATCAAAGCCCCACTGCGGTGTCCAGTTGATGCCGGCCCCCAGCAGCACATCGGACAGGCGCTCGCTGACGGGCGCGACACCGGGCAGGGTCACATCCTGGTCGGAGAACCGCAGGCGCTGGGCAACGCCCAGGCGCACCGCCTCGGCGCCTGTGTCGGGGTCGAGAAAGCGCGTGGTCACGCCCAGGGTGAGCAGGTTGTTGTCGGCCAGGCGGTCATTGCCGCCGTAAGCGTTTTCGGTGTAGATGGTGCCAAAGTTGAAGTCGGTGGCCGCCGTGTCGTACAGCGGCAGGCGGCTCTGGTCGCGAAAAGGCGTGTAGGTATAGAACGCGCGGGGCTCCAGCGTTTGGGTGAAGGCGCGCCCCAGCAGGCGCGCATCGCGCTCGAACACCAGCCCACCGTCCAGGCTGAAGGTGGGCAGGGTGCGGCTGGCCGAGCGCTCCCCGGTGGGCAATGGGTTGTCAAACTGGTATTGCGTGGCGTGCAACTGCAATTTGGGGATGAGAAAACCGCCCGGCGCCAGAAAGGGGCGGCTCAGCTGCGCCTGCACGAAGCTGCGCTGGCCGTCGGCCGGGTTGGTCAGCGCCCGGTCCGCCTCGAAACGCGTGGTGTCGGCCACCATGCTGAAATCCAGGCCCCGACCCAGATCCTGGGGCGTGTAGCGCCACAGCAACTGGGGCATGAGGTTATAGGGCGGGACGATGGGCGAGGCCACATCCTGCAGGGCTTGCCACTTGAGCGTACGCACCTGGGCCGACATGTCGCCTGCCGCCCACGACAAGGTCGCGTCGCTGGGCAGCAGCCGCTGGCGCAGTGGCAACGGGGTCCGCGCGAAATCGCGCCAGTAGTCGTCATCGCTCACCCGGTTGAGGTTGAGGTTCAGGCCCAGGCCCCCCACGGGGGTGCTGATCTGCCCTTGGTGCTGCGCCGAATAGCCCCAGCGCATGCGGTTGCGCTGGCTGTCCGAGGGCATCACGGAGGCATCCACCTGGCCCTGGTAGTCGCTTTCAAGATAGCGAAACTCGCCGCCGATTTCGACGCCGCGCTTGGCCATGATTCCGCCACGCAGCGTGGCGTCACGGTTAGGGGCAATGTTCCAGTAGTAGGGCTGCAGGTATTCAAGGCCGTTGCGGCTGTCCAGGCCCACCGTGGGCGGCAGGAAGCCGGACTTGCGCTTGTCCGACAGCGGAAAGCTGATGTACGGGATGGGCAGCACCGGCATTCCCTTGAATTCCAGCACCCCGCCCTCGGCGGTGCCCACCTCTTCGGCCTGGTCCAGGCGAATGGTCTTGGCACGCAGCACCCAGTCGGGCTCCCAGCTGGCGGAATCGTCTTTCTGGCAGGTGGTGTAGGTGGCGTTATGCACCACCGAACGGTCGCGGTCCAGGAAATCCACGCGCGTAGATACGCCATGGGCGCCCGTGCTGATGAAACGATACTGCGCGTCGCTGAAAAAGCCCTCGAAAGCGTCCACATGCAGTGACAGCACCGAGCCGTCATAGGTGTTGCCCGCCTTGTTGATGCGGACATTCCCCTGCGCCTGGGCCAGGTCGTCCGGCACGGTGTAGTCCAGCCGGTCGGCGCGGATCACGGTATCGCCGCGGCGCAGCTCGGCATGGCCGTCGATGACGGCCTTCACATCAGGCTGGCCCGTGATGCGGTCGCCCGACACAAACACCGGCAACTGGGGCCGCAGCTCGGCCGGCAGGGTCTCCTGCAATAGCGGGCTGCGGCGCAGCGCCGGCGGGGCATCCCAGGCGCTGGGCGCATCGGTCTGCGCCAGCGCGGCCAGCGGCACGCCGCACCAGGCCAGCGCCACCGCGCAGGCCAGGGGGTGCAGCCCCAGCCGTGGGGCCCGCGCAGCGACTTGCCGCACCGGCCGGGAAAGGGGTTGGGTTTTCTGCACGAAAGAGGGCTGGCGGCGGGGCACGTCGGAAATATGGACAGGGCTGGAGAAACGGCCCGCGCCAGGCAGGGCGGGTTTGTAAAATGGGATTATCCATGAGCCACCCCTCTTTCCCCCCAACGCCCCTTGCCGCGGCATCGCCCGCCTCCGCCAACACCACCAGCCCCGTCAGCTGGCCCGATGCAGCCCGGCAGGCAGCGTTCGAGCGCTGGCTCGCGCCACTGGTGCAAAGCCACCAGCTGCTGCCCGCCAGCCTGCGCGCCGCCTCGGCCGACGCCAGCTTTCGCCGCTACCTGCGCATCGACAGCGCAGCGGGCGCCAGCTGCATCGTGATGGATGCGCCCCCGGACAAGGAAAACTGCCGCCCCTTCGTGCAGGTGCAGGGCCTGATGGCTGCCGCCGGCCTGAACGTGCCGCAGATCCTGGCCTGGGACGAACCCGGCGGCTTCATGCTGCTGAGCGATCTGGGCAGCACCACGCTGATCGAATTGCTGCGGCCCGAAGCCCCCCAGGCCGCGCTCGGCTGGTATCTGCAGGCCACCGATGAACTGCTCGACTGGCAAATGGCCTCGCAGCCCGGCGTGCTGCCCGCCTACGACGAGGCCCTGCTGCGCCGCGAGCTGGCACTGTTTCCCGACTGGTACCTGGCCCAGCACCGCGGCATCACGCTGGACGACAAGCAGCAGGCCACGCTGCAAGGCGCCTTTGATGCCATCGTCGCCCACAACCTGGCAGCCCCCCAGGTTTATGTGCACCGCGACTTCATGACACGGAACCTGATGGCGCCCGCCGAACAGGGCGCGCACCTGGGCGTGCTGGACTTCCAGGACGCCGTCTACGGCCCCATCACCTACGACATCGCCAGCCTGCTGCGCGATGCCTTCATCAGCTGGGAAGAAGAATTCATCCTCGACGTGACCGTGCGTTACTGGGAAAAGGCCCGCAAGGCCGGCCTGCTGGGCGCGCGCAGCGCCAGCGGCTGGGGCGATGACTTTGGCGAGTTCTACCGCGCGGTGGAATGGATGGGCCTGCAGCGCCACCTCAAGGTGGCTGGCATCTTTGCGCGCCTGACCTTGCGCGACGGCAAGCCCAAATACCTGGCCGATGCGCCGCGTTTCATGGGCTATATCCGCGCCACGGCCCACCGCTACCGGCAGCTGGGGCCGCTGCTCAAGATGCTGGACCAGATCGAAGGCACGGAACCCATTGTGGGCTTTGCCTACGGCCGCATGTAGCCGCAGCCGCCTGCACGCACGGTGCAACCGAAAAATCAAGCAAAAACCGGCTCAAGCGCTTACAAATAAAGCGCCAGTAGCTATTACAAAGATAGCATATGCCCCGTTTCCATTGCCCGGCCCCACTGGCCACCGGCGCCGAGCTGGACCTGCCCCCCGGCGCTGCGCGCCATGTGCAGGTGCTGCGCCTGCAGCCCGGCGACAGCATTACCCTGTTTCACGGCGGGCAGGGCGCGGGCGACCCGGGCGGCGAGTTCGATGCCACTGTGCTCAAGATGGGCCGCAGCGATGTGCGCGTGCTGGTGGGTGCGCACCACGCCATCGACCGCGAGGCGCCCCGCGCCGTGCACCTGCTGGCGGGCATCACCGCCAACGAGCGCATGGACTGGCTGATCGAAAAAGCCACCGAACTCGGCGTGGCCAGCATCACCCCGCTGGTGGCCGAGCGCAGCGTGCTCAAGCTCAAGGGCGAGCGGGCCGACAAGAAGATCGCCCACTGGCAGGCCGTGGCCGTGGCGGCCTGCGAGCAATGCGGCCGCAACCGCGTGCCCCTGGTGAACCCGGCCATCGACCTGGCAGGCTGGCTGCGCACACAAGGGCAGGGCCTGACATCCCCAGATACGCAGGACACACCCCGGCGCCTGCTGCTGTCGCTGCGGCCCGGCACCGTGCCGCTGCGCGAAGCCACCGGCGGCGAGGGGGGGCAGCGCCCGGTGCTGTTCCTCTCGGGCCCCGAGGGCGGCCTGAGCCCTGCCGAGGAAGACCTGGCGCTGCAGCATGGCTTTGCCGCGGTCACGCTGGGCCCGCGCGTGCTGCGTGCCGAGACGGCCCCGCTGGCCGCCCTGGCGGCGCTCACGCTGTAGCGCGGCCACCCTGCCCGGTAGCTGGCTGGGCCCACGCGGGCCGCACGCCCGGCCCGACTCTGAAGGCTGTACGCACAGCATGACCTCACCGTAAAATTGCCGTCTGGCCGGTAACCCAGTACAGCAGGGGTTTCGTGCCCCTTCGCCCGCGCGCCGCGCGGCCCTCCCTCCTTTCTGGCCGGAGCCCCCCACCTTGCGCCCACCCGCCCGCTGGCAGCGCCTCAAGGACGTGATCCTCTCCACCGCCCCTCGGCGGCGCACGCTGGTAGGCATGGCCTTGCTGGCGATCACACTGATGGCCAGCAGCGCCGGGGTGATGCTGCTGGTGGCGCATTCCAGCACCGCCGTGAACCAGACCGCCGTGCATTGGTGGGCCGCCCTGTCGGTGGGCGGCCTGGTGGTGATGACGGCCTTCATCCGCTCAGGCAAAACCGCCCACCTGCGCGACCCTTCGCTCACCATCCCGCAGATGGTCTGGACGATTACCAGCGGTGCCGTGGCCTATGTGCTGGCGGGCGATGCGCGCGGTGTGGTGCCCAGCGTGCTGGCCATGATCCTGTTCTTTGGCACCTTCGGCCTCACGGTGGCCGAGGTGATTGGCATCGGCGTGTATGCGCTGCTGGCGTTTGCCAGTGCCATCGGTGTCAGCTCACACTTCAGTGCCAATGCCTCGGGTTACCTCGACACTGCCTACGCGCTGATGGTGCTCATCGTGCTCAGTGGTTGCATTGCGCTGAACCTGCGCATCCAGCGCATCCGCGCCAAGGTGCAGCAACAGCGCGAAGCCCTGGCCCAGGCGCTCGAAGTCAACCGCGAACTGGCCACACGCGACGAGCTGACAGGCCTCGTCAACCGCCGCGCCATGCTGGAGCTGATGGCGCTGGAGCACCACCGCAGCCTGCGCAGCGGCCGCCCGCTGCTACTGGCACAGCTGGACATCGACCACTTCAAGCCCATCAACGACCAGCATGGCCACGCCACCGGCGACCGCGCCTTGCAGGCGTTTGCAGGCACGGTGCGCGCCAGCCTTCGCGACACCGATGTACTGGCCCGCTGGGGCGGCGAGGAATTTGTGCTGATCCTCTCCGACACCTCGACAGAGCATGCGCGCGAATTGCTCGAACGCATCCGCCAGGCGGTGCAGGCACTGGAAATTGCCCACAGCACCGGCACGCTGCACATGACGGTGTCCATTGGCCTGGCGCAGCACCTGCCGGGCGACACGGTGGCGCAAACGCTGGAACGCGCCGACCAGGCGCTGTACCACGCCAAGACCCTGGGCCGCAACCGCGTGGTGGTGGCGCCCGCTGCGCACCGCACGGCGGCAACCGGGGTGAGCGCACGGGCTTGAGCGCGGTGCTGGCAAGCGCATAGCGCACTCACCCACCAGGCGAACGCCCTCGAAGCCATCCAACGTCGATTGCATGCGGCTTTTCCAAGGATGCAAAGCGGTCAACTGCCGTTTCTAGGCTTCTAGATTGGTAGCTACTGGCGCAATGGAGCAAAGCGCTGGGGGCCTGTTTGGCTCGAAACGATCGGTGATGCAGGCCTTGGACGCCTACCCCTGCCCGCAGGGCCCTTACTCGGACGCATCACCAGGGCTGCCGTCGCGCACCACACGGCGCACCACGTCCCCCGCAAACCCGCGCGCGGCCAGAAAGCGCATCTGTCGCGCCCGCTCTTGCACATCGGTGGCCACGCTGCCAAAGCGTTGCCGCCAGACGGCCTGGGCGCGTTCGAGCTCGGTGGCGCGCAGGCGCTCGGCCGTGGCGCGCACCAGATCGTCGTCCAGCCCCTTGCTGCGCAGCTCTTGCACCAGGCGCTGCGTGCCCAGCCGCGCGGCGCGGCGGTGCACCAGCGATTCGGCCACGCGGTGGGCGTTGATGAAGTCCTTGGCCTGCAGCTCGTCGAGCACGGCGTTCAGGTCGTCGCCCTCTTGCACATGGCGCGCCAGCTTGGTGGCCAGCTCGGCGCGCGAATGTTCGCGCTGGGCCAAAAGCCGCAGTGCGCGGCCCTTGAGGGAGAGGGTGCCAAAGCCCATGGCGATGTTGCTGCGTTATTGATAGCTTCTAGCGCTTATTGGATAAGCGCTAGAAGCTGATTTCACCCAAAAAGTGCAGCGAGCCCAACCGGCGCCCGCTGCTGCCTTACTTGTCTTCCTTCTCGGCTTTGGCGGGCTTGCCGGCGGGCGCGGCTTCCAGCGCGGCGGGCAGCAGGGCGATGCCCAGGCTGTCGCGCACCTTGTTTTCGATCTCGCGGGCCAGGTCGGGGTTTTCGCGCAGGAACTCGCGGGCGTTGTCGCGGCCCTGGCCGATTTTTTCGCCGTTGTAGGCATACCAGGCGCCGGCCTTCTCGACGATCTTGGCGTTCACGCCCATGTCGATGATCTCGCCCTCGCGGCTGATGCCTTCACCAAACAAAATGTCGAACTCGGCCGTCTTGAAGGGCGGGCTCACCTTGTTCTTGACCACCTTGACCTTGGTTTCGTTGCCGATGGCTTCGTCGCCCTTCTTGATGGTGCCGGTGCGGCGGATATCCAGGCGCACCGAGGCGTAGAACTTGAGCGCATTGCCGCCGGTCGTCGTTTCAGGGCTGCCGAACATCACGCCGATCTTCATGCGGATCTGGTTGATGAAGATGACCATGCAGTTGGTCTTCTTGATGGTGGAGGTCAGCTTGCGCAGCGCCTGGCTCATCAGGCGCGCCTGCAGGCCAGGCAGGCTGTCGCCCATTTCGCCTTCGATTTCGGCCTTGGGGGTGAGGGCGGCCACCGAGTCGATGACGATCAGGTCCACCGCGCCCGAGCGCACCAGGCTGTCCACGATTTCGAGCGCCTGCTCGCCGGTGTCGGGCTGGCTGATGAGCAAATCGGACAGCTGCACGCCGAGCTTCTGGGCGTATTGCACATCGAGCGCGTGCTCGGCATCGACAAACGCGCAGGTGCCGCCCTGCTTTTGCATCTCGGCAATCACCTGCAGCGTGAGCGTGGTCTTGCCCGAGGATTCCGGGCCATAAATTTCAACCACACGGCCGCGCGGCAGGCCACCTACACCCAGCGCGATATCGAGGCCCAGCGAGCCAGTGGAGACGACCTGGATGTCCTCGATCACCTCGCCTTCGCCCAGGCGCATGATGGTGCCCTTGCCAAATTGCTTCTCGATCTGGGCGAGCGCGGCGGCCAGGGCCTTGGCCTTTTCGGTGTTCACGGGCAATGCGGGGTTGGTGCCTTTGACTGCGACGTCCATGAGAAACTCCTTGAAAAACAACAGGTTGGATGCAGGCATCGCTCTGCGGTTAATCACAGGCTGGATGCTTGAACAGTAGTTTATGCGAGCAATTCAGTTCGCATAAAGCAATTTTTAGTCAGTTTGCCTGACAATTTGGCATGGCTAATTCCGCCCCCATCACAACCACTCTCACCCCGCCTTCGGCGCCGGACGACCGCTGGCGGCAAACCCACCTCGGGCGCCTCATGGGCAGCGCGCTGCGGCGCTTCGACGCCCGGGTGCTGCAGCTCATGGCGCGCAATGTCGAGGTGCCGCTGGCGCTGTCCAACCTGGCGGCGCGCGACCAGGTGACGGCGGCCCATGTGCACATCACCCGCCATTTGGCGCTGCAAGGCGACCGCCTGACCGACCTGGCCCAGCGCGCGGGCATGACCAAGCAGGCCATGGCCCACCTGGTGGACCAGTGCGAGGCCTGGGGCCTGGTCACGCGCACTGCCGACCCGCTGGATGCGCGTGCACGGCGTGTGTGCTTCACGCCCACGGGTCTGGCTTGGCTGCAGGCCTTTCGGGAGGCGGTGGCGCAGGCCGAGGCCGAGTTCCGTGAGGAGGTGGGCCCTGACGTGGCCACGGTGGTGGCCATCGGCCTGGAGGCCTATGCGGGCGGTGCGCCGCCATGACCCCGGAATGCTGCGGTGGCAGCACCCGTCTGCCGCACAGGGAATGCGCCATGGACGCCAGCCGGCAGATTGCGCACACTGGCCACCCATGCCGACTGCGTTACCCTCGAATCCCATGTCCTCCGAAGTCACCTACCTTCCCGGCAGCACCCCACTGGTGCTCGACTCGCCGCACAGCGGCACCCACTACCCCACCGACTTTGGCGCCGCCCTCGACCTGGCCACGCTGCGGCGCGCCGAAGACACCCATGTAGAAAAGATCTACGCCTTTGCCCCCGCGCTGGGCGTGGCCTGGGTCGAAGCCCATTTCCCCCGCATCTACCTTGATGCCAACCGCGACACCACCGAGCTCGATACCACGCTGCTCGATGGCGAATGGACCGACCCCCTTTCCACCGACCCCCAAGTGCTCAGCAAGGTGCGCCTGGGCAAGGGCCTGATCTGGAAGTTCACCGATGACGGCGAGCCCATCTACAACCGCCTGCTTTCCGTGGCCGAGGTGCGCGCGCGCATCGAGCGCTGCTGGCGCCCCTACCACGCGGCCGTGGCGCAGGCCATTGGCGCCGCCCATGCGCGCCATGGCTACAGCATCCACATCAACTGCCACTCCATGCCCGCCGTGGCCGGGCGCTTTGCCACCGATTTTCCGGGCCTTGTGCATGCCGACTTCGTGGTGGGCGACCGCGATGGCAGCACCGCCAGCCCGGCGCTGTCGGCGCTGATTTGTGAGCACCTGCGTGGCTGCGGCTACAGCGTGGAATACAACCACCCGTACAAAGGGGTGGAGCTTGTGCGCCGTCACGGCAACCCGGCGCAGCAGCGCCACAGCATCCAGGTCGAAATCAACCGCAAGCTCTACATGGACGAGCGCACCCTGGCCCTGCACCCCGAGGGCCTGGCCCGCCTGCAGGCCGACCTGCAGGCGCTGGTGCACAAGCTGCTGACCAACGACCCGCGCTGATCCCCACCCCATGCCCGGTTGGCGCGCCTAAAATCGCCGCACAGGCGCGGCGCCAGACCGCTGCCACCCACCAGGAGACCCCGCATGCGCATCCTCATTGCCGAAGACGACCAGGTGCTGGCCGATGGCCTGCTGCGCACGCTGCGCGCATCGGGCGCCGTGGTGGACCATGTGGCCAGCGGCAGCGAGGCCGATGCCGCGTTGATGACCAACAACGAGTTCGACCTGCTCATCCTGGACCTGGGCCTGCCCAGGATGCACGGGCTGGAAGTGCTCAAAAAACTGCGCAGCCGGGGCTCGGCCCTGCCGGTGCTCATTCTCACCGCCGCCGACAGCGTGGACGAGCGGGTGAAGGGCCTGGACTTTGGCGCCGACGACTACATGGCCAAGCCCTTCAGCCTGCAAGAGCTCGAAGCCCGCGTGCGCGCCCTGGTGCGCCGCGGCATGGGCGGCACCAGCAGCGCCATCAAGCACGGCCCGCTGGTTTACGACCAGGCCGGCCGCGTGGCCACCATCGACGGCAAGATGGTCGAGCTCTCGGCGCGCGAGCTGGGCCTCTTGGAAGTGCTGCTGCAGCGCGCGGGCCGGCTGGTCAGCAAGGAGCAGCTGGTCGAGCGCCTGTGCGAATGGGGCGAAGAGGTGAGCAACAACGCCATCGAGGTGTACATCCACCGCCTGCGCAAGAAGATAGAGAAGGGCCCGATCCGCATCGCCACGGTGCGCGGGCTGGGTTACTGCCTGGAGAAGATTCCTGGATAGGAGGCCCCCCTGAGTCGCTTCGCGCCTTCCCCCCAAAGGGGGGACGCACCCGGCGGCCTGGCGAAGCCAGTTCCACGGGTGCATTGGCGTGGGTCGCGCCAGTTTTACGCGCGTGGGGCCGATGTACCCTTTGGATAGGTAATGCAAAAATGATAGCTTCTAGCGCTTTATTCATAAGCGCTAGAAGCCAAAAAGGCTTGAAAACTTGAAAATCTTCCAGCGCGAGCAGCGCTCCCTGTTCGGCGAAATCCTGGACTGGATGCTCACCCCGCTGCTGCTGCTGTGGCCGGTGAGCCTGGCGCTGACCTGGCTGGTGGCGCAGGGCCTGGCCAACAAGCCGTTTGACCGCGCCATCGAATACAACGCCCACGCGCTGGCGCAGCTGGTGACGGTGCAGCACAGCAAGGTGCAGTTCAACCTGCCCCAGCCCGCCAGCGAAATTTTGCGCGCCGACGACTCCGACATCGTCTACTACCAGGTGCTGGGGCCGGGGCGCAAGTTCCTGTCGGGCGAACGCGATTTGCCGCCCCCCGACGACGACGATCGCCCCGCGCCGGGCGAAGTGCGCCTGCGCGACGCCGAGCTGCGCGGCGTGGACATTCGCGTGGCCTACATCTGGGTGCGCCTGCCGCTGCCCGATGCCCCGCTGGCGCTGGTGCAGGTGGCCGAAACGCGCGAAAAGCGCAGCGTGCTGGCCACTGAAATCATCAAGGGCGTGATGCTGCCGCAATTCGTCATCCTGCCGCTGGCGGTGCTGCTGGTGTGGCTGGCGCTGGCGCGCGGCATCCAGCCGCTGAACCAGCTGGAGCAGCGCATTCGCGAGCGCAGCCCCGACGACCTCTCGCCGCTGGACGACCGCACCGTGCCGCTGGAGGTAGCGCCGCTGGTGTCGTCCGTCAACGACCTGCTCACGCGCCTGGGCGACTCGCTGGCCACGCAAAAGCGCTTTCTGGCCGATGCTGCGCACCAGCTCAAGACGCCGCTGGCCGGCCTGCGCATGCAGGCCGACCTGGCCCAGCGCGAAGGCACCAGCACCGAAGAGCTCAAGCGCTCGCTGCAGCAGATTGGCCGCTCCAGCATCCGCGCCACGCACACCGTCAACCAGCTGCTGGCGCTGGCGCGCGCCGAAGGCAGCGGCGTAGGCATTGCGCGCCAGCCCTGCGACCTGGCCAAGCTCACCATCGAGGTGGTGCGCGACTCGGTGCCGCGCGCGCTCGACAAGCAGATCGACCTGGGCTACGACGGCGCCCAGCCGGACGCCCCCGGTGTGTGGATGGACGGCAATCCCACCTTGCTCAAGGAGCTGGTGCGCAACCTGGTGGACAACGCCATCAACTACACGCCCTCCACGCCCGACAAGCCCGGCGTGGTCACCGCCCGCGTGCTGGCCGACACCTTTGGCCATGTGCTGATGCTGCAGGTGGAAGACTCGGGCCCCGGCGTGCCCGAGGCCGAGCGCGAGCTGGTCTTTCGGCCCTTTTACCGGGCGCTGGGCAGCGAGGCCGACGGCTCGGGCCTGGGGCTGCCCATCGTGATGGAAATTGCGCGCCAGCATGGGGCCGAAGTGACGCTGGAAGATGCGCGCCCCGGCCAGCATCCGACGGGCGCACGCTTTAGCGTGCGTTTTGCGGCGCGCGACGGGGTGGCGGGCCGCTGACGCGGGTGGCTGCAAGGCGGGTGCGCCACAGGGACAATGCCCTGCGCGCCCGCCACAGTGCCTTTGCATCCGGCATCATGCGGCCCCATTGGACTGATGCTGCACCACGATGACGACTCCACCGCCCCGCCGCTTTGCCAACACCCACCCAGCCGTGGTGATTGGCAACTTCCCCTGGTATGAAATGGTCTGGCGCTCGCTGCGCGGCGACTTCAAGCCGCTCGCGGCGCCCGCTGGCGGCTACGAGGCGTTTGCCAGGCAATGGAGCATGCCCGTGGACCACGCGCGCCTGGCGCAGCGCCCGCAGGCGCCGGTGGTCACCTGGCTGGGCCATGTGTCCATCCTGCTGCAGGTGGCGGGCCTGAACGTGCTGATGGACCCCACCCTGTGCGGCTTTGCAGGCCCTCTGGGCCGTTTTGGCGCACCCCGCCGCGTGCCCGCGCCCCTGGCGCCCGAAGAGCTGCCGCCCATTGACGTGGTGCTGATCTCGCACAACCACTACGACCACCTGTGCTACGGCACCTTGCGCCGCCTGCACGACGCGGGCCAGTCGCCCCGTTTTGTGGTGCCCCAGGGGCTGGGCGACTGGTTCACCCAACGGGGCATGGGCCCCGTGACCGAGCTGAACTGGTGGGAGCACACCGACATCGCCCCCGGGGTGCGCGTGCATTTCACACCGTCACAGCACTGGAGCCGCCGCACACCGTGGGACACCAACGCCTCGCTCTGGGGCGGCTACCTGCTCGAATGGACGCGCCCCGATGCGGGCAGCCCCTGGCGCTTTCTGTTCCCGGGCGACACGGGCTACAGCGACGATTTCAAAGCCATCCGCCAGCGCCTGGGGGCGGTGGATTTTCTGGCCCTGCCCATCGGAGCCTACCTGCCACGCGACTTCATGAAACCCATGCATGTGAACCCCGGGGACGCCGTGCAGCTGATGCTGGATGTGGAGGCCCGGCAGGCCATGGGCGTGCACTGGGGCACATTCATGCTGACGCAGGAGGCGTTTGACCACCCTCCGCGCGACCTGGCTGCTGCCCTGGCGCAGCGCAGCCTGCCACAGGACCGCGTCTGGCTCATGCGGCATGGCGAGACACGGGCGATTGCGCTGGAGTAAACCCAGGCCCCACGTCCTTCGGAAATTCGGCATGCCCGCCTTTCCGCCCCGGGCTCAGCCTCTCAGTCGCAGGCGCGCAGCGGCTTGCCCGCCAAGGCGGGGCGCAGGGCATCGAGCTGGGCGCGCAGCGCGTCGTTCACGGCCGGCAGGTGCAGCGTGAAACCCTGGGCCTCGGCGCGCTCCACCACCACCTTGGCGGTGCGCACGCCCTGGTTGCCCAGCGTGGCCAGTGCCCGCTGGGCGGCTTCTTCGGTGGCAAAACGGCCCAGCGACAGGCCGGGTTCCAGCGCCGGGTTGTTGGGGCGGTCGTAGGGCAGCTTGCGGGCGCGCAGCTCGGCGCGCTTTTTGGCGAGGGCCTCGTCGTCGGCAAAGCGACCCATGTAAACCATCCAGCGTCCGGGAATGGTGCTCGATTCCAGGCTCCAGCTGCCCTGCGGCAGCGCGGCAGCGGCAGCGCGCACGGCGTTGGCCTGGGGCGCATCCAGCAGACCGGCCTGCAAGCACACCGTGGCGGATGCAGGCGCGGATGCCGATGATGCGGCGGACGCAGGTGTGGACGCGGGCCCTGCGGGTGCCTCACTGGCGGGCGCTGGCGGGGTGGCATCCTGGGCCTGCAGGATGCGCAGCGTCTCGGGGCGGATCTGCTGCGCCAGGCGGTGCGGCTCGGACTGCTCGACCGGCGCCAGCCCCCAGGCGCGCAGCCAGCCTTGCGACCACGCGTAATAGCCGGCATTGGCCAGCAGCAGGGCGATGACGGCAAGGCGCAGCATCGGGCAAGTCTCTCAATGGGGGCGCGTGGCCGCGGGCCGCACGCTGATTTCAGCACTGGTGATGGCCTGCATGCCCTGCGCGGTGTGCACCAGCAGCGCGCCGTCTTCGGCCACGCCATGGGCCGTGCCGGCTTGCCCATCGCTCAGCGCCACGGCCCGGCCCTGCAGCACGTCGCGCCTGGCAAAGCGCGCCTGCATGGGGGCAAAGCCATAGGTTTCAAACGACTGCAGCATGGCCACCAGCGGCGCCGCGATGCGCAGAAGGGCCGTGGGCGCGTCCAGGCCGGGTTCCACGTCCTGCAGGCTGCCGGGCGGCATGCTCAGGCCCTCGGCGCTGCGCGGCAGCACATTGATGCCAATGCCCACCACCACATAGCGGGCGCTGGAGGTGCGGGCCGTGGCAGCCGCGTGGGGCGTGACAAAGCTGGCGGTCTCCACCAGGATGCCGCCCAGCTTGCGCTCGCCGCCCGCGCCGCCCAGCCACAGGTCGTTGGGCCACTTGAGGCCAATGCGGGCTGGCTGGTCGCTACCCACGGCAGGCAACACGGGTTGCAGGCTCTCGGCCACGCTCACGCCCACGGCGAGCGACAAACCGGACCAGTCCTGGGGCTCCAGCGGCAGGCCCAAGGACATCATGAGCGATGGCATGGCCCCCACGCTTGCCGCTTCGCCTGCGGCGCGGCCCCCCAAGGGGGCCTTCGCAGCTTGGGGCGGCCCGGCGCTGCTCACGTCCACACCGCTTTGCCACACCCGCCCCAGCCGCCCGCGCCCGGCGGTCTGCTGCTCGGCCACCAACAGGGTGGGCTCGTGCTGGCCGTTGCGCGCACGGCGCATCAGCTCGGTGTTGGTGGAGTCGATGGTGGGCAGCACCTCGACGGTAAAGCCCGGCAGCAGCGGTGACACTGCCTCCCAAATGGCCTCGGCCGGCCAGCGGATGGGGGCGGCGCTCACTGGCTGCGGCCTCGCGGCTTGGCCTTCCGAGGAGCCTCAGCGGCCTTGGTAGCTTTAGAGGAAGACGGCTTGGACGGCGGCAACGGCACCGGCGGCGCCCAGCCGCGCTTGGGCGCCAGCAGCGTGCCCCGGCAGTTGGTGCTGCCGCACCAGCAGGGGTATTCGGCTTTGAGCTTGGGCGTGTAGCGCTCTTCGATGATCAGGCCGTAGTCGTAGTTCAGCTCTTCGCCCGCCTTGATATTGCGCAGCGCGGTGATGAAAATGCGGCCGTCCCGCTCGTCGGCGTAGCAGTTGGGGTTGCAGCTGTGGTTGATCCAGCGTGAGGAGTTGCCGCCGAACTTGGCATCAATCACATGGTCTTCATCCACATGAAAGTAGAACGTGTGGTTGGGTTGCAGGGGGTCGTGCGGGTGGCGGTCCTGCGCCTCCTGCCAGCCAATCACTTCGCCCGTGTATTCGACAAGGACTTCGCCCTCTGCAATATCCTGCACGGCAAAAACGCCCTTGCCGTGCACGCCCGAGCGCCGGGTCTGAATGCGACGGCCCTGCGTGGGGGTTGGGGTTGCAGGCGGTGCGGTGCGGGGCATGGCAAAAACTCTGTTAACTTGAATATGCACACATGCGCGTGCGCGTGTACGCGTGAGGCAACGAATTGTAGAAGCGACCGGCCGGATGCCGGACAGCCAGACTGGCGAGAAACCAAAAAATGACCAAGACCCTGGTAATTGCAGAAAAACCTTCAGTGGCGCAAGACATCGTGCGCGCACTGACCCCCGTGGCCGGCAAGTTTGACAAGCACGAAGACCACTTCGAGAACGACCGCTATGTAATCACCAGCGCCGTCGGCCACCTGGTGGAAATCCAGGCGCCCGAAGCGTTCGACGTGAAGCGCGGCAAGTGGAGCTTTGCCCACCTGCCCGTGATCCCGCCGTACTTTGACCTGAAGCCCGTGGACAAGACCAAGAGCCGCCTGAACGCGGTGGTCAAGCAGGCCAAGCGCAAGGACGTGACGCAGCTCATCAACGCCTGTGACGCGGGCCGCGAGGGCGAGTTGATCTTTCGCCTGATCGAGCAGTACGCCGGCGGCAGCAAGCCGCTGGGCAAACCCGTCAAGCGCCTGTGGCTGCAGTCCATGACGCCCCAGGCCATCCGCGACGGCTTTGACGCCCTGCGCACCGAGCAGCAGATGGCCGGCCTGGCCAGCGCCGCGCGCAGCCGCTCCGAGGCCGACTGGCTGGTGGGCATCAACGGCACGCGCGCCATGACGGCGTTCAACTCGCGCGACGGCGGCTTCTTTTTGACCACCGTGGGCCGGGTGCAGACGCCCACGCTGTCGCTGGTGGTGGAGCGCGAAGAAAAAATCCGCAAGTTCGTGAGCCGCGACTACTGGGAAATCCACGCCACCTTTGGCGCGCAGGCCGGTGAATACCCCGCCAAGTGGTTCGACCCGAAGTGGAAGAAAGGCGAGGATGTGGAGATGCGTGCCGACCGCGTGTGGTCCGCCGCCGAAGCCACGGCCATTGCCAACGCCGTGCGCGGCAAGCAGGCCACGGTCACCGAAGAGAGCAAGCCCACCACACAGGCATCGCCCCTGCTGTTCGACCTGACCAGCCTGCAGCGCGAGGCCAACGGCAAGTTCGGCTTTAGCGCCAAGACCACGCTGGCCCTGGCGCAAAGCCTGTACGAGCGCCACAAGGCCCTGACCTACCCGCGTACCGACTCGCGCGCGCTGCCCGAAGACTATTTGCCAGTGGCCAAGCAGACCTTCGAGATGCTGGCCGATGTCCAGTCGCATGGCATGCGCCACCTGGCGCCGCACGCGCTCACGGCGCTGAACAACAACTACGTGCGCCCGTCCAAGCGCATTTTCGACAACAGCAAGGTGAGCGACCACTTCGCCATCATCCCCACGCTGCAGGCGCCCAGTGGTTTATCGGAAGCCGAGCAAAAGCTGTACGACCTGGTCGTGCGCCGCTTCATGGCGGTGTTCTTCCCGAGTGCCGAATACACCGTGACCACCCGCATTTCGACAGTGACCCCGCACAGCTTCAAGACCGAAGGCAAGGTGCTGGTCAAACCCGGCTGGCTGGCCATCTACGGCAAGGAAGCGGCCGATGAAGTAGAAGGCGGCAAGGACGGCGACAAGGGCCAGAACCTGGTGCCCGTGCAACCCGGCGAGATGGTCAACACCCTGCAAGTGGACCCCAAGGGCCTCAAGACCAAGCCGCCCGCACGCTACTCTGAAGCCACGCTGCTGGGCGCCATGGAAAGCGCCGGCAAGCAGATCGACGACGAAGAACTGCGCTCGGCCATGCAGGAAAAAGGCCTGGGCACCCCGGCCACGCGCGCGGCCATCATTGAAGGCCTGCTGACCGAAAAATACATGCTGCGCGAAGGCCGCGAGATCATCCCCACGGCCAAGGCCTTCCAGCTCATGACGCTGCTGCGCGGGCTGGAGGTCGAAGAGCTCTGCCGCGCCGACCTGACCGGCGAGTGGGAGTTCAAGCTCTCGCAAATGGAAAAGGGCCTGCTCACGCGCGAATCCTTCATGGCCGACATCGCCGCCATGACCGAGCGCATGGTGAAAAAAGCCAAGGAATACGACCGCGACACCATCCCCGGTGATTACGCCACGCTCGAATCGCCCTGCCCCAACTGCGGCGGTGTGGTGAAAGAGAACTACCGGCGCTTCGCCTGCGTGGGCAAGGCAGGCAGCGAAGGATGCGGCTTCAGCTTTGGCAAATCGCCCGCCGGCCGCACCTTTGAAACCGCCGAGGCCAACGCCCTGCTGCGCGACAAGAAAATCGGCCCGCTGGAAGGCTTCCGCTCCAAGGCGGGCTGGCCCTTCACGTCCGAGATCGTCATCAAATACGACGACGAGGCGCACAACTACAAGCTCGAATTCGACTTTGGCGACGACAAGAAGGGCGAAGAATCCGGCGAGCTGGTGGAGTTTGCCGACGCCGCGCTGGGCCCCTGCCCCATCTGCGGCTCGGAAGTGCACGAGCACGGCAGCAACTACGTGTGCAGCAAGGCCGTGCCCACCGCCGCGCAGCCCACGCCCAGCTGCACCTTCAAGAGCGGCAAGATCATCCTGCAGCAGCCCGTGGAGCGCGAGCAAATGCAAAAGCTGCTGGCCACCGGCAAGACCGATTTGCTCGACAAGTTTGTCAGCATGCGCACCCGCCGCGCCTTCAAGGCCCACCTGGCGTGGGACAAGGAGGCGGGCAAGGTCAACTTTGAGTTTGCACCGAGCAAGTTCCCGCCGCGCCCCGGCGCCGCTTCAAAAACAATAGCTACCAGCGCAAGCAGGACAAGCGCTGCGGCCAAAAAGACCACAAAACCCGCCGCCGCAAAGAAAGCCCCGGCCACCAAGGCACCGCGCAAGGCAGCCGCCGGCAAGGCCCCCAGCGCCGCCCTGGCCGCCGTGATCGGCAGCGAGCCCGTGGCCCGGCCCGAGGCCGTGAAAAAGATGTGGGAATACATCAAGGCCCACAACCTGCAAGACCCCAAGGACAAGCGCACCATCGTCGCCGACGACAAACTGCGCGCCGTGTTCGGCAAGGACAGCGCGGGCATGTTCGAGCTGGCAGGCATCCTGGGCCAGCACCTGGGCTGAGCGGCACCCGCGTGACACGGCCTGTCACCCGCATGGGCTAAGCTGGGGCATCGCGTGTCCACACGCTTTGCCCAGCCCAACGCCCTCGCCATGCCACTGCAGCAACACCACCACACGCCTTCCGGCGGTCCATCCCGCACCCTGCCCTTTGCCGGCGTCACCAACTTCCGCGACCTGGGCGGCTACACCGGCCATGGCGGTCGGCAGGTGCAATGGCGGCGGCTCTTTCGCTCCGACCACCTGGCGGGCCTCACCGCGCAAGACCAGGCCCTGCTGGCCAATCTGGGCGTGGCCCGCGCGGTGGACTTTCGCGGCCGCGCCGAAAGCGCCGCCAACGCCTACACCCTGCCCGGCGTGGCCTACCACCCGCTGGCCATCGAACCCACCGTGGTGCAGCGCGCGCTCGAGTTGCAACGCACCGGCCGCCAGCTCACCGCGCAAGACGCCGTGGCGCTGATGCAGGAAACCTACCGCGGCTTTGTGCACGACAACGCCCCGCGCTTTGCCGAACTGTTTCGCCTGCTGCTGGCCAGCGACGCGCCCACCGTCATCCACTGCACCGCCGGCAAAGACCGCACCGGTTTTGCCGCCGCCCTCATCCTGCTCACCCTGGGCGTGCCGCGCGACGTGGTCATGCACGACTACCTGCTCACCAACGCGCTTTACCAGCGCCCGCCCGGCATGGGCAGCCACGCGCCAGAGGAAGTGCTGCGCGTGCTGTGGCGCGTACAAGAGGACTTTCTGGACGCCGCGTTGCACAAGGTAGACACCGAGTTCGGCGGCCTGCAGGCGTATTTAGTGGACGTGCTGGGGGTGAATGCCGCTGCGCAACGGGAGCTTGCGATGCGGTATCTGCAGGCAGCGTGATGCAGTCGATGGCCGTCGCCGGTTGCGTACAACATGCGGCAAACTCAAGCCAATATTTGGCAATGTCCATCGCCTCCACCTTTTTGACGGATCGCCAGGCCAAGCTCTTTACCTGGCTGTTCCGCCAATCCACGCGCAGCCTCACCTCAGCGCGCTGCGTCGGCTGACGGGCCTGGGCAGCGCATCGGTACAAACCGGACTCAACCGGCTCCCAGTGCGCAGTGGCATCTCCATCAGCGACATCCTCAAGAGCTACCTCGGCTTGCTGTGCCTGGGCAAGAGTCAAAAGGGCCTGCAGATGCTGCTGACCAGAAAGCCTTTGCCGCCTGACTGGGCGCGCGTGCCCCGCGCCACATTGCCTGGCCCATGCGCCCACGATCTCCAGCTCCAGCTCGCCGATGGATTTGCGGCGCAGCCAAGCGTTTGGGGAGGGGCTGACTCTGCAATTTTGATAGCTGCTCGCGCTTATGCCATAAGCGCGAGCAGCCAATTTACCCCTCAAACATTGGCCGAATCCGCCTCTGCCTCCGGCCACAGCTGCGGAAACATGAAGCGCAGCGCGTGCTGCGGCAAGCCAAAGCGCACCTTGCCTTGGGGCGAGTCGGACTTGAGCAGGCCGCGTTTGACCAGTGCGCCCAGTGCGTCGGTGGCGCCCCGGTCGCTCATGCCCAGCATGGCTTTGAATTCGCCGCGCGGCATTTCTTCGCCACTCAAAAACAGGTAGTGCAGGCCGCGCAGGGCCTCTTGGCGCACGCCCTGTTTGAGCACGGTGGCTTCAAACACCAGGCAGGCTTCGATGCGGGTTTTGATGGCCTCAAAGTCGAGCAGGCCGGCCATGAAGCGGACTTGGTCCAGGCAGGTGTCCAGCACGTAGGTGGCCCATGCAATCAGGGCCTGCTCGCTCAGGTTGCCGCGCCCGTCCAGGTCGCCACGGCGCAGGCTGTCGGCGTCGGCCAGCAGCGCGTAGTAGCGCTCGGTGCTGCGGGCAAAGCCCCGCAGGGGCGACCACAGCCCGCCGGTGTAGCCCATCGCGGTGAGCCAGGTGTGGGTGTGCAGCCGCATGACGCGGCCGTTGCCATCGACAAAGGGGTGCACCCAGCCCAGCCGCTGGTGCGCGCAGGCCAACGCTACCAAAGCCACCTCGCCACGGCGCACGCCGCCATAGAACGCTGCCCAGCGCTGCAAAAACAGGGGCACAACGGCATGCGCCGGTGCCACATGCTGACCCACACGCACGTCGCGCTGGCGCAGTGCACCGGGGGCGATGGGTAACGCAGTTGCCAGCCAAGATCAGGCGTTGGTTGGCAAGAGGTGATCCAACGCCGGTGCGTGGGGCGAGAGCTATGGTTTTGATAGCTGCCATCGCTTATGGCCAGACAAATTGGAATCTGACCCCAATTATTGAGACATCAATGATTAATCCAGTTGTGTCATCATGTAACCCATTTTGTTGCATGATCGACCATAGAGGTTCTTTTGAGTCTGTATTCGTCTTTGAAGCTTTGGCGCCTTGCTGCAGAAGCCTTTTTGGCGATTGTTGTGGCGTTTCTCATGCTGGCAATCATGCCCAAACTGATGCCGAGCTCGGATCTCATGACCCATCTGACTGCGCGCAGCCAGGCAGCGCTCGTCGGCAGCTTTTACCCCATTCAACAACGTGACAACGTCACCGTTTTGTTGATTGACGACAAGGCGCTGGCTGACCTGGAACAGGGTTGGCCGGTTCCCTATGCCACCCATGCGCGGTGGCTGTCCAATTTGGGCACCTTGTACCAGCCGCGCGCCGTGTTCCTTGACATCACCTTCACACAGGCGCGCAAAGACGAGACGCTGCCCCAGCTTGTTCAGGCCTTGTGCCGCCTGCGTGATCAGGGTGTCCCAGTATTTCTGGCGGCGTTGCCAGACCCTCAAACAGGTCGGCTTGCGGTGCGCAGGGGCCTGGACAGCCCTGCCGGTGAGCGCCCTTGTTTTACTTTGGTGGGTGTCAATTACCAACCGCACCAAGTGGACCGTCTGGTCTGGAGCTACCCACTGTGGACGGCCAACCAGGGGACGGGCAGTGCGATGGTGGATGCGCGCAGCGGCGCCCTGGCAATGGCGCAAGACGTTGCGGGGCTCGATGTCCCGCGCTTTGACGAGCCCATGGCCCTGACATGGGGTGTCAACAACCAGGATATTCGACGCTTTGGCGAATGGTGCCGGTTTGCCGGCTCGGTGGCCGAGGAACTCATCCCTCCCGGGCTTCGTGCGCTTCATGCGGGCGAGGAGGTGCTCAAGCCCATCTGCCCCTACAGCCGTTCGCTAACCGTGAGTGAGCTCAAGCCACAAACCGAAGAGGACGAGGCCAGGTTGCATGCCTTGTTGAACGGCAAGTTCGTGATCATGGGCGCTGCGATCAGCGGCACCAACGACATGATCACCTCGCCCGTGCATGGGCCGATCCCCGGTGTCTTTATGCATGCCATGGCCCTGGACAACTTGCTGACCTACAACGGCCATTACAAGCGGGCGCTTGAATGGCAACTGCCACCCGCCTGGCCACTGTTCTGGATGGGTCTGGTGGTGGTGCTGACGGCCCATGCCCTGCACATGACTGTCTGGCAACCTCTGAGAAAGCGCACATTGGCATGTCAGAAAAGGATTGCCGAACGCTGTCCAGATTCGCGCCAGATTTTTTTCAGCACGTCAGAGCTCAGCGAGCTTGAATCGAAAACACCATTTAAAAAACCTTATTCGGCAGGTTTTTTTCGCCAAATGGCGGCGAAGCTGGCCCGTCTTGTCGGTCTGGTAGTGCTTCGGGTGGCGCGCATTTTTGTGTCATCGGTTGTCATCATGGGGCTGGTGGTGTGGATGCAAAAGTGGTTTGACATCGGCACGCTGCCCATTGTTGATTTGGCACTGATGGCGCTGGTTGCGGAGTGGCTGGGTTGGACAGCCCACGTTCTCGATTTTTTCCCGTGGCGCAACCACACACCCTCACTTCAGGAGAAATGAATGTCCCTCAAGTCCGTTGTCACCCTTTGCGCCTCGCGCGTTCTGCGTTTTGCTGGCGTATCGGCCGCCGCTGTGGTTTTTGTGACAGCGTCCCCGACAGTGGCCGCCCAAAACACGGAAGGCAAACAGATCACGGCGGCCAGCGTGAAGCAGTTGCCGCTTTTTGCGCAACCCGGCGATGCCACCCCTGCCAAGACGGTGACCCCCGATGGCATGCCATGGCCCATTCTGGAAGAAAAGCAGGATTTTTTCCGCGTGAAGGTAGGGGGCGCTGATTTCTGGGTAGACAGCATGCAGGTGCGTGCGACACGCAGCGTGAGCGCCCAGTGCACCGTGCTGGCGGGCAAGGCCGCAACGCCCGTGGGCGCAACGCCTGGTGCGGGCAAAGATGCCTGTGCAGTTCGGTGAGAGGGATGCCTTTCATGAAGCGCCCCCTCGTTGGTCGCGGCGCGGTGCTGGCCATGTGCACCGCAGTTTTTTTGCTGTCTGCTTGTGAAACCCTGCCGGAGGCGGGCAAGAAGTTGAGCGAACTGACGGGGATCAAACCCGCCATTCGCGTGGGAGAGCTGCCGCCGCCACCGGCTGCCCGTATCTGGCCAGATGCCGCGCTGGATGTACTCAACCAACGCGCTCGTGGCTACGGTTTGGTGGAGATGCCAGAAATGCAAACCTACCTCAACGGCTTGCTGCAAAAGATCAAGCAAGCGGCCGGGGTGCCAACCTGGCCGGGCGCGGTTTACATCACAGCGGCCACGGATCTTGAGGCCTACTGCACTGGAGCGGGCAACATTTACGTGTCGCTGCCGTGGTTGCGTTCCATGGAGTCGGAAGACGAAATGGTTGCGCTGCTCGCCCATGAATGGGGACATGTCTATATGGACTCGCACCAGCTGGAATCAACCATCACGACCAGCGACGAGCTTGCGAAATGGACCGGAGTCGGGGTTGCCCTGGCGCGCAAGGCCGGTAATGCCAGTGGCTGGACGGCCGTTGACAGCGTGCTGGCAGCCTACGAAGTGGGCAAAAATACGCTGGCCCCCGCATGGGGCCGCAGCGATGAAGAAGACGCGGACACGTTCGGGGTGACCGTCAGCATGCAGATGGGCTATTCGTTTCCCAGTGGCTACAAGGCTTTCCTGGAGCGCATGGCGACATGGGACGCCGAGAATGAAAAACGGCGCGAGGCGGAACGCGCGTCGATATTGCAGCAATTGAAAAATGCTTCGGCGCACAACGTGCGCAAGCAAAACAGCGCAACCAAAGATGCTCAGATCAGTTTGCAGGATGCACAGATCAACCTGAATGCCAGCGTGATTGAAATGGGCCACAACATATCCGGCAGTTGGGCTGACTTGCTCAAAAAGGTTGGTCAAACCCACCCCGATGTTGAAGCGCGCCTGGCGTCACTCGTTGCGCAAGTTCAGCCGTTGATGGCTGGCAAGCCCCGACCTGCAGCAACCACACAGCCCTGGCGGCGCGCACTGGCGCAGCCACGCACGGCGGCGGTGCTGATCAACTACCAGCGTGCAGCAGATGCCCAGGCTGCGTTGCAACAACAAGACTTTCGTGCTGCACGCAAACTGGCGCTTGAGGCCGCCAGCGGCCCTACGGCACAACATGCGCTGCCGGTGCTGATGCTGGACCTGACCGAAATCTACGCCGAAACCCAACCCGCTCCGGCACGGCGCGCGCCGACTCGTAGCGCCGCGGTTCAGCGCCATGTGGATCCGTTGGACAGGAATCTCCGATCAGAACCGGACCGTGCCTGGCGAATTTATGTCACGCGGGCCAACAAGTTGCTCGGCGCGGGCCAAAGCACTCAGGCGAAGTCCGTGATGAGCGAAGGATTTGCTTACTTCGACAATGCCCCTGCTGCCTGGCCGGACGCCATTGCCTTTGCGGGACAGGCGCAGGGATGGGACAAAGCCAAACAGCTGGCACAGACCTGCGCGCAGCGCTTTCCAAGCTCGGCAACCCTTTGCAGGAAAGCTGCTGCGTCGCCGCAAGAGGTGGCAGAGGCGGCCCGGCAATCAGAGGCAAAAGCAAAATCAATCACTGACAAGTGGTTCAAAAAATAAGGCGGCCTCACACCCTGCCATCGCAGTGCGGCGGCACCACCGGCGAAGACCCACCGGGCTTTCGCGAAGGCCCGGGCGGCCCGCTGCACCTGGCGTACCTGCGCGCCCCCGATGGCAACAAGCTGTGCGCGCTGCACCGCCCCGCCAGGTGGGCCTGCTGCACCCGTGCTGGCAACGCCGCGTTGCATCCTGGCCGCTGTCACGCCTGCAAAATAATGCAATATTCATAGCTGCTTGCGCAGGTGGCATAAGCGCTGGAGCCCTAAAACACTCCAAATTTTCACCCGCTCAGGTCGCAACCGCACCTGCGCCATACTTGCCCGCCACCGTTCCTCACGCGCGCTGTTGCCGTGGACGATGTTGCCAGCCTGAGGAGGGCGCGTGAAATCTGCAAGTGATACCTGGTTCGACGAGGCCTACTACCAGCGCTACTACTTCGACAAGAAAACCAGCGTGATCGACCCCGCGCACGCCGAGCGGCTGGGCGCGTTTGTGTGCAGCTACCTGCAATACCTGCGCGTGCCGGTGCGCCGGGTGCTGGATGTGGGCTGCGGCATTGGCCTGTGGCGTGCGGCGGTGGCGCGGCACTTGCCCGATGCCAGCTACCACGGCGTGGAGTTCAGCGACTACCTGTGCGGGCGCTTTGGCTGGGAGCGCGGTTCGGTGGTGGACTACCAGGCCCATGACCCGGCCGAGCCGTTCGATTTGGTGATCTGCCAGGGCGTGCTGCCTTACCTGGACCCGTCCGACCTGAAGCGGGCCCTGCGCAACCTGGGCCGCCTGAGCCGGGGCGCGCTGTATGTCGAAGCCGTCACGCGCGAGGACTATGAGCGTGACATCCTCGACGAAGACCTGACCGACCCGCGCCTGTTTCGCCACCGGGCCGAGCTGTACCGGCGCGGCCTGCAAGAGGGCTTTACCGAGCTGGGCGGCGGCCTGTGGCTGAGCCGCCAGTCCGAGGTGCCTTTGTTTGAACTCGAATGCGCGGGGGGCCGATGACGATGACGATGACGATGACGATGACGATGACGATGACGATGACGATGACCATGGCTGCAGCGCCCGTGGTGCCCCATGCCGTCGCGCGCCAACGCGCCGAGCGCCTGGCGCGCAGCTCCAAGCCCTTTCTGGCGCGCGGCGGCCCGCGCGGCGAGCGCTGCGCCGGCTGCCGCCTGCTGCCCAGCCACTGCCTGTGCGCGCTGCGCCCGGCCGTGCCCACGCGCGCGGGCATGTGTTTGCTGATGGGCGATGTGGAGGCGCTCAAGCCCAGCAACACCGGCTGGCTGATCGCCGATGTGGTGGCCGACACCTTCGCCTTTGGCTGGGCGCGCACTGCGGTGCACCCGGATTTGCTGGCCCTGCTGGCCGACCCGCAGTGGCAGCCGGTGGTGGTGTTTCCGGGTGACGGCGTAGCGCCCGAGCGGCTGCTCCATGCCATGCCCCGCAACGCGGAAACCGCGCCCCCGCACAGCGCCACGGCAAAGCGCCCGCTGTTCGTGCTGCTCGATGGCACCTGGCCCGAGGCGCGCCGCATGTTTCGCAAAAGCCCCTATCTGGACCGCCTGCCCGTGCTCATCCTGCAGCCGGGGCAGCGCTCGCGCTACCGCCTGCGCCATGCGCTGCACGACGACCACCTGTGCACCGCCGAGGTGGCAGCCCTGTGCCTGGAACTGGCGGGCGAAACCCGCGCCGCGCAAACGCTGGAGGCCTACCTCGACGTGTTCACCCACCACTATCTGCAGGCCAAGAACCAGCTGCCGGTGGATGTGGACGACGCACTGCACCAGCGCCTGCGCGATGTGAGCACGCAGGCGTAAGCCGCTCCCGCGCGACATCGCCATCCGGTGTGACCGCAGGGGATTGCGCCCCGGGCGCAAAATGCACCGATGAAAGCACCCCCCCGCCTGCAGTCCCTCATCGAGGAAGGCCTGATCGACACCGTGGTCCGCCAGCTCATGAGCGGCAAGGAAGCCATGGTTTTTGTGGTGCGCTGTGGCGATGAAACCCGCTGCGCCAAGATCTACAAAGAAGCCACCCACCGCAGCTTCCGCCAGGCGGTGGATTACACCGAAAACCGCAAGGTCAAGAACTCGCGCTCGGCCCGCGCCATGGCCAAGGGCAGCAAGTTTGGCCGGCAAGAACAAGAGGCCGCCTGGCAAAGCGCCGAGGTCGATGCGCTCTACCGCCTGGCCGCTGCCGGCGTGCGCGTGCCGCAGCCGTTCAACTTTCACGACGGCGTGCTGCTGATGGAACTGGTGACAGATGCGCACGGCGACGCGGCCCCGCGCCTGAACGACGTGGGTTTTACGCCCGAAGACGCGCGCACCCACCACGCCACGCTGGTGGCCGAGGTGGTGCGCATGCTGTGCGCGGGCGTGGTGCACGGCGACTTGTCGGAGTTCAACATCCTGCTGGCGCACCTGCCAGGCGCAGAAGGTGAGGCCGGCACCGATGGCCCCGTCATCATCGACCTGCCCCAGGCCGTGGACGCTGCCGGCAACAACCACGCCCCGCGCATGCTGCTGCGCGACGTGGCCAACCTGCGCGACTTTTTCGGCCAGTTCGCGCCCGAGCTGCGCAGCACCCAATACGGCCCCGAGATCTGGAGCCTGTACCAGAGCGGGCTGCTCAGCAACGAGACCCCGCTCACCGGCATCTATGCGCCCGCGCACACCGATGTGGACATGCAGGCCGTGCTGCGCGAAATCGACGACGCCCGCGATGAAGACGCGGCGCGCAGGCTGCGCATGGCGGCGGGCTGAGGGATAACTCCTGATTTGATAGCTGGTTGCGCTTATCTATCCAGCGCTAGCGGCCAATTTGGCTTGAAATGCTGCCGCAGCGCCGTGTCTTTGCGCACGCCGTTGCCTTACAGTAGCCGCCCTTGCTTTCTGCAAGCAAAACCACCCACAACACACCACCTGCCCACAGGGCACCCCCCCATGACCCAAGATTCGGCCCGCCAAAGAGAACTCAAACCCATGGCGCTGTGCGAGCCCTGCCAGGGCATCCAGCGCAACTGGCGCAAGGCGCCCGGCCACGCCGAACTGGTGCAGCGCGGCAACCGCAAGGAAGACCGCGACCACGGCCCCGTCACCATCACCCGCTATGTGTGCGACCGCTGCGGCACGGCCTGGGAGTATGAGAACGACAAGACCAACCTGCACGCCGGCTGGTCGGTGGTGGGGCGTTAAATTACTATTGAATTAATAGCTGCCTGCGCTTGATGGATAAGCGCTAGCGGCCAATATGGCTCGCATTCTCGGCGGCAATGGCCCGAAAGCCTGCCGACACCCGCGCGTCCGCCGCCGCGGCCTGCCAGAACTGCCGCGCCAGGGCCTGCGCCTCGGCCCATTCGCCCAGCGTGGCGGCGCTGGGTTGCAGCGGGCGGCTGGCAAAGTCGCGCGGCACCAGCTCGCCGCCCACGGGCGCATACAGCATGGGCAACATGTCGTAGGTGGGCGACAGCGCCCAGTCGTCGCCCTGCAGCACCAGCGAGATGTTGCCGTAATGCCGGTCGGTGTTGGCGATGAGCTGGCCGTAGGCCTCCAGCAGGCGCAGGGTGCGGGCGTCGGCCGGCGTGAGCAGGTGGCGCGCCGCCATGCGGTTGGCGGTGGCGGCCCAGTTGTCGATCTCGCCCACGTATTCGGCGTTGTAGACCTGCAGCGACACCATGCCGATGCGCCCGCCCAAGCTGCGGGGATCGTCGCCCTGCAGCGGCGTGCGGTCAAAGCGCTCCGACTCCAGAAACACCCGCCCCGCGCCCCTGAACAGCTGCGTGGGCGCGGCTGGCAAGCCCGCCTGCGCCAGCGTGTGCAGCGCCAGGTGCTCGCACACCAGCAGGTCGCGCATGCGCTGGTCGGTGGGGGCGTCGCCAGCGGGCGAGAACTTCACGATGGCGTGGCGCCCGGCGGTGATGGTGCAGAACTTGGGCTGCTCGCCCCCGGCCGACGAGCCCGGGTGCGTGCCGCGCATGGCCTGCTCGGCCAGCTGCGGGTAGTCAGCGGCCGAGGCCACGCGCGATGCGCGCGCGGGCAGGGTGTGAAAGCGCTGGAACGCGGCCTCGCCCATGATGAGGTTGCCCGGCAGGTCGTCGCCATACAGCGTCATGGCGCGCAGCACGTCGTCGTCGCTCCAGTGGCGCGGGTCGTGGCCCAGCTGCAGCTCGGGGTGGGCCTGGGCAAAGGTGCGGCCCATGAAGCCCTGGGGGCGCATGTCGTCCAGAAACCAGGGCAGGCCGTCGTGCCGCGCGCTCACGCCATCGGCTTCGTCCACCCAGAACGCGCCGCCCACCAAAGGCACCAGGCGCGCAAACGGCGCGGGCCGGCCCTGCGCGTCGATGCGCATCACCCGCACCTCGTTGCCCACGCCGGGCACGGTGCGCGGCAGCACATAGCGCTGCGAGCGCGCTGCGCCCACCTTCTGCACCTGGCCCGCCTGGATCAGCGGTGCCAGCGCACGCGACACCGTGGGCTGGCTCACGCCCAGCAGCTCCTGCAACTCAGCGCTGGTCAGCACGCCGCCCTGCCGGCGCAGGGCGTGCAGGGCTTTGGGGGTGAGTTCGTGGAGACCGGCCATGAATGATTATATGAATAGATAAATTTCGGAAAATTACCAATTAAATCAATTGTCTAAGTGCATTGTTGAATAGATAAAAAAGAGGTGGTTTGAGGAAAGAATGGGGCCATGGCGCCGATGGCCTGGCACCTTTTCCCCGCATCCGTGTCCCACCTCTCCGACCAGGAGAAACCCATGCTGCATCGCCGACGATTTTTGAGCACCGCCACCGGGGGGCTGCTTGCCCTGGGTGCGGCGGCGCTGCTGCTGGGGCGTGGCGCGCTGGCCCAGCCCAGCTACACCGTGCCGCTGGCGCAATTGCAGGAAATGGTGGCGCAGAAGTTTCCGCGCAGCGTGCCGGTGCGGGGCTTGCTCGACCTGACCCTGCAGGCGCCGCGCCTGCGCCTGCTGCCCGAGGTGAACCGCCTGGGCGCCGCCATGGCGGTGGACGCCGCCGGCCCCGCGCTGCGGCGCAGCCACACAGGCAGTTTCGATGTGGAGTTTGCGCTGCGCTACGAGGCCAGCGACCGCACGCTGCGGGCGCACCAGCTCACGCTGGTGCGGCTGGAGTTCCCTACCCTCCGGCCGTCCGTCACGGAAATCCTCAACGCCTACGCACCCGTGCTGGCCGAGCAATCCCTGCGCGAAGTCACGCTGCACCAGCTGCGCCCGCAGGACACGGCCGTGTTCGATGGCCTGGGCCTGCAGCCGGGGCCCATCACGGTCACAGCCCAGGGGCTGACTGTGGCGTTTGTGGGCAAGCAGCCCTGACGGGCGCAGAAGAACGTCTTCATGGGCGCCTGGATGGATTCGACGACAAGCTATTAAATAGATAGCTACCAGCGCTTGATGGGCGTGGGCTATGACACTATTTGACCAAAACAGAGGCGCCCACCGTCCTGCTGCGCGCACCGCACTGTCCTATCCGAAGCACTTTCGTTGGGGCACCATGGGCCCCATGTTCGACAGACATACCGCCGCTTGTGGCGGCGTCAACCCAAGGAGCCTCTGATGTCGTCCTCTCCCGTCGCCTCTTCATCTGCTGCCACCCAGCCCATCGTGCAAACCCAGCCGCTGGGCCCGCTGTGGCCCACGATGGACCCGTTCTTGTTCTGTGCCCACCATGACGATGCCTATCCCGCAGGCAATGGTGCGTTCGCGCCCGCCGTGCCGCTGGAAGACCGCCAGATCGGCAGCGACTTCAGCCGCAAGGACGGCTGGAGCATGTACCACGGCGACACGGTGCCCGGCTTTCCGGGCCACCCGCACCGTGGCTTTGAAACCGTGACGCTGGTGCGCAAGGGCCTGATCGACCATTCCGACTCGCTGGGCGCGGCCGCGCGCTTTGGCGGCGGCGACGTGCAGTGGCTCACCGCCGGCAAGGGCGTTGTGCACTCTGAAATGTTCCCGCTGCTCAACGCCACCGAGCCCAATCCGCTGGAGCTGTTCCAGATCTGGCTGAACCTGCCCGCGCGCAACAAGATGGTGGCGCCGCACTTCACCATGCTGTGGAACGAGCGCATTCCGCGCCTGGTGCACCACGACGAGGCAGGCCGCGCCACCACCGTGACCGTGGTGGCCGGTGCCCTGCCCGGCGCACCCGCCCCGCTGGCGCCGCCGCCCGAATCCTGGGCCTCGCAGCCCGAGGGCGATGTGGCCATCTGGACGCTGCACCTGGCACCCGGCGCGCAGTGGACGCTGCCGGCCGCGCAGGGCCAGGGCACGCGCCGCATGCTGTATTTCTTTGCGGGCGACAGCCTGCGCGTGGGGCCGCAGGAGGTGGGCCAGCATGCCGCGCTGGAGGTGGTGGCGGGCCAGGACTGGCGGCTCACCAACACCGGCGCCACGCCCGTCGAATGCCTGCTGCTGCAAGGCCAGCCGATTGGCGAGCCCGTGGCGCAATATGGCCCCTTCGTGATGAACACGCAGGCCGAGATCATGCAGGCCATGAACGACTACCGCCGCACCCAGTTCGGCGGCTGGCCCTGGCCCGAGCAGGACCCGGTGCACGGCACCGAGGCGCGGCGGTTTGCGCGCTACCCCGGCCAGGCCGAGGACGATCGGCCCGGCGCGGCTGCCGCGCCAACCGCATCGGCCTGACCTGGTACCGGGCGCATGCTGCGCGCCTCGTGGACAATCCGAGGTTTTGATCCGCGCGGCGGTGTCTATGGATCCGGCCCTTTGATGTATCCCATACCGTTCAGGCTGAGCTTGTCGAAGCCCTTCGACAAGCTCAGGGCGAACGGTTAAACCTTCATCGGGCCATATCCATAGTTGCCTTCTGCACCGCCCCGCGCAGCCCCCTTGAAAGCGCAACGCCATGAACATCACCCAAGACGCCGCCGTCACCATCACCTACCAGGTCACCACGCCCCAGGGCAAGCCGCTCGATGCGGGCAGCCTGGCCTATCTGCATGGCGGCTATGACAACATCTTCCCCAAGGTCGAAGCGGCCCTCGATGGCCAGACCGTGGGCTTTGGCACCACGCTCGACCTGGCCGTGGAAGACGCCTTTGGCGCCCGCGACGAAAGCCTGGTGCGCACCATTCCCAAGGCCGAGTTTCCCCCGGGCGTGAAGGTGGGCGGCCAGCTGCAGGGCCTGGGCGCCGACGGCCAGCCGCAGGTGTTCAACGTGGTCAAGATCAAGGGCCCTGAAGTGCACCTGGATGGCAACCATCCGCTGGCAGGCCAGGCTTTGAAGTTCAGCTGCAAGGTGACCGGCGTGCGCGCCGCGACGGCGGAAGAAATCGCGCACCGCCATGTGCACGGGGCGCACGGCCACCAGCATTGACGCCGGCGCGCCCTGCGCCAGCGCGGCCGGCCGATGTCGGCCGTGTCAAGGGTGCCGACGCAGTGCCCGGCGCAGCAGGCGTGCGGCGCGGTCGCGCATGCCCAGCGGGCCAGGGCCGGGCGCGGCCGGGTGCGCCTTGGCGGCGCTGCAGGCCGCCAGAAAGTCGTTGAGGATGGCGGTGTCGTCCAGGGTGTCCGAGCCAACCCGGTGAAACTCGGGGTGCCACTGCGTGGCGGCGATGTAGCCGCGCCCTGGCGCCGCTTGCAGGCGGATCGCTTCGGGCACGCCATCGGGTTCGCTGAGGGCCTCCACGACAAAATCTGGCGCCACCCGCTTGATGCCCTGGTGGTGGATGCTGTTGACGCGCGCGCGCGGTTTGTCGGGGTACAGCTGCGCCAGATGCGTGCCGGGCACGATGTGGAGGTCGTGGAAATGCTGGTCGTACGTGGTGGCATCGCGGTGCTGCAGCGCGCCCGGGTGCTGGGTCTGCAAGTCCTGGTAAAGCGCTCCGCCAAATGCCACGTTGATCAGCTGCAGGCCACGGCAGACCCCAAAAATGGGTTTGCCGGCCTGGGCAAACGCCTTCACGACGGCCAGATCGTAGAGGTCGCGCACGCGGTCACCCACCCACTCTTCGCGCAGAGGCTCCTCGCCGTAGCTGCCCGGCCAGACGTCGGCACCCCCGTGCATGACGATGCCGTCGAGCCATTCGGCATAGTGGTCCAGCGTGACGTCGCCGCGTGCCGTCGCCCCGGTGGGACAGGGCACCATGACCACCATCGCACCCGCCGACATGATCCAGTGGGCGATGGACTGTTCGACGTACTGCAGGGTTTTGCCCGTGAACAGCGGGCGGGCGGGGTCGGCGTGCTGAAAGCAGGCCGACAGGCCAATCTTGAGGCGGGGGGAAGCGGGCATGACGAGGCTCCGTTGGGTGCGCAGGCGCAAAGCGCATCAACGCGATGCGGGGCGACCGTGCCATTGTCTTTGTAGCACCGTACCCCCACGACCGCTGTAGGAAAGTGCCGTGCATGCTACTGCCGCGGCCTCGCCTGGCTCCCTGCCGACCGGTGGGCTATTGATGGATGTCAAGTCATTGACTGCGGTTGCGGGCATGATGCAGACATACATGATGTTCATGGCCTTGTTGCCGTGCCGTTCTATTTTCACAAGGAGTGCCCTATGCAAGTACAAGTACACACCGACGACCATATCCATGGCGGAGAGTCGCTGGCGCAATGGATCCAGGACGAGGCTGGCACCCGGCTGGCGCGGTTTCGCGAGCACATCACCCGTCTGGAGGTGTTTCTGACCGACCTGGATGCCGGCAAGTCGGGGGCGGAAGACAAGCGCTGCCGCATCGAGGCCCGCGTCGCCAACCGCCAACCCGTGACGGTGACGGCCGATGCCGACAAGATGGCCACTGCATTCGTCAGCGCCGTGGACAAGCTGACGCGCGCGCTCGATACCGACCTGGGCCGGGTCAAGGATCGCCATGGGCGTGACACCATCCGCGATGCGCAGGAATAAGCCACCGGTCACTGCGCACTGAGCCTGCCCCGCAGCGATGGCACATAAAAAACGCGCCCATGGGCGCGTTTTTTGTTGGGGCACGTCGCAGTGCTTACTTGGCGGCCACCACGCGCACCATTTCCAGGCACTTGTTCGAGTAGCCCCATTCGTTGTCGTACCAGCTCACGACCTTCACGAAGGTGCCATCGAGGGCGATGCCGGCATCGGCATCAAAAATGGAGGTGCGGGTGTCGCCACGGAAGTCGGTGGCCACCACCTTGTCTTCGGTGTAGCCCAGCACGCCCTTCAAGGCGCCCTCGGACTGGGCCTTCATCTCGGCCTTGATTTCTTCGTAGGTGGCGGCTTTGTCCAGCTCCACCGTCAGGTCCACCACCGACACGTCGCTGGTGGGCACGCGGAAGGACATGCCGGTCAGCTTTTTGTTGAGCGCCGGAATCACCACGCCCACGGCCTTGGCGGCGCCGGTGCTCGACGGGATGATGTTTTCCAGAATGCCGCGGCCGCCGCGCCAGTCCTTGTTGCTCGGGCCGTCCACGGTCTTTTGCGTGGCGGTGGCGGCGTGCACCGTGGTCATCAGGCCGCGCTTGATGCCCCACTTGTCGTTGAGCACCTTGGCCACGGGGGCCAGGCAGTTGGTGGTGCACGAGGCGTTGGAGATGATGGCCTGGCCCGCGTAGGTGGCGTGGTTCACGCCGAACACGAACATGGGCGTGTCGTCCTTGGAGGGGGCCGACAAGATGACCTTCTTGGCACCAGCGTCCAGGTGCTTTTGCGCAGTGACCTTGTCCAGGAACAGGCCGGTGGATTCGATCACCACGTCGGCGCCGACTTCGTTCCACTTCAGGTTGGCGGGGTCGCGCTCTTGCGTCAGGCGGATCTTCTTGCCGTTGACGATCAGGGTGTTGCCTTCGACCGACACGGTGCCCTGGAAGCGGCCGTGCACCGAGTCGTACTGCAGCATGTAGGCCAGGTAGTCGGGCTCCAGCAGGTCGTTGATGGCAACGACTTCGATGTCGCTGAAGTTCTGGATGGCCGAGCGCAGCACATTGCGGCCGATGCGGCCGAAGCCGTTGATGCCAATCTTGATCGTCATAGTCTCTCCAAAGTTGATTGTCAAAAGTCCAAAACTCAAAGGGGCTCCGCATCACTGCGGGGCCCCTTGTCAAATCACTTGCGCTTGAGCGCGGCCAACACGGTGGCGGCCACGTTCTCTTCGGTGAAACCGAAGTGTTTGAACAGCACCGGCGCGGGCGCCGATTCGCCGTAGGTGTCGATACCCACCACGGCGGCGCAGCCGTATTTCCACCAGCCGTCGGTCACGCCCATTTCCACGGCAATGCGCGGGATGCCCGTGGGCAGCACGGCCTTCTTGTACTTCACATCTTCGCGGTCAAAAGTGGTCGTACTCGGCATGGACACAACGCGGACAGCTATCTTTTTTGCTGCCAGCAGGCTCTGGGCCTTCAGGGCCATCTGCACTTCGGAGCCGGTGGCGATGATCACGGCCACGGGCTTCTTCTTCAGGCCCACGTCCGATGGCTCGCTCAGCACATAGGCGCCGCGCGAGATGTCGCCCAGGTCGCGCTTGGGTGCGTAGGGCAAGTTTTGGCGCGACAGGGCCAGCACGGTGGGTTTGTCGCGGTTGGACAGTGCCACGCTCCAGGCCACGGCGGTTTCGGCCGTGTCGGCAGGGCGCCACACGTCGAGGTTGGGAATCAGGCGCAGGCTGGCAACGTGCTCGATGGACTGGTGGGTGGGGCCGTCTTCACCGAGGCCAATGGAGTCGTGCGTGAACACGTGGATCACGCGCTGCTTCATCAGCGCGGCCATGCGGATGGCGTTGCGGCTGTAGTCGCTGAAGGTCAGGAAGGTGCCACCGTAGGGGATGAAGCCGCCATGCAGCGCCACGCCGTTCATGATGGCGGCCATGCCGAACTCGCGCACGCCGTAGTTGATGTGACGGCCGATCTGGCCGGCCTCGGTGCGCACCACGGCGCCTGCGGCATCAAAGCGCAGCGCGGGCGTGCTCTTGGTGTTGGTCAGGTTCGAGCCGGTCAGGTCGGCGCTGCCGCCCAGCAGCTCGGGCAGCGCGGCGGTGAAGGCTTCCAGCGCCAGCTGGCTGGCCTTGCGGCTGGCCACGGTTTCGGCCTTGGTGTGGGCGGCGACCACGGTGTCCACCGCCACCTGGGCGAAGTCCTTGGGCAGGTCACCGCGCATGCGGCGGGTCAGCTCAAAGGCCAGTTCGGGGTAGGCGGCCTCGTAGGCGGCAAAGCGCAGGGTCCATTCGGTTTCAAAGGCTTCACCGGCGGCCTTGGCATCCCAGTCGGCATAGACCGATTCGGGAATCACGAAGGGCTCGTGCGACCAGCCCAGCACGGCGCGGGTCAGATTGATTTCTTCAGAACCCAGGGGCTCGCCGTGGGCCTTGGCGGTGTTGGCGCGGTTCGGGCTGCCCTTGCCGATGGCGGTCTTGCAGACGATCAGCGTGGGCTTGTCGGTGCTGGTCTTGGCGGCGGCAATCGCTGCGGACAGTGCGTCCACATCGTGCCCATCGACCGCTTCGATCACGTTCCAGCCGCAGGCGGCAAAGCGCTGGGGGGTGTTGTCGATGAACCAGGGGGCAACCTGGCCGTCGATGCTGATGCCGTTGTCGTCGTACAGCGCGATCAGCTTGTTGAGCTTCCAGGCGCCCGCCAGGCCCACCGCCTCGTGGCTGATGCCTTCCATCAGGCAGCCATCGCCCAGGAATGCATAGGTGTGGTGGTCCACCACGGCATGGCCCTCGCGGTTGAACTCGGCGGCCAGCAGTTTTTCTGCCAGCGCAAAGCCCACGGCGTTGGTGATGCCCTGGCCCAGCGGGCCGGTGGTGGTTTCCACGCCGGGCGTGTGGCCGACTTCGGGGTGGCCTGCGGTCTTGCTGCCGAGCTGGCGGAAATTCTTGAGTTCCTGCAGCGGCAGGTCGTAGCCCGTCAGGTGCAGCAGTGCATACAGCAGCATCGAGGCGTGGCCATTGCTCAGCACGAAACGGTCGCGGTCAAACCACTGGGGGTTGGACGGGTTGTGCTTGAGGTGGCGGCCCCACAGCGCCACGGCCATATCGGCCATGCCCATGGGGGCGCCGGGGTGGCCGGAATTGGCTTGTTGAACTGCGTCCATGGCCAACGCGCGAATTGCGTTGGCCATCTGGTGGGATTGCTGGGTGTTGGCCATGGGGTGGGCGGCTCCGGGTGGGAGGTTCAGGGAAACCCGGCATTTTACCGGTGCGGCCCGCAGGGGGCCTGGCGGACCCCCGCGCACGCCGCCGGGCGGGTGGCTATGCACTACAGTGCTGGCCATGCAAGGACTGCATCTCACTGCCGATCTGCGTGGCTGCCGCTGCGCCCCCCAGCGCCTGCTGGATGCCGCCGCATTGGCCCTGGCCTGCACGCATGCCGTGCGCGCTGCGGGGCTGCAGGCGGTGGACCAGTTGTTCCACCGCTTTCCGGCCACGGCGCAAGGCCCGGGCGGTGTCACGGCCACGGTGTTGCTGGCCGAATCGCACCTGTGCGTGCACACCTGGCCCGAGCAAAACGCCGTCACGCTGGATGTGTATGTGTGCAACTTTGGCGCCGACCATTCGGTCAAGGCCCAGACGCTGATGGATGCGCTGCTGGCCCTGTTCGAGCCCACCGAAGTGCAACGCCACGCCCTGCAGCGCGGCGCCGTGGGCCAGGCCAGCGGGGCCGCGCGATGACGCAGCCGGCTTTTTTGCAAGTGCCCGCGCTGGTGCTGGCGGCAGGCCGTGGCGAGCGCATGCGGCCCCTTACCGACACCACCCCGAAGCCCCTTCTGCAGGTGCAGGGCCGGCCTTTGCTGCAATGGCATTTGCAGGCGCTGGCCGATGCCGGTGTGTCGCGCGTGGTGGTCAATACCGCCTGGCTGGGGGAGCAGATTCCCGCGTATTTTTCGAGTCAAAATGGCCTGAAGTGCTTATGGGATAAGCGCGAGCAGCTATCTATTTCATACTCGCACGAAGGCGTGGATTTTGGTGGTGCGCTGGAAACGGCGGGCGGCATTGCGCGCGCGCTGCCGCAGCTGGGGCCCGTTTTCTGGCTGGCCGCAGGCGATGTGTTTGCGCCCGACTTCGTGTTCGACAGCGCTGCCGTGCAGGCGTTTGCGGCCAGCGACCATCTGGCCCACCTGTGGCTGGTGCCCAACCCGGCGCACAACCCGCGCGGCGACTTCGGTTTGTCGCCGCAAGGCATGGCGCTGAACCTGCCGGCCGACCATCCTGCGCCGCGTTACACCTACAGCACCATGGCCCTGCTGCGCGCCGAATTGTTCGGGCCGCCCTGGTGCGACATTGCGCCGGGCAACCCGCAAGGCGTCAAAGCCCCTCTGGCCCCGCTGCTGCGGCGTGCGATGGACAATGGCCGGGTCAGCGCTGCGCTCTACACCGGTCGCTGGACCGACGTGGGCACGCCGCAAAGGCTGACCGAACTGAACACCACTGCCCCGCACCTGCCATGAACATCACCGTGCCCGTTTCCGTCTACGCCCAGCGCCGTGCTCGTCTGGCCGCCCAGCTCGGCGAAGGCGGCATCGCCATCGTCCCCACAGCGCCCGAGCACCAGCGCAACCGGGACAGCGATTTCCTTTTTCGCCACGACAGCTACTTCTATTACCTGACCGGCTTTACCGAGCCGGGCGCCTGCCTGGTCATCACCCATGACGGCCGCAGCACGCTGTTTTGCCAGCCCAAAGACATGGAACGCGAGATCTGGGACGGCTACCGGCTCGGCCCGGCGGCGGCCCCCGCCGCGCTGGGCGTGGATGCCGCCCATGCCAGCGGCGAGCTGGATGCGCAACTGCCGCGCCTGCTGGAAAACCGGGCCTGCGTCTGGTATCCGTTCGCCACCCACAGCGGGCTGGCCGCCCGGGTGGAGGGCTGGCTGAATGCCGTGCGCGCCCGCGTGCGCTATGGCGCGCTGTGCCCCGCGCAGCAAAACGACCTGTGCACGCTGCTCGATGAAATGCGCCTGATCAAGGATGCGCATGAGCAGGCCATCATGCGCCGCGCCAGCCAGATCAGCGCGGGCGCCCATGTCCGCGCCATGCAGCGCTCGGCCCGCATGCTGCGGGCCGGCGAAGAGGTGCGCGAATACCACCTCGATGCCGAGCTCCTGCACGAATTTCGCCAGCATGGCTCGCAATACCCCGCCTACGGCTCCATCGTGGCGGCAGGCGCCAATGCCTGCGTGCTGCACTACCGCGCTGACACGGCACCCGTACGCGATGGCGAGCTGGTACTGATCGATGCCGGGTGCGAGCTTGACGGCTATGCCAGCGACATCACGCGCACCTTCCCGGCCAATGGCCGTTTCACCGGGCCGCAGCGTGCGCTGTACGACCTGGTGCTGGCCAGCCAGGACGCCGCCGTGGCCGCCACGCGCGCGGGCGCCCGCTTCACCGATCCGCACGACGCCACCGTGGCCGTGTTGGCGCAGGGCATGCTGGATCTGGGCCTGCTCGATAAGAACAAGGTGGGCTCGGTGCAGGATGTGATCGACAAACGCGCGTATTTCCAGTTCTACATGCACCGCACCGGCCACTGGCTGGGCATGGACGTGCACGACTGCGGCAGCTATGTGGAGCCCGATGAGCTGGGCCAGGTGAGCCAGCGCAAGGACCCGCTCTCGGGCGAGCTCATCACCAACCGCCCCAGCCGCGTGCTGCGCCCGGGCATGGTGCTCACCATCGAGCCGGGGCTCTATGTGCGGCCTGCTGCTGGCGTGCCCGAGGCGTTCCACAACATGGGCATCCGCATCGAGGACGATGCCATCGTCACCGAGTCCGGCTGCGAGCTGATCACACGCGGCGTGCCGGTGAAGGCCGACGAAATCGAAGCCCTGATGCGCGCCTGAATCGGGCGCACCGCGCGAGCGTGGCGAGGCGTTCTGGTTTCGCGGGTGTAACCGCTTCCGTGTAAAAATGGAAACTTAATTACATGTTCAGTGAAAGAGACGCATCCATGTCCACCCGTCGCGCCACCAAGATTGTTGCCACCCTGGGCCCCGCATCGAGCGACCCGGCATTGCTGGAGGCCATGATCCGCGCAGGGGTCAATGTGGTGCGGCTGAACTTCAGCCACGGCAAGGCGCAGGACCACATCGACCGCGCCACGGCAGTGCGCGCCGCCGCGCAGCGGGCCGGGCGCGAGGTGGCGATCATGGCCGATCTGCAGGGGCCGAAGATCCGCGTGGGCAAATTTGCCGAAGGCAAGGTGCAACTGCAGCAGGGTGCGCCGTTCGTGCTCGATGCCTCGCGCACCGAGCCGGGCGATCTGGCCGGCGTGGGGCTGGATTACAAGGAGCTGCCGCGCGATGTGAAGCCGGGCGATGTGCTGCTGCTCAACGACGGGCTGATCGTGCTCACGGTGGACGCGGTGCGCGGCGAGGCCGTGCACACCACGGTGAAGATCGGCGGCGAGCTGTCCAACAACAAGGGCATCAACAAGCAGGGCGGCGGCCTCACGGCGCCGGCCCTCACAGCCAAGGACATGGACGACATCCGCACGGCCATGGGCTTTCAGGCCGACTATGTGGCCGTGAGCTTTCCCAAGAACGCCACCGACATGGAGATGGCGCGCCAGCTGTGCAACGTGGCGGCGGCGGAATACCGCCACAAGCCGGGGCTGATTGCCAAAATCGAGCGTGCCGAGGCCATTCCGCACCTGGAAGCCATCCTGCGCGTCAGCGACGGCATCATGGTGGCGCGGGGCGATCTGGCCGTGGAAGTGGGCAATGCGGCTGTGCCGGCCTTGCAGAAAAAGATGATCCGCATGGCACGGGATCTCGACAAGGTGGTCATCACCGCCACGCAGATGATGGAAAGCATGATCACCAACCCCGTGCCCACCCGGGCCGAGGTGAGCGACGTGGCCAACGCAGTGCTGGACGGCACCGATGCGGTGATGCTCAGCGCCGAGACGGCGGCGGGCAAATACCCCCTGGAAACCGTCGAAGAGATGGCCAAGATCTGCGCCGCCGCCGAGGCGGCCGAGGACCACCAGCTGGACGCCGACTTTACCGGCCGCACCTTTGGCCGGATCGACCAGTCCATTGCCATGGGTGCGCTGTTCACGGCCCACCACCTGGAAGCCAAGGCCATCGTGGCCATGACCGACAGCGGCTCCACCGCCCTGTGGATGAGCCGCCACCGCAGCCATATCCCGATTTACGCCCTCACGCCCAAGGTCGCCACGCAGCGCAAGATGGCCATGTACCGCAATGTGCGGCCCTTGCTGATGGACACCAGCGCCGACCGCGACACGGCGCTGGCGCAGGCCGAAGGCCATCTCAAGAGCCGCGGCATCGTGCAGCGCGGCGATGTGTATGCCATCACCTGCGGCGAACCCATGGGTGCGCCCGGCGGCACCAACATGCTGAAAATCTGCCGCGCCAGTTGACGCCGTTGACTGCGCTCGCTGCGTGACAGACGGCCAGGTCACGTCGTCGCATGGGGCGATGATTCGGGCGGCAACGGGCTGTCGGCAAACGCAAAGCGCTGGCGCAGCCAGCCCGCCGCCAGGTCGCACAGCCAGCCGGTGGTCCAGCACAGCCAGCCCGTCCACAGGGTGTGGCTCATGAAATGGGCGCCGCGCACCTGCTGGGCCCCGCCCAGAACCAGGCCCGCGGCCAGCGATGCCGCCAGCCACAGGCGCGCAGCGCGCGGCTGGCGCCGCCGCAGGGCAAAGTAGCCGCCGAGAAAGGCAAACCCCGTCGAGGCATGGCCCGCGGGAAAGCAGCGCCCGCCCCCGCCATCGACGATGCCCAGGGCCCAGTGCGATGCATAGCGGGCCACGCCACCGAACTCGGCCAGGTCCCAGGGGCAACTGGTGGCGCTCAGACTTTTGAGGCTGCTCACCACGCCCAGGGCCACCAAAACGCTGACGGCCAGCTGCAGTCGCTCCATGAGGTCGATGCGCCGCAGCAAGCCGACGGGCCACCACACACCCAGGGTCAGCAGCAGCAAAAAAAGCCAGGCCGTGCGGCGCGCACCTTCATGCAGCACCTGAACAAAAAACCACTGATCGCGCATTGGGAACCCGGTGCCCGTGCCGAAAGCATGGGCCAGCGCGCGGTCTTGCCCCAGGGCGTCCCAGGCCAGCAGGCACACAAGGGCGCCAATGGTCCAGGTCAGGGTGGTGCGCAGGGAATGGGAAGGCACGGCGGGGGAGAGATTCGAATGCAGCATGGTGGGCACCATAGACGCAGGCGCTTAACTGGTTCTTAACCTTTCACGCGCAGTTCGGTCACGGCGACAATGGGACCATGCGAATCCTTGTGGTGGAAGATGATGCGGGCATTGCCGACGGGCTGCGCACCAATCTGCAGCAACGCGGTTATGCCGTGGATGTGTGCGATGGCGTTGCCTCGGCCTGGAGCGCCTTGCGCGCCGAGCGCTTTGATGCCGTGCTGCTGGACCTGGGGCTGGCCGACGGTGAAGGCAGCGAATTGCTGCAGCGGCTGCGCACCAGCCCGGCCGCTGCGGGCCTGGCGGCGGGCGCGCCGACACTGCCCGACCCCGCAACCCCGGTGCTCATCGTGACGGCCCGTGATCTGGTCAGCCAGCGCATTGCCGGCCTGGACCAGGGTGCCGACGACTATCTGGTCAAGCCCTTTGATGTTGATGAACTCGACGCCCGTTTGCGTGCGCTGCTGCGCCGTGCGGCGGGCCGGGCCTCGCCCACCATCCGCTACGGGGATATCGAAGTGGACCCGGCTGCACGCACGGTGATGCAGGATGGCAAACCGGTCGAGATGTCGCCGCGCGAGTTTTCGGTGCTGCTGGTGCTGCTGCAGGCCCGAGGCCGCGTGCTGTCACGCCAGCAGATCGAAGAGCGCTTGTACAGCTGGCAATCGGCCATCGAGAGCAACGCGGTGGAAGTGCACATCCACCATCTTCGCCGCAAGCTGGGCAGCGGGTGCATCCAGACCATGCGGGGCGTGGGCTACTTCATGCCGCAGGAGGCCTTGTGATGCCGGCGCCGGGAGCGGGTCGCCATTCCCTGACCCGGCATCTGCTGCTGTGGTCTCTGGGCGCTCTGGTGTTGGTGTGGGGCAGCTTTGTGTTCATGGGATACCGCGCCGGTGTGCACGAAGCGGATGAGCTGACCGATGGACATCTGGCCAGTGTGGCGGCGCTGCTCATCAACCTGCGCGCTTCCGAGTCCGTGGAGACGTCCGTTACCACGCAGCGCGCGCCGACGCCGTGGCTCAAATCGCATGACTACCAGCAGTCCATCAGCGTCGTGCAGTGGGATGCCGCCGGGCGTGTGCTGGCGCAAAGCGGCAGCGCGCCCTTGCCCCCCTTTGGTGTTGCGGAGGGGTTTGCCGACTTGCGCCTGGGGCCGCAGGCCGTGGCCTGGCGTAGTTTTTCGCAATGGGATGGTTCCAAGACCCGCAAGGTCATGGTGCTGCTGGAGTTGCGCGAGCGTGACGAACTGGCACAGGACATCGCCGAGCAGATGGTCGAGCCCGGCTTGTGGCTGCTGCCCGTGGTGGCGCTGGCCCTGGGCCTGGCCTTGCGGCGCGGCTTGCGGCCCTTGTATGCCCTGTCTGCGGACGTGGCCGCGCTGGACCCCGCGAGCACGCAGCGTCTCGCGTCACGCCACGCATGGAGTGAATTCGAATCGGTGGTGGCCTCTATCAACACCTTGCTGGACCGGCAGCAGGACGCACTGGTGCGCGAGCGGCGTCTGGCCAATGAAGTGGCCCACGAGTTGCGCACACCGCTGTCTTCCATTGCGTTGCAGGCCAGTGCGCTGGGAGGGGGGCTCGCCCCGCAGGCGCAGGCGCAGGCAGTGGCACAGATCGGGCAGGACGCCCTGCGTGCAGGGCATGTGCTGAACCAGTTGCTGGCGTTGGCACGGGCCAGCCGCGCGCAGTTGCACGAAGCCAAGGCGCCGGTGGACCTGGCTGCCACGGCGCGCGCGGTATGCGCCGACTATGCGCAGGCCGCATGGAAGCGGGGGGGCGAGATTGCCCTGGTGGCGCCCGACACGCTGGAACTGATGGGGCATGCGGTGCTGCTGGACCTGGCGGTGCGCAATCTGGTCGAAAACGCCCTCAAGCACACCCCGCCTGGTACCCGGATTTCCGTGCAGATCGGGCAGTCCGACACCGGGGCGGCCTGGTTGCAGGTGTGTGACGACGGCAAGCGCGTCCAGGCGGATGGGGACCACGCGAGGGTGGCGCGCCCGGTGGACAGCCTGCACCTGGGGCATGAAATCGTGCTGCGCGTGGCGCAAATGCACGGGGGCGCCTTTGGCGCAGCAGCCGCGCCAGCGCCATTCACCACCTGCTACCGTCTGGATTTTCCGCCACCTGCCGCCGTAGCAGCCGGGTAAAATCCAGGTTACCAAGCGGTTACCACCGCAGCGGCTGCCTGTCAGCTCCCCATCAACCCTGAACGGACTTCACGACCATGCCCCTCGTCTCGATGCGCGAACTGCTCGACCATGCTGCCACCAATGGCTATGGCATTCCTGCCTTCAACGTCAACAATCTGGAGCAGGTGCAGGCCGTGATGGCCGCTGCCGACGAGGTGGGCGCCCCGGTGATCCTCCAGGCCAGCGCCGGTGCGCGCAAATACGCGGGCGAGGCCTTCATCAAGCACCTGATCCAGGCGGCGGCCGAGATGTATCCCCATATTCCGCTGGTGATGCACCAGGACCACGGCACCTCGCCCAAGGTGTGCCAGGGCGCCATTGATCTGGGCTTCGGCTCGGTGATGATGGACGGCTCGCTGATGGAAGACGGCAAGACGCCGTCATCTTTCGACTACAACGTGGAAGTCACCCGCAAGGTGGTGGACATGGCGCACAAGGTGGGCGTCACCGTGGAAGGCGAACTGGGCTGCCTGGGCAACCTGGAAACTGGGGAAGCCGGTGAGGAAGACGGCATTGGCGCCGAGGGCAAGCTGGACCACAGCCAGATGCTGACCGACCCCGAAGAAGCCGCCACCTTCGTCAAGGCCACGCAACTCGACGCGCTGGCCATTGCGATTGGCACCAGCCATGGCGCCTACAAGTTCAGCCGCAAGCCCACGGGCGATATCCTGGCCATCAGCCGTGTCAAGGAAATCCACCTGCGCATTCCCAACACCCACCTCGTCATGCACGGCTCCTCGTCGGTGCCCGCCGAGCTGCTGGCCATCATCAACCAGTACGGCGGCAAGATGAAGGAAACCTACGGCGTGCCTGTCGAAGAGATCCAGGAAGCCATCAAGCATGGTGTGCGCAAGATCAACATCGACACCGACATCCGTTTGGCCATGACCGGCGCGGTGCGCAAGTTCCTGGCCGAGAACCCCGAAAAGTTCGATGCCCGCGAATGGCTCAAGCCCGCGCGGGAAGCCGCCAAGGCCATTTGTAAACAGCGCTACATCGAGTTTGGCTGTGAAGGCCAGGGCGCCAAGATCAAGGGCCACAGCTTGCAGGTCGTGGCTGCTCAATACGCCTCGGGGGCGCTGGCACAACGGGTGAATTGATCTGCGCTGCAGGGCCGCAGTCTGTGGCCCCGGAAGCAAGCCGGTGAACTGTGTGTCACCGGCTTTTTTTTGGCTTGTGGCGGGAAAGTACAGGTGCACCGTCATCGCATGGTGTGAATGCATAGGCATTCAATTTTCTTCATGTAAGCTCGCGGTCAGATTGCCCGGGTGGGCGCCGTGCGAAATGCCTGATACCAAGTCGCCTTCAAAAATTACCCGCTTGATCATTTCGCTGCTTCTGTTTTCTGCGCCCCTTTCCAGTCACTCGCGCACGCCAGCCCCTTGTCTGACGGCCTGGCATAACGGTTACGAAACTTGAGGAGAACTCTGATGCAGACAAGCCCCATCCCGCAGCCACAGCGCATTGGCGTGCCCAGGGAAACCTTCCCCGGCGAAAAGCGCGTGGCCACCGTGCCCGATGTGGTGGAGAAGCTGATCAAGCTGGGCTTCACCGTCACGGTGGAGTCCGGCGCCGGGGATGCCGCCAATTTCAGTGACGACGCCTTCCGCGCCGCGGGCGCCCAGATCGTCGGCGACGCCGCCGCACTATGGGCTGCATCAGACATCGTCTTCAAGGTGCGCCCGCCCAGCAGCGACGAAGTGGCGCTGATGCGCGAAGGCACGACGCTCATCGATTTCATCTGGCCCGCCCAGAACCCCGAGCTGATGCAGCAGCTGGCGGCCCGCAAGGCCACGGTACTGGCCATCGACTGCCTGCCGCGCACGCTGAGCCGTGCCCAGAAGATGGACGCGCTCACGTCCACCGCAGGCGTCAGCGGCTACCGTGCCGTCATTGAGGCGGCCAACGCCTTTGGTCGCTTCTTCAATGGCCAGATCACGGCAGCGGGCAAGGTACCGCCTGCCAAGGTGTTCATTGCAGGCGCTGGCGTGGCGGGCTTGGCCGCCATTGGTACCGCGGCCAATCTGGGCGCCATCGTGCGTGCCAACGACACGCGCGCCGAGGTGGCCGACCAGGTCAAGTCACTGGGCGGCGAGTTCGTCAAGGTGGACTACGAAGAAGAAGGCTCGGGTGGCGGCGGCTACGCCAAGGTCATGAGTGAAGGCTTCCAGACCGCGCAGCGCAAGATGTACGCAGAGCAGGCCAAGGATGCCGACATCATCATCACCACCGCGCTGATCCCCGGCAAACCTGCGCCCAAACTCATCACGGCCGAGATGGTGCAGAGCATGAAGCCCGGAAGCGTGATCGTGGACATGGCCGCCGAGCAGGGCGGCAACTGCGAGCTGACCGTGCCCGGCCAGGCCGTGGTGCGCCATAGTGTGACCATCGTCGGCTACACCGACCTGGCTTCGCGCCTGGCCAAGCAGTCGTCCACGCTGTACGCCACCAACCTGCTGCGCCTGACCGAAGAGCTGTGCAAGGCCAAGGACGGCGTGGCCATGGTCAACATGGAAGACGACGCGATCCGGGGTCTCACCGTGATCAAGGAGGGCGCTATCACCTGGCCCGCGCCGCCGCTCAAGCAGGCCCCTGCGCCCGCACCCAAGGCTGCGGCAGCCCCCGCGACCGTGAAGAAATCCAGCCACGGTCCGGGCGCCCCCATGTCCGCCAAGACATTGACCATTGTTTTTGCCGTGCTGGCCGTGGTGTTCTGGGCCATCGGTGCCTATGCGCCCGTGGCCTTCCTGGGGCACTTCACCGTGTTTGTGCTGGCCTGCTTCATCGGCTACATGGTGGTGTGGAACGTCACACCTGCGCTGCACACGCCGCTGATGAGCGTGACCAACGCCATCTCCAGCATCATCGCCATCGGCGCGTTGGTGCAGATTGCACCGCCCGATGCGGGTGTCAACGGGCGCCCGGACGGGCTCATCCTCTGGCTGGCCTTTGCCGCTCTGGTGCTCACGGCCATCAACATGTTCGGCGGCTTTGCGGTCACGCGCCGCATGCTGGCCATGTTCCGCAAGTAACTCCATCACAACAAGAACACAAGGAGCACAGAGCATGTCCCAAAGTCTCGCCACCGTTGCCTACCTGGGCGCGGCCATTTTGTTCATCCTGAGCCTGGGTGGGCTCTCCAACCCCGAAACCTCGCGCCGGGGCAACCTGTTCGGCATGATCGGCATGGCGCTGGCCGTGCTGGCCACGGTGTTCGGCCCGCGCGTCAGCCCCTCGGGAATAGCCTGGATCGTCGGCGCCCTGGCCATTGGCGGCGGCATCGGCCTGTATGCGGCCAAGGTCGTCAAGATGACCCAGATGCCCGAACTGGTCGCCCTCATGCACAGCCTGGTGGGCCTGGCGGCCTGCCTGGTGGGCTTTGCCAGCTATGTGGATACATCCATCCAGCTCGAAGGCGTGGAAAAAACCATCCATGAGGTGGAAATCTACGTCGGCATCCTGATTGGCGCCGTCACCTTCAGCGGCTCGCTGATTGCCTTCGGCAAGCTCAACGGCAAGATAGGCGGCAAGCCGCTGCTGCTGCCTGGCCGCCACTGGCTCAACCTGGCCGCGCTGATGATCGTGATCTGGTTTGGCCGCGAGTTCCTGCGCGCCGAGACCGTGGAGCAAGGCATGGTGCCGATGGTCGTGATGACGGTGATTGCCCTTCTGTTCGGCATCCACATGGTCATGGCCATTGGTGGTGCCGACATGCCGGTGGTGGTGTCCATGCTCAACAGCTATTCGGGCTGGGCGGCGGCGGCCACGGGCTTCATGCTGTCCAACGACCTGCTCATCGTCACGGGCGCGCTCGTGGGCTCCTCGGGCGCCATCCTGAGCTACATCATGTGCAACGCGATGAACCGCAACTTCCTCAGCGTGATCGCGGGCGGTTTTGGCTCGGGTGCTGGCACGCCCGCCAAGAAGGGTGATGCCGCCAAACCGCAGGGCGAGGCCGTGCCCGCCAGCTCCGCCGAGACGGCCGAGCTGCTGCGCGATGCCAAGAGCGTGATCATCGTGCCCGGCTACGGAATGGCCGTGGCCCAGGCGCAGCACACGGTGTACGAGATCACCAAAACCCTGCGCGAAAAAGGCATCAACGTGCGCTTTGCCATCCACCCAGTGGCAGGCCGCATGCCCGGCCACATGAACGTGCTGCTGGCCGAGGCCAAGGTGCCCTACGACATCGTGATGGAGATGGACGAGATCAACGAGGACTTTCCCGATGCCGACGTGGCCATGGTCATTGGCGCCAACGACATCGTGAACCCCAGCGCCCTCGAAGACCCGGCCAGCCCGATCGCCGGCATGCCGGTGCTGGAGGTGTGGAAGGCCAAGACCTCGATCGTCATGAAGCGCTCCATGGCCTCGGGCTACGCGGGCGTGGACAACCCGCTTTTCTACAAGGAAAACAACCGCATGCTGTTTGGCGACGCCAAGAAGATGCTCGACGAAGTGCTGCTGGCGCTCAAGAGCTGACAGGGCATAATCCCCGAAAAAATAGCACGACCGTGCAAAATCATTCGGCACGGTTTTCCATTCGCGACAAAAAAGAGCAGGAGACTTGGAAATGACCGACCGCATTTGGCTCAAGAGCTACCCGACGGGCGTTCCCGCCGATATCGACCCTGGGCAGTACCCGTCCCTGGTGGCACTGATGGAGGAGGCCTTTCACAAGTACGCCGACCGTGTGGCTTACAGCTTCATGGGCAAGGAAATCACCTTTGCCCAGACAGAGTCGTTGAGCAACGCTTTTGCTACCTACCTGCAGAGCCTGGGCCTGGTCAAGGGCGACCGCGTCGCCATCATGATGCCCAACGTGCCGCAATACCCCGTCGCGGTGGCGGCTGTTCTGCGTGCCGGCTTTGTCGTGGTCAATGTGAACCCGCTGTACACCCCGCGCGAGCTGGAGCACCAGTTGAAGGACTCGGGCGCCAAGGCCATCGTCATCATCGAGAACTTCGCCACCACACTGGAGCATTGCATTGCCCACACGCCCATCAAGCATGTGGTGCTGTGCGCCATGGGCGATCAACTGGGCTTGCTCAAGGGGACGCTGGTCAACTATGTGGTGCGCAATGTCAAGAAGATGGTGCCCGCCTACAACCTGCCCGCCGCAGTGCGTTTCAATGACGCGGTGGCCCAGGGTTCTCGCGGCACGTTCAAGAAGCCCGACATCAAGCCCGATGACATCGCGCTGCTGCAATACACCGGCGGAACCACCGGCGTGAGCAAGGGCGCCATCCTGCTGCACCGCAACGTGATCGCCAATGTGCTGCAGTCCGAGGCCTGGAACGACCCGGTCATGCAGACGGTGCCTGCCGGCGAACAGCCCACCAGCATCTGTGCGCTGCCGCTGTACCACATCTTCGCGTTCACGGTGAACATGATGCTGTCCATGCGCACGGGCGGCAAGACCATCCTGATCCCCAACCCGCGCGACCTGCCGGCGGTGCTCAAGGAGCTGTCCAAGCACCGCTTCCACAGTTTCCCGGCCGTGAACACGCTGTTCAACGGCCTGGCCAACCACCCCGACTTCAACACCGTCAACTGGAAGAACCTCAAGGTCTCGGTAGGCGGCGGCATGGCCGTGCAAGGCGCCGTGGCCAAACTCTGGCTCGAAAAAACCGGTTGCCCCATCTGCGAGGGCTACGGCCTGTCGGAAACCAGCCCCTCGGCCAGCTGCAATCCCGTGACCGCCAAGGAATTCACCGGCACCATCGGTGTGCCCTTGCCCAGCACTTATATGAAGCTGATCGACGATGAGGGCCATGAGGTCACCACTATCGGCCAGCCCGGCGAGATCGTGATCAAGGGCCCGCAGGTGATGGCCGGCTACTGGCAACGGCCTGACGAAACCGCCAAGGCCATGACCGAAGACGGCTACTTCAAGTCCGGCGATATCGGCATCGTGGACGAGCGCGGATATTTCAAGATCGTGGACCGCAAGAAGGACATGGTGCTGGTCAGCGGTTTCAACGTCTACCCCAACGAAGTCGAGGAAGTGGTGGCCAACTGCCCCGGCGTTCTGGAATGCGCCGTGGTGGGAGTGCCCGACGAGAAATCGGGCGAAGCCATCAAGCTGGTGATTGTCAAGAAGTCGCCAGACCTCACCGAAGCCGATGTGCGTGCATTCTGCCGCCACGAGCTCACGGGGTACAAGCAGCCCAAGGTGATCGAGTTCCGCACCGAGCTGCCCAAGACGCCCGTGGGGAAAATCCTGCGCCGCGAACTGCGCGACAAGAAATAACGGGGCCCATGACCACCGCCATCCTCAGCGCACTTGCCGAAGAGCAATCGGGCCTTGTCGCCACCTTGCAGCAGCCCCAGCGCAGGGTGCATGCGGGGCGTGTTTTCTGGACCGGGTCGCTGCACGGCCACAGCGTGGTGCTGGCGCTTTCGGGCATTGGCAAGGTGGCGGCCGCCACCACGGCCACGGCGCTCATCGAGCGGTTTGGCGCGGCCCGCATCGTGTTCACAGGCGTGGCCGGCGGGGTGGGCGATGGCGTGCGGGTGGGCGACGTGGTGGTAGCGCAAGACTATGTGCAGCACGACATGGACGCCTCGCCCCTGTTCCCGCGCTGGGAACTGCCGGGCTACGCGCGGGCGCGGCTGGCCTGCGATGGGGCTTTGTCTGATCTTCTTTTGGAAGCTGCTCACGCTTGTACGGCAAGCGCTCACGGGCTATTTGATGCAAATTTTTTCCGAACAGCCCCGCAGGTGCACCACGGCCTGATGGCCAGCGGCGACCGCTTTGTCTCGGCCGCGCACGAGTCCGACCAGCTGCGCACCGCGCTGCGCGCAGCGGGCCACGATGTGCTGGCCGTGGAAATGGAAGGCGCCGCCGTGGCCCAGGTGTGCCTGGACTATGGCGTGCCGTTTGCGGCGGTGCGCACCATCTCCGACCGCGCCGACGATGCCGCGCATGCCGACTTCGCGCTGTTCGTGCAGACCGTGGCCAGCCGCTACGCCGACCACATGGTGCAGGCGTTTTTACAAAGACTATGAAATAAATAGCTGCTAGCGCATTACTGGTAAGCGCTAGCGGCCAATTCGCCTGAGAGCGACATATCTCAGATGCCTGCACCATCCGTTCGGGCTGAGCCTGTCAAAGCCAGGGCGCGTACTGGGGCAGCCCTTCGACAAGCTCAGGGCGAACGGGGTCTGAGACATGTCGCCAATCAGGCAATTCGACCATTGGCTGCAACTGGCGCGCCCCAAGGCCAGCGCCACCGCGGAACCGGCTTTGCCGGGCCGCTGGAGGCGCCCCCCCTCGGGGGGCTGAGAGGCCGCGGCTCCAAGCCTGCCTGCGCAGGCTTGGACGACCCCGAAGAGCTGCCGCCTCTGGCGGCTGCACCGAGGCGCGCAGCGCCACAGGGGGGCTACTTCAACCAACCGCGCTTGCGGAAATACCACATGGGGCCCAGTGCGCTGGCCAGCATCAGCAGCAGCGCATAGGGGTAGCCCCACTCCTTGGCCAGTTCGGGCATGTACTGGAAGTTCATGCCGTACACACTGGCGATCAGCGTGGGCGGCAGCAGCGCCACGCTGGCCACCGAGAAGATCTTGATGATCTTGTTCTGGTTGATGTTGATGAAGCCGACCGTGGCATCCATCAAGAAGTTGATCTTGTCGAACAGGAAGGCCGTGTGGTTGTCCAGTGACTCGATGTCGCGCAGGATCTGGCGGGCCTCCTCGAACTGATCGGAATTGAGCATCTTGCTGCGCATCATGAAGCTGACGGCGCGGCGCGTGTCCATCACGTTGCGGCGGATGCGGCCGTTCAAGTCTTCCTGGCGGGCGATGGCGGCCAGCACTTCGCCGGCGCGGCTGTCGGTCACGTCGCCGGCCAGCACCTGCTTGCTCACCTTCTCCAGCTCGTCGTAGATGTTTTCCAGCGTGTCGGCGGAATACTCGGCGTCGGCGTCGAACAGCGCCAGCAGCACTTCCTTGGCGTCCTCGATCAGGCCCGGCGCGCGGCGTGCGCGCATACGCAGCAGGCGGAACACGGGCACGTCTTCGTCGTGGATCGAGAACAGAACGCCCTTGCTTTTCAGGTCGGGGTTGGTCAGGTTCAGGATGAAGGCCACGCGCACCGAGCGTGGCTGCTCGTTGTCGTCAATGAGAAAGTCGCTGCGGATGTGCAGGTCGCCGTTGTCTTCTTCGTAGAAGCGGGCGGATTCCTCGATGTCCTCGTCCATCGCGTCTTCGGGGATGGACAGGCCGTAGTGCTGCTTGATCCAGCGCTTTTCTTCGAGCGTGGGGTTTTCCAGATCAACCCAGATGGGCTGGAAGCGGGTGAGTTCTTCCAGGGATTCGATTTCTTCCTGGAACAGCCGGCCATTGGCGAGCGAAAAGATATTGAGCATGGCTCACTCCCTTGGTAGGTGGCATCTGCAGTGGGGCTTGGGGGTGCTTTCATCCCCCACGGCAGGCCGGGGAGCTGAAAGCTACCAACTCGGGTAGGTTTCCACGGGGTTTCTCCGTCAAAGTTCAGGCTGCGGATTATGGCACTGCGTTAATGGCGCCCGTGTGACGCGGGCCGGCGGGAAAAGTGGGTTTCAAGAACGTGTTCACGATCTACGCGCGTGCGGCGGCAGCGTGCACCAGCGCTAGCGCACGGCACAGATCGGCCCAGGCGGCGGCCTTGTTGCCCTGCGCGCGCAACAAGAAGGCGGGGTCGTAGGTGACGATGGCCGGGCAGCCCGCCAGCTGGTGCAGCTCGGCGCGCAGGCGGCCCAGGGGTTCGGTGCGCGCCAGGGCCGCCCGGGCCGCCACATGGCCGAGCACCAGCACCATGGCGGGGCGCAGTGTGGTCACCATGTCGTTCAATGCGGGGGCGATCTCGATGGCTTGGGCGGTGCTGCCGGGCTGGGGGCGCTCCAGCGCTGCCAGATAAACGCGGGGGTGGCGGTGCAGCCGCATGGCCCGCAGCATGTTGTCGAGCAGGCGGCCGGCTTCGCCCGCCAGCGGCTCGGTGGGTGAGAGGCTTTCGGCAACCACCAGCCAGCCGGCGCCCAGCTCGGCAGGTGTCTGTGCGGGATCGGCCATGGGATACAGCGCCTTGGCCGCATGCAGGATCAACGCAGGTGCCGCGCTGCCGCCCTGCGGTGCCGGTGGCACGGCTGCAGCAGCGGTGCCGGGAGGTGCTGCACGTTCCCGCACGGGGCGGGGTGCCGGCTCGGTGCGGGTGTCTGCCGCAGCCACTGGCGCGGGGGGCGCTGCGGGGCCGGCTGCCGCCCGCTGGCCGCGTACCTTGTCGGCCACGGGGGACACTGCGGGCACCGGCGCTTCGGCTGACGCCCAGACGGTGACGCCCATCTCTTGCAACATGGCGCGCTGGCGCGCATCGAGGTGAAGGCTCATAGCGGTGGGCTCACAAGGGCAGGTGCAAAGAGGTTCATGGTGGGCAGTGGTGGACTCACAGCGGCAGGCTCATGACCACGGCGTCCTCGCGCTGGCCTGCGGGAGCCGGGTAGTAGCGCTTGCGCTCGCCCACGCGGCGAAAACCGTGGGCCTGGTAAACATGCAGGGCGCGCTCGTTGCTTACGCGCACTTCCAGCCACAGCCATTGGGCGCCGCGCCCGCGCGACCACAGCGCCAGGGCGTCCAGCAGCACGCGGGCCCAGCCCTGTTTTTGGTAGGCCGGGGCCACGGTGATGTTGAGCAGATGCACCTCGTCCACCCCCATCATGGCCACGAAGTAACCCAGCAAACGGTCGCCCGCCATGAGCAGCTGGGCTTGGTAGCCCGAGGCCATGGCGTCGGTGAAATTGCCGCGCGTCCAGGGGTGGGAATAGGCGCGGTACTCCACGTCCAGCACGTCGTCCAGCCTCGCCAGCGTGAGCGGCTCAAAGCGTGCCTCGGGGGCGTTGGCGGGGGGCGAGAAGACGGCACTCATGGTGTCTGTGGGGGCTTAGGTGGCTTGTGCGGCCTGGGCGGCACGCATCGCAGCCCGCTCTGCAGCGGTGTATGCCACTTTATCGCGGATGTAGCGGGGCAGAGCTTCGCTGGCCGGCACCGCGCCGCCGGCCGCGAGCAAAGCGGGCGCCAGGCGCAGCAGGGCCGTGGCGGTGGGCAGCGCGCTGGCGTGCAGGGCGCCGGGGGCCAGGCGCTCGGCGTAGGCGGCGCGGGCGTTGCCCGCCAGTGTCCAGCCCGCGGGCACCTGCACGGCCTCGGGGGCGCACAGGCCAAAGTCGCCATCGGTGCGCCAGTGGCCGGCAGCGCCGCCATGGGCTGGCAGCCATTCGCAGTGCGCCACATACACCTCGTCCATGCGCGCGTCCAGCGCGGCCACCACCTGGGTGCAGCCATGCTGGTGGCGGGCTTCCTCGGCCACGGCAAGCAGGGTGTCCACTGGCAGCACCGGCACGCCCGCGCCGCCGCGTGCACCAAAGGCCAGCCCCTGGGCCACCGCGCAGGCCGTGCGCAGGCCGGTGAACGACCCCGGCCCACGGCCAAACACAATGGTGTCCAGCGTGGCGAAAGACAGCCCCGCCTGCGCCAGCAGCGCGCTGATGGCGGGAATCAGCGTGGCCGAGGCCTGCGCGCCACCCGGCCCGGTGTGTTGCCACACGGCATCTGCGGCCTGCACGGCGATGGAGAGAGTGTCAGTGCTGGTATCAAAAGCAAGCAGGTTCATGGGGCCGGGTAGGTCTGGGTGCGGGTTGCAATTATCAGGGGCACGCCGGTGCGTTGCCGGATGCGCCGATCTGCGCCATTCGCCCGGCGATAGACTTGGCCGATGATGTGTGTCTCTGTCGGCTGCCGCGCAGCAGCCTTGCGCTGGTGGTTTTTCTGTGGGTTGGTGGGCCTGCTCACCGTGGCGGGGGCTGCCCGGGCGCAGGCAACAGGGCCGCTGCCCGCCGAGGTGGAGGCGGCGCTGGTGCGCGCCCGCCTGCCCCGGGATGCTTTGTCGGTGCTGGTGGTGGATGCCCAGGGCGGTCGCCAGGCTGCGCGGCTGGCGCACCAGGCGCAGGTGGCCATGAACCCCGCCTCGGTCATGAAGCTCGTGACCACCTATGCGGCGCTCGACCTGCTCGGCCCCGCCTACACCTGGAACACGCCCGTGTATGTGGATGGCCAGGTGCAAGGCGGCAGCCTGAAGGGCAACGTCTATATCCAGGGGCAGGGCGATCCCAAGCTGGTGATGGAGCGCCTGTGGCTGCTGCTGCGCCGCCTGCAGGGCCAGGGCATCCACACCATCGTGGGTGACATCGTGCTGGACCGCAGCGCCTTTGACGTGCCCGAGCATGATGCCGCCCGCTTCGACGGCGAGCCGCTGCGCCCCTACAACGCGGCGCCCGATGCCTTGCTGCTGAACTACAACGCAGTGGTCATGACCTTTGTGCCCGATGCCGCCGCCGGGCTGGCGCGCATCCAGTACGACCCGCCGCTCGCCGGCGTGCAGCGCCAGGCCACGGTGCCGCTGGCGGCGCCCGGCGCTGAATGTGGCGATTGGCGCGCCGCCGTGCGGGCCGAGCTGTCAGACCCGGCGCGCGCCGCGTTCCAGGGCGTCTATCCGGCCCGCTGTGGCGAGCGCGTGTGGGCGGCGGCGTTTCCTGATCCCAAGGGGTTTGCGGCCCGCGCGGTGGAGGGCTTGTGGCGCGAGCTGGGCGGCAAGCTCACGGGCACCGTGCGCGATGGCGCGGTGCCTGCGCGGCTCCAGCCGGCCTTCAGCGCCACATCGCCCGCGCTGGCCGAGGTGGTGCGCGATGTGAACAAATACAGCAACAACGTGATGGCGCAGCAGCTGTTTCTCACACTGGCGTTGCGCCAGAACGGCGTGGCCACGTTCGATGGCGCGCGCGCTGCATTGCGCCAGTGGTGGCAGGCCCGCCTGGGCGATGCCGAGCCGCCTGCCCCTGATAACGGCGCCGGCCTGAGCCGCGAGGCACGCATCAGCGCACAGGCCCTGGCGCGCATGCTGCAGCGGGCCTGGCAGTCGCCGGTGATGCCCGAGCTGGTGGCCTCGCTGCCGATTGCCGGCGTGGACGGCACGCTGCGCCGCAGCCAAAGCCGCGCGGGCGCCGCCCACCTCAAGACCGGCAGCCTGCGCGACGTGATGGCGGTTGCGGGCTATGTGCACGCCGCCAGCGGCCGCCGCTACGTGCTGGTGGCCATCGTCAACCACCCGCAGGCAGGCGCCGCGCGGCCGGTGCTCGATGCGCTGGTGGACTGGACCGCGCGCGATCAGTAGCCCCGGATGCGCAACACACCGTGGCGCGGCGCAGCGTCAGCGGCATCTCACGGATGCATGTACAGCACCTTCACGCAGGGCGTGGCGCTGTGGCTGGCTTCTTGGCTGGCTGATTGGCTGACTTATGGCGTGGCGCTGGAATAGGCAGCGCACGCTGCACGCATGAAAAAAGCCGACCCCAAGAGGTCGGCTTGTGGCTGGTGCCCCGGGCGGCTTACCAGCGGGCCCGCAGGCGGTCGTACGCGTAGTCGCCCAGCTGGCGGTGGGCCGAGGGCGTCAGATAGACCGCGTCGGCAAACACATATTTGTTCTGGTTGGCACTGGGGAGCAAGGTGGCAGCAGTGCACAAGGCCGAGTTGACCTGGCCGGTGCCGATGCCAATGCCGTTGCCCGCATCCACCGAGGTGCACACCGCCGCGGTGGCGTTGTCAAACCCGTAGGAGCCGGGGGAGTTGGTGAACAGGTTCACGTAGTAGGCAGCATCGATAGAGAGCACATTCGCGCCCAGATCGACGATGCCTACCGACAGGCCGGTGTTGAAACTGGTGCTGGCCTTCTGGAGCAAGGTCGCCTCGTTGATGGCGGCGGCCCAGACTGACTTGCTCATGTCGTAGGGGCCGATCACCACCACTTGCTTGGCTCCCGCCGTGACAAGGCGGCGCACCTGCGTTGCCAGTTCCTGGCCGGCCTTGCGGGCCTCTGCCAACATGTCGTCTTGAGAGAGTGTGCCGGCGCGCACGGCCGCCACGCCCGCAATCACGTCGCTGGTCCCGGCGTTGACGAACACCACATCGTTGGCAGTGAAGCTGCCGCCCGCCAGAAAACGGTCGATCTGTTCGGTGACGGTGAGGGTGGAGGTATCGCCAGCCACATCGGGCTTGGCCGTGACGCGCGCATTGCCCGTGGCATAGCTCAGGCCGCCCGAGGCCACCGGCGTGATCGTCTTGCCGTAGCGCGACGCCAGTTGCTGCGTCCAGTTATTGATGGAGCCATCGTTGACGGTGTAGCGCGAGCCATTTTGTCCCACATCGCTGAAGGCATCGCCAAAGGCAATGAAGCGGTCGGGCGTGAGTGCCGACTCGATGGTGCTCGAACCACAGGCCGCGAGCAACGCTGCCGACGCACATGCGGCGACCATCACGGTGCGGCGCATCCAATTTGTTGCCATGTATTTCTCCAGAAAAGTGGGGGTTAGTTTAGCGGCGCAAAACCCAGGCCTGTAAAGCAGGTTCAGGCTGCAGCAGCGCGTTGCAGCCGGTCGCGCACGCCTTCCCATGCGGGGGTGGCGGGCGGGGTCTCGATCCAGATCAGTTTCACGGCCTGGTCGTCAAAGCTGCGCAGCACGGCAAAAAGCTGTTGCGCGGTGGCGGTGGCGTCGTCGGGCATGCGGCGCATGACCAGCCGGGACGAGCGCGTGCGCAGTGCGCTGCGGGCATAGACGGCGATGTGGGCGGCGTCGGCGCCCAGCAGGTCCAGCGCGGTCTGCAGGGCCTTGGCGTCCATCAGGCGCACCTTGGCGGCGGGGGCATAGTGGGCCTCCAGCGTGCCTGAAGCACGCGGGGTAAGCGCGGGAAGCTCTTCTTTCGATAGCGGGGCCATGCCGCAGGCCACCGCAATCTGCGAGCGCGTGATAGCGCCCGGGCGCAGCAGCACGGGCACGCCGCGCGTGCAGTCCACGATGGTGCTTTCAATGCCCACGGCGCAGGGCCCGCCGTCAAGTACCAGCAGCTCGGCCCCCAGCTCGTCTTGCACATGCCGGGCGGTGGTGGGGCTCACGCGGCCAAAGCGGTTGGCGCTGGGCGCGGCCACGCCCCACACGGGCAGGCCGCCTTGCGCTGCACCGTCGCCGGGTGCGGCGCAGGCCACCAGCAGCGCGTGGGCCACCGGGTGGGCCGGGCAGCGCAGGCCCACGCTGTCCTGGCCGCCGGTAGCGGCGGTGGCCACGCCGGGCCGGCGCGGCAGGATCAGGGTGAGCGGGCCGGGCCAGAAGGCATCGACCAGCTTTTGCGCAAAGCCGGGCACCTCGCTGGCGAAGTGGGCGATGCCCGAGGCATCGGCCACATGCACGATCAGCGGATGGTCGCTGGGCCGGCCCTTGGCGGCAAAGATCTGCGCCACGGCCGCATCGCTGCTGGCGTCGGCCGCCAGACCATAGACGGTTTCGGTGGGCAGGCCCAGCAGCGCGCCGCTGCGCACGGCCCGCGCGGCGGCGGCGATGGATTCGGGCCGGGTGCCGTCCAGGATCATGGTCAGAACGCTGCGATGCCCAGCAAGGCCGCCGCCTGCAGGGCCGTGGCGCGGGCGGCTTCCGGCGTGGGGCCGGTGACATTGAGGTGCCCCATCTTGCGGCCGCGCTTGGCCTCGCGCTTGCCGTACAGGTGCAGGTGCGTGCCCAGCAGGGCCAGCACGGCGGCCCAGGGGGGCGTCTGCGCCGCATCGCCGTGGGCAAACCACAGGTCGCCCAGCAGGTTGAGCATGACGGCGGGGCTGTGCTGGCGCGGCTGCGTCAGCGGCAGGCGGGCCATGGTGCGCACCTGCAGCTCAAACTGCGACACGTCGCAGGCGTTCTGGCTGCAGTGGCCGCTGTTGTGCGGGCGCGGGGCGATTTCGTTGACCACCAGGCTGCCGTCCTGCAGCACGAAGAACTCCACGCAGAGCACGCCCACATACTGCAGGCCTTCTGCTACCGATTTCGCAGCTGCTACCGCTTGTACAGCAAGCGCTAGAGGCAGATTTCCTTCATACACCTCGGTCACGGCCAGAATGCCGTCACGGTGCAGGTTGCGCTGCACGGGCAGGTGCACCATGGCGCCATCGGCACCGCGCGCCACAATCACCGAGCATTCCAGCGCCAGCGGCAGCATCTTCTCCAGCACGCAGGGCACCTGGCCGACCGAAGCCCAGGCGGCGGCCAGCTCGGCGGCGGTTTTGACGCGCACCTGGCCCTTGCCGTCGTAGCCCATGCGGGCGGTTTTCAAAATGCCGGGCAGTAGATCCGGGGAGGTCGCGGCGAGCTGCTCCGCCGTTTCGATCACCGCATACGGCGCGCAAGGCACTCCGCAGGCCACAAAGTGCGCCTTCTCGCGGGCACGGTCCTGCGCCACGGCCACGGCGCTGGCGGCGGGCGACACCGGGCGCTGGGCTGCGAGCGTGGCCAGCGCGGCGGCGGGCACGTTCTCGAATTCGGTGGTCACCGCATCCGACAGGCGGGCCAGCTCGGCCAGGCCCTGCGGGTCGTCGTAACCCGTCTGGATATGGTGGTGGCTCACCAGCCCGGCCGGGCTGGTGGGGTCGGCGTCGAGCACGGCGGTGAAGTAGCCCATGGCCTGCGCCTGGTGCACGAACATGCGGCCCAGCTGGCCGCCGCCCAGAACACCCAGCGTGGCGCCAGGCAGCAGCGGTGCCAAAGTGTTGTCGGCGCTCATGCGGCGGGCGGCAGGGTCATGTTGCGGGCCACCTCGGTCTGCTCGGCGCGGAAGGCCTCCAGGCGCTGGCGCAGTTCGGGGCTTTCGTTGGCCAGCAGGGCCACGGCAAACAAGGCCGCGTTGGCAGCGCCCGCGGTGCCAATGGCAAATGTGGCCACGGGAATGCCCTTGGGCATTTGCACAATGCTGTGCAGCGAATCCACGCCCTGCAGGTGGCGGCTGGCCACCGGCACGCCCAGCACGGGCACAGGCGTCTTGGCGGCGATCATGCCGGGCAGGTGGGCGGCGCCGCCGGCCCCGGCGATGATGGCTTTCAGGCCCCGGCCGGCGGCGGCCTCGGCGTAGGCAAACATGTCGTCGGGCATGCGGTGGGCCGACACCACGCGGGCCTCGTGGGCGATGCCGAACTGTTCAAGAATCTGCACTGCATGCTGCATGGTGTCCCAGTCGCTGCTGGAACCCATGACCACGCCGATCTGGATGGGTTTCATGGTGTTGGAGGTGCTGGGTGGCGGGCTTGGCCCGCTGCACCGCGGTAGGTGGAACCCGCGATTTTACTTTTTGCGCTTCCCTTCCTGGCGTGGGGCCGTTTCGATGGGCCAAAATAGCGCGCAAACCGCTTCACAGGCCCCTGGGGCCCACACCATCATGATTGACGTCACCGTAGAGAACTTTGAAGCCGAGGTGGTTGCCGCCTCGATGAACGTGCCCGTGCTGGTGGACTTCTGGGCCCCCTGGTGCGGCCCCTGCAAGTCGCTGGGCCCCATCCTTGAAAAGTTGGAGACCGAATACGCGGGCCGCTTCAAGCTGGTCAAGATCGATTCGGACCAGGAGCAGCAGATCGCCGGCATGTTCGGCATCCGCAGCATCCCCACCTGCGTGCTGCTGATGAACGGCCAGCCCGTGGACGGCTTCACGGGCGCCTTGCCCGAGGGCCAGGTGCGCGCGTTCCTCGACAAGCATGTGCCCACCGCCGAAGCCGTCGCGGCAGAAGCCCAGGAAGAAGAGGCGCTGGACGCATTGGCCGAAGGCGATACGGATACCGCGCTGGAAAAGTTGCAGCACGCCGTGGTGACCGACCCCTCCAACGACGATGCGCGCTTCGATTACGTCAAGCTGCTGCTGCAACTGGGCCGCGAGGACGACGCCAAGGTGGCCTTTGCCCCCGTGATCGCCAAGGCCGCCACCGCGCGCAAGCTTGGGGCACTGAAAAGCTGGATGGATGCTCTAGATTTTGTAGCTACTGGCGCTTATGGAGAAAGCGCTGGAGCCGAATTTGATGCCAAGATTGCCGCTAACAAGCGCGATTTCGACACGCGCTTCGCCCGCGCCCGCTGGCTCATGGCGCAGCAGCGCTGGACCGAGGCCATGGACGAGCTCTTGGAAATCCTCATGCGCGACAAAGCCTGGAGCGAAGAGGCGGCCCGCAAGACCTATGTGGCCATCCTGGAAATCATCGAGCCGCCCAAGGTGAAGGTGGCCGAAGGCCAGATTCCGCCCGAAGACCCGGTGGTGGCCACGTACCGGCGGCGGCTTTCCAGTGTCGTGCTCAGCTGAGCGGGGTTGGGTCCGGAAACACAAAAGGCCCTGCACGGGCCTTTTGTTTTGGGGGCGCGATCTCGCGCGGGCGCTTCAGCCCGTCAGCCGCTCCAGCGCCTCGCGGTACTTGGCGGCGGTCTTTTCGATCACGGCCTGCGGCAGGCGGGGCGAAGGCGGCGTCTTGTCCCAGGGCTTGCCGTTGACCTGGGCCTGCTCCAGCCAGTCGCGCACGAACTGCTTGTCGTAGCTAGGCGGGTTTTCGCCCTTGGCCAGGGCCTCAGCATAGCCTTCCACGGGCCAGTAGCGGGAGCTGTCGGGGGTGAGCACTTCGTCCATCAGCACCAGCGTGCCATCAGGGGCCAGACCGAACTCGAACTTGGTGTCGGCAATGATCATGCCTTTTGTCAGGGCAATCTCGGCGGCCGCCTGGTAGATGGCGATGCTCAGGTCGCGGATTTTCGTGGCCAGCTCCAGGCCGATCATTTCCACCGTGCGCTCAAAGGTGATGTTCTCATCGTGCTCGCCGGCGGCGGCTTTGGCAGCGGGCGTGTAGATGGGCTCGGGCAGCTTGGCGGCGTTGGTCAGGCCGGCGGGCAGCGGCACGCCGCAGACCGACTGCGACGCTTGGTATTCCTTCCAGCCGCTGCCGGCCAGGTAGCCGCGCACCACGGCTTCGACCGCAATGGGCTGCAGGCGCTGCACCAGCATCGATCGGCCACGGACCTGCGCCGCCTCGGCGGGGCTCACCACGCTTTCGGGGTCGTCGCCCGTCAGGTGGTTGGGGCAGATGTGGCCGAGCTTGTCGAACCAGAACAGCGCCATTTTGGTGAGCAGCTCGCCCTTGCCGGGAATGGGCTCGCCCATGATGACGTCAAACGCCGACAGGCGGTCGCTGGCCACCATCAGGATGCGATCGGTGCCCACGGCGTAGTTGTCGCGCACCTTGCCGCGTGCCAGCAGGGGCAGCGAGGTCAGGGCAGAGGTATGCAGGGCAGAAGTGCTGGACTGGGTCATGGTGATGGTGCGGGCTTGCGGAGCGTGGAGACGGATCTGCGCCAGAAAAATGGCAAGTAGTGTGAGCGGGCAGAGGCTGCTTCGAACCGGGCGATTTTACGCGGCGATGGACCGTGGAGGTGCCTTCGGCGGCGGGTGGCAGTTGCGCCATGCCCTGGCATGGCACGTGGCGCCTTGCAATGCAGGCGCCAGGCTGGTTGACGTGCCGTGCAGGGGAAAGGGTGCATGAGGGGGTTGCCCAAAGCCTGCCCATTGTGCGCGCTTTTCGCGGTGGCAGCACCTTCGGCTGCATAACCCATCCGCCAGGCGCGGTATGGGATTGCTTTTGGCCTGGGGCGGGCGCATAGTGATTTCGCGTCAACGGACGTAGTCGAGTTAGCCGGGCCGCTCTTTGGATCAGGGCGGCATTTTTGTCACAGAGTGCCACAGGAGACTTTTTATGAACCTGACGATCAGCGGTCACCATCTCGAAGTTACCCCAGCCTTGCGCAACTACGTCACCACCAAGCTGGACCGGATCACGCGCCATTTCGACCAGGTTGTCGACGTCAAGGTACTGCTGACAGTAGAGAAACAGAAAGAAAAGGAGAAGCGGCAGCGAGCGGAATGCAATATTCACGTCAAGGGAAGCGATCTGTTTGCAGAAAGCTCCCACTTCGATCTGTACGCAGCCGTGGATGAACTCGTGGACAAGATGGATCGTCAGGTCGTGCGCCACAAAGACCGTATCCAGGAGCACCACGACGCATCCAAACGCGAAATGCTCGCGTAAGCCATGCAGGTGTGCCACCTGCCGGCCGCAGCCGCCCCCCGGGGCGGTTTTTTTGTGCGCTGCGCCTTTCCATCAGGGTTTTTGCCAATGTGTGCATAATTGTTTCCCTCACCATGAATCGACTCGCCTCCATCCTTCCTTCCGCTCAAGTGCGCGTAAGCGTTGACGCCACCAGCAAAAAGCGTGCTTTCGAAGAAGCGGGTCTCCTGTTTGAGAGCCAGCACGGTCTTTCGCGGGCGTTGATCACCGACAGCCTGTTTGCGCGTGAGCGCCTGGGCTCCACCGGTCTGGGGCATGGCGTGGCCATTCCGCATGGCCGCATCAAGGGGCTCAAGGCGCCGATGGCAGCGGTTTTCCAACTGGCGCAGCCAATTGGTTTCGACGCACCCGATGAAATGCCAGTCGGTTTGCTGATCTTTCTGCTGGTGCCCGAAGCCGCGACCCAGAAGCACCTGGAAATCCTCTCGGAAATCGCTGAGTTGCTGAGCGACTCTGCGCTGCGCGAGAAGCTCAAGGCCTGTGACGACGCCACGGTGCTGCACGGCACGATTGCCGGATGGCAGTCCACCCAAGCCGCCTGATTTTCTCCTTTGCTTTGGCGGGACTGTTTTGAAGCCCAATGTCGTAAGCGCTGATGTTCTGTTCGAGGAATTCCGCGGCACCCTGAAATGGGAGTGGCTGGCGGGCCTTGGCGCCTCCGAGCGGCGCTTTGATGAGGTGGCGGTGCGCGCGGCACGATCGGGCGCCGATCTCGTCGGCTACCTCAACTACGTCCACCCCTACCGTGTGCAGATTCTGGGCGAGCGCGAAATTGCATATCTCACCAACGCCACCCCCGACGACTGCCAGCGTCGCATTGCGCGCATCGTCACGCTGGAGCCGCCAGTGCTGGTGCTGGCCGATGGGCAGATGGCACCGGATGCGCTGCTGTCCATGTGCGAGCGGGCGCAGATTCCGATGTTCTCCACGCAAGAGTCGTCGGCGTTCGTCATCGACGTGCTGCGGGCTTACCTGTCCAAGCACTTTGCCGACCGCACCACGATGCATGGTGTGTTCATGGACATTCTGGGCCTGGGGGTCTTGATCACGGGTGAATCCGGCCTGGGCAAGAGCGAGCTGGGGCTGGAGCTGATCTCGCGCGGCAATGGCCTGGTGGCCGACGACGCGGTCGATCTGTTTCGCATCAACCAGACCACCATCGAGGGCAAATGCCCGGAATTGCTGCAGAACCTGCTGGAGGTGCGCGGCATCGGCCTGCTCGATATCCGCGCCATCTTTGGCGAAACCGCCGTACGCCGCAAGATGCGCCTCAAGCTCATCGTGCATCTGGTGCGCAAAGAGACGCTGGAGCGCGAATACGAGCGCCTGCCCTACGAGCCCCTGACCCAGGACGTGCTGGGTGTGCCAGTGCTCAAAGTCGTGATCCAGGTGGTGGCGGGGCGCAACATAGCCGTGCTGGTGGAAGCCGCCGTGCGCAACACCATCTTGCAGTTGCGCGGCATCGACACCTACCAGGAATTCGTGGAGCGGCACCGCCGCGCCATGGAGCGCGATAGCGGGGGCTGATCCGCAGGTCGGAAAAGGCTCGGCGACCCGTTCCAAATCTATGTGGGCGCGCTGCCCGCAGCCCTTTGAGCCCGTTGCGACCAGGCTTGCGGCCGCCGCGCCAGGGCCGCCCCGCTGCGCTGGCGGTGTCCACCTTCCAGAATTGCGCAGCAATTCGAGAGAAGGGGGAGGCGGCAAAGCCGCTCAGGGGGATGCACCGAATTCAGGCCGCTGTCAACCAGTAGCCCGCGTTGAACGGGCTGCTCATGCGCAGCGCCAGGGGCGAAATGTCGACCAGTTTATCGGTGGGCATCTTCTCGGCGGTTTCGGGGTCGATGGCGATGCCATGGACAGCGGTCGTTTCCTTAGCCTCGTTCGCCCGTTCTGCTTGGCTGGTGGTTGCAGAACGGGCTACAGAAAAGAATAGAAACAGCGGAACGGAATCTTGCGGTCGCCCCAGAAGTCTGCCGCATCGCGGAAGCTGTCCAGCAGCTGCTCGCGTGCTTCCTTGTCGAACTTGCCTGTGGCCGGAATCTGCTCAAGCACCACGATGAAGCCCGGTTGCGGCCCCGACTTGTGCAGGGGATCGGTCATGCAGTCGTAGAGCGCGTCGAAATTCTTGCCGAAATGCGACGGAAAGGTGAACTGCGCGGCAATCAGGTCCAGCACATCCTGTTTGGACTGGGCGTGGGCCAGGTTGGCATACAAAAAATGGTGACCGAGGGAGGCTGCGGCATCTTGCAGATCCTGCACGCGGAAGGCGCGAATGGACTGCACGATGTTGGTGCGCACGCCACGCAGTGGCGTTTCATGGTCTTTACGAAGGGGCGTCTGCATCTCCGTTGCTCTTTCTTTATAAGGTCCAAAAACTTCTGGCTGACCGCAAAACCGCAGGATGCGCGTTTCGGGTCGGAAAAACAAGGCGGCTCGCTACCCGCTGCCCGGGCTGGCGCGGGCGGACAATCCATCGGACATCATTCGACAATCTTGCGAAAACTGGCGTAGTGGTCGCTGGTGTAATAGCAGGCGTCCGGCACCCGGGACTTGCCGCCACACACAATGCGCCGGGCGCCTCGATTGCGCGCGCCGGGGGTCTTGACGGTGTATTCCCGGTAATAGCCGCGCTGCTGGGCCGGCAATATCCGTTCACGATTGCCAAAAACCGTTCCGTCCTTGTCGTACGGAAAAGGGCCGCCATCGTGGATCAGCGCATAGGTCGAACGCCCCTGGGGGGGCAGCTCTGCCACAGCGATGGAAGCAATGGAACCCTCGGTAGACGGGGGTTTTCGGGCGTGTCCGGCACCTGGGCCCAGGACCAACGCAACACCCACAACACACAAAACCCCTGCTTTTCGCACCTGGGCGGCTACAGCCTTGAGCATCAACGACACCTTTCAGAAACTACGGGTTAACCCGAAATTTCAACGGGCTAGTGTCGCTGAAAGCCCCCTAAAAAGCAAGCGCCTGCACAAAGATTGGGCAGGCGCCATGGGTTTTGCATGTGCACCTGAGTTAGTGCACGCTATGTGGGGAAGGCTTATCGTGCTGCGCTGGCGTCGGCCACGGTGATGGCTGTCATATTGACAATGCGCCGCACGGTGGTGCTGGGCGTCAGGATATGCACCGGCTGCGCGGCCCCCAGCAGCACCGGGCCAATGGCGATGTTGCCGCCGGCTGCCGTCTTGAGCAGATTGTAGGAAATGTTGGCCGCATCAATGTTGGGCAGCACCAGCAGGTTGGCATCGCCCGTGAGGCTACTGTGGGGCATGAGCGCGGCGCGCGCCTTGCCGTCCAGGGCCACATCGCCATGCATCTCGCCGTCCACGTCGAGCCAGGGCGCCTGCACGCGCAGCAGCTCCAGCGTCTGGCGCATCTTCACGGCACTGGGCTGGTCGCTGGAGCCATAGTTGGAGTGCGACAGCAGGGCCGCCTTGGGCTTGATGCCAAAGCGCAGCATTTCCTCGGCTGCCATCATGGTGATTTCCGTCAGCTGCTCGGCCGTGGGGTCGTAGTTGACGTGGGTGTCCACCAGAAACACCTGGCGGTCGGGCAGCAGCAGGCCATTCATGCAGGCAAAGGTGTTCACGCCGGGGCGCTTGCCGATCACCTGATCGATGTAGTTCAGGTGGTGCGCCGTGTGGCCCCAGGTGCCCGCGATCAGGCCATCCACCTCGCCCTTGTGCAGCAGCATGGCGCCAATCAGCGACAGGCGCCGGCGCATTTCGATCTTGGCGATCGGGGCGGTCACGCCCTTGCGCTCGGTCATGCGGTGGTAGGTCTGCCAGAAATCGCGGTAGCGATGGTCTTGCTCGACGTTAACGATGTCGTAGTCCTGTCCCTCCTTCAGGCGCAGGCCAAACTTCTCGATGCGCTGCGCAATGATGGCCGGGCGGCCGATCAGCGTGGGGCGCGCGATCTTCTCGTCCACCACGATCTGCGCGGCGCGCAGCACGCGCTCTTCCTCACCCTCGGCATAGGCCACGCGCTTTTTGGTGGCGGCCTTGGCGGCGGTGAAAATGGGCTTCATGGTGGTGCCCGAGGCATACACGAAGGTCTGCAGATGGTCGCGGTAGGCGTCCATGTCGGCGATGGGGCGCAGCGCCACGCCACTGTCGGCCGCGGCCTGCGCCACGGCCGGCGCAATCATCATCATCAAGCGCGGATCGAACGGCTTGGGGATCAGGTATTCGGGGCCAAACGCCAGCGGCTCACCCACATAGGCCGCCGCCACCACTTCGCTCTGTTCGGCCTGGGCCAGCTCGGCGATGGCGTGCACGGCGGCGATTTCCATCTCCATCGTGATGGTGGTCGCGCCGCTGTCCAGTGCGCCCCGAAAAATGTAGGGGAAGCACAGGACGTTGTTGACCTGGTTCGGATAGTCCGAGCGGCCCGTGGCCATGATGGCGTCATCGCGCACGGCCTTCACGTCTTCGGGCTGGATTTCGGGGTTGGGGTTGGCCAGGGCAAAAATCAGCGGGCGCGCGGCCATTTTGGCCACCATGTCCTTCTTGAGCACGCCGCCGGCCGACAGGCCCAGGAACACATCGGCATCCGCGATCACCTCGCCCAGCGTGCGCGCCGAAGTCTTTTGCGCGAACTGGATTTTGTCCTCGTCCATCAGCTCGGTGCGGCCTTCATAGACCACGCCCGCCAGGTCGGTCACCCAGATGTTCTCGCGCGGAATGCCCAGCTTGACCAGCAGGCCCAGGCAGGCCAGCGCCGCAGCGCCCGCGCCCGAGGTCACGAGCTTGATCTTTTTCGGGTCCTTGCCCGCCACCTTAAGGCCGTTCAGGATGGCCGCGCCCACGGTGATGGCCGTGCCGTGCTGGTCGTCATGGAAGACCGGGATCTTCATGCGTTCGCGCAGCTTGCGCTCGATGTAGAAGCAATCGGGCGCCTTGATGTCTTCGAGGTTGATGCCGCCGAAGGTGGGCTCCAGGCTGGCAATGATTTCGACCAGCTTCTCGGGGTCTTTCTCATTGATTTCGATGTCAAACACATCGATGCCCGAGAACTTCTTGAACAGAACCGCCTTGCCTTCCATCACCGGCTTGCCGGCCAGGGGACCGATGTCGCCCAGGCCCAGCACGGCGGTGCCGTTGGTCACCACGCCCACCAGGTTGCCCCGGCTGGTGTATTTGAAGGCGGCGTTGGGGTCTTTGACGATTTCTTCGCACGGTGCGGCCACACCGGGCGAATAGGCCAGCGCCAAATCGTGCTGGTTGACCATCTGCTTGGTCGCGGCAATGGCAATCTTGCCGGGCTTGGGAAACTCGTGGTATTCGAGCGCCGCCTTGCGCAGCAAGGCGCGCTTGTCGGGAAGGGGGGTGGCGTTGTTGTCGGCCGTGGTGTTCTCGGGCATCAAGCGTCTCCAGCTTTCAGAAAGTGCCGGGTCCGCGGTGGATCTGCTGGGGGCGGACCGTCAGCTTGTGAGGGGAGGTGCATTGTAGGACCTCGTCCCGTGAAAACCCTGATATGTCGCTGTGCTTGCCTGGTCCAAACGCTTGTGATCGCCATGCATGGAATGACCTCCCGTGGTCCGCCGTTTTGGCGGGGCTGACCAAAAGGACTTACCGGACAGATAACCGGTGCGATTCTTGCTACCCAACGCTGCATGCCTTCATCGCCCTCTTCCATAGCGCTCACGGCCTCGTCGCTGGTGGCGCGTCCTCTGACCCCCGAAGATTTCCAACGCTTTGGCACAGTGCTGCAGGCACCCTCTCGCGTGGACGCCGCCCGACCCATCAATGCCGGCACGGCACGGCGGTTTGACCTGGTGGACGACCTGCAGCTGGACGCTGCGGGTGGCCGAGCCCAGCTGGCGCTGTTTAGTGCCCAGACCCGGTCGTTTCCGCTGGTATTGCACGAGATGGAATGCCACCAACTGGGTAGCCAGACCTTTGTGCCACTGGGGGCGAAGCGCTTTGTCATGGTGGTGGCGGCTGCGGGCGCGCCCCCCGATGTGACAGCACTGGAGGCCTTTGTGACGGATGGAACGCAAGGCGTCACGCTGGCACCCGGGACCTGGCACCATGCCCTGCTGGCACTGGATGCCGGCGACTTTGTGGTGATCGAGCGTGCCGCCCCTGTGGTGGATTGCGTGCTGTGCGCACTTCCCACCGCCGTAGAAGTCTCCTTGGCCGTTTGACGGGCAGGTGGCAACCGTCGCAGACCTCAGCCGCGCGCCGCGATGCGTTCCGCCAGCGCAATCAGCGACCGGTCAGAACCGGCTGGCCCCAGCAGCGACAGGCCCAGCGGGGCACCATCGCGCTGCGCCAGCGGCATCGACACCTGTGGAAACCCTGTCAGTCCGGCGATGCACAGCATCTGGATCGCACTGTTGCGATAGTCCTCCAGGCTGCTCTCCGGGGCGCTGCGCAGGGGGGCAATATCGGGCATGCTGGGCATGACCAGCACACCGTCATGGCCCAGCAACTGGCCCAGATGACGCTGGTAGCGGGCACGAAATGCGCGGGCGGTGACCACCTGTTCATCCGTAACCGCCCGCGACCAGGCAAAGCGTTCGGCCACGCCCGGACCCAGCGGGGGTGCATAGCGTTCAATCAACGGGCCGTCGGTCATCCAGGCCTCGCGCCCCTGGATGTAGCGAAAGTTCCAATACAGGGCATCCAACGACTCGAGCACGGCGTCCACCGGCTGCGCGGTACCCAGCAACGACTGCACTTGCTGCACGGCGCCATCCAGCGCCGCACGCACGGCGGGGTCGAGCAGCGCCCACACGTCGGCCGGCCACAACAGGCGCACTTGGGCGGACAAGGGTTGCGGGTCGGCGCCCAGCAGCACGTCAGCCACTCGGGCAAAAGTCTGGGCCTCGCGGGCAAACCAGCCACAGGTGTCCAGGCTGGGCGCCAAGTCCAGTGCGCCTGCCAGGCTCACGCGGCCGTGCGTGGGACGCAGCCCAAACAGGCCGCAGTGGTTGGCCGGGGCCCGCACTGAGCCACCGGTATCGGTGCCCAGCGCAAAGTCACACAGGCCCGACGATACCGCCGAGGCCGACCCCGAGGACGAACCGCCCGTGATGCGCTCTGGCGCGGCCCCGTTGAGGGGCGCCCCAAAGTGGGCGTTATTGCCGTTCATGGAAAACGCCAGCTCATCGGTCACCGTTTTTCCTGCCAGGCGCGCGCCGGCGTCCAGCAGCTTTTGCACGGTGGGTGCGGTACGGACTTTGGTGCCCGACAGGGCCAGCACCAAGGGGTTGCCACCGCCTGTAGGGTAGCCCGCCACATCGAACAGGTCTTTGACACCAAAACTCAGCCCGGCCAAGGGCCCCGTGCCAGCATGGGGCACCGGTACATCGGGATAGGGAACAAACGCGTGGGCAGGGTCGTGCAGAGGCATGGTAGTGGGGCGCAAGGCCAGCTGTAAAAACCGTCAAGGGGTGGACACGCATACCGGAGCCGTGGCCACTACCGCATCGGTGCGCAGGCAGCGCGCACGATGACCAGAAGCTATCTCGATCACCGGCGGTTGCTGTGCGCGGCATGCGTCGGTGGCCAGGCTGCAGCGCTCGGCAAAGGCACAACCAGGTGGCAGCACCGACAGATCGGGCGGTGCGCCCGCAATGGTCTCCAGGGGCGTACCGCGCGCCATGGCGCCATGGGCGCGGCTCTTGAGCAAGGCGATTGTGTACGGGTGGCGCGGGTTGCGGATCAGGTCGCGAGCCGTGCCCTCTTCAACGATGCGGCCGGCGTACATCACCGCAATGCGGTCCGCCACCTCCACCGCCGCACCGATGTCATGGGTGACAAAAATCACCGACAGGCCCAGGTCGCGCTGCAACTCACGCAGTAGCAGCAGGATCTGGATCTGCACCGTGGCATCCAGCGCCGTGGTGGGTTCGTCGGCCAGCAACAACTGGGGGCGGCAGGCCAGCGCCAGAGCGATCATGGCGCGCTGGCGCATGCCACCCGACATTTCATGCGGGTAGGCCTGCAGGCGCCGCGCGGGGCTGGGAATGCGCACGCGTTCGAACAAGGCCAGCGCACGCCGTTGAGCCTCCGCCGCCGTGACGCCCTCGTGGCGACTGATGGATTCCACGATCTGCGCACCCACGGTATACACCGGGTCCAGCGCCAGCAAAGGCTCCTGGAAAATCATGGACGTGACCTTGCCCCGGTAGTCGGCCAATTGCCGCCCCGACAGGGCCAGCAGGTCTTGTCCGTCCACGCGCACCTCGCCGCCGATGCGGGTGCGCCGCTCGGGGTGCAGGCGCAGCAGCGTGCGCAACGTGACGCTCTTGCCTGAACCCGACTCGCCAATCAGCGCCACGACTTCTCCGCGCTGCACCTGCAGGCTCACGCCGCTGACGGCCTGCACGGGTTTGCGTGCACCGGTGAATGTCACGCTCAGGTCGCGCAGCACCACCATAGGTTCAGTAGAAGGTTGGGAGATATTCATGGGCGTGCTCCAATGCGCAACGGAGTGACAACGGCTCAGGCCGCCTGGGCCAGTGCCGCAGCGGCTTGCGGGTGGCCGCTGCCCGGCTCGTGGACAAGACAGGCCGCCACATGGTGCGGGCCGGTGATGGTGCGTACCGGCACACGCTGGGCACACACAGGCGCAGCCAGCGCGCAGCGGGGATGAAACCGGCAGCCTGAAGGCGGGTCGATAGGGTTGGGCGGGTCGCCTGCCAGGGGCGCCACCTCCGTGCGGTGGTCGGGGTCCATCGACGGCATCGACGACAACAGCGCGCCGGTGTAGGGGTGGGCAGGCTGGCGAAACAGCGCATCCGATGGGCCAATCTCCGCCACTTGGCCAAGGTACATCACCATGACCCGGTCGCTCATGTAATCCACCACGTTCAAGTCATGACTGATGAAGACGTAGGTCAGACCAAACTCGGCTTTCAGGTCGGTCAGCAGGTTGAGCACCTGGGCTTCCACCGATTTGTCGAGGGCCGAAACGGCCTCATCCAGAATGACCATGCGCGGCTGCAGAGCCAAGGCACGCGCAATGTTCACGCGCTGGCGCTGGCCACCCGAAAGCTCGTGCGGATAACGCTCGGCAAAGCGCCCGGGGGCCAGGCCCACGCGATCGAGCAGGTCACGCGCCCGCGCCACGGCCTGGCGCTGCGGCACACCATGTACCTGGGGGCCAAAGGCCACAGAATCCTCAATGGTCAGGCGCGGGTTGAGCGAGGCATAGCTGTCCTGAAACACCATTTGCACTTGGCGCCGGAATTCCTTGAGCGGCAGGTCCCGGCTCCCCACGGTGCAGCCGTCAAACACAATCTCGCCTGCGGTGGGTGCAATGAGTTGCATCAACAGCCGGGCGGTGGTCGACTTGCCGCAGCCCGATTCGCCCACCACGCCCAGGGTCTCGCCCTTAAGCACTTCAAAGCTCACGCCATCCACCGCACGCACGACACCGCTGCCGCGCCCAAGGGCATCCTTCTTGAGGGGGAAGTGCTTGACAAGCCCCGTGATGGTGAGCAGCGGTTGCGCCGGACCTCCGATATCGGTGATTGCTTGCATCGTTTCAGCCCTTGTTGTCCATGGCCGACCGCAGGCCGTCCGAGAGGATGTTGAATGAAATCGAGGTGATGAAAATCATCAGCCCGGGCAGGGCGGCCACCCAGGGCTGCACATAAATAGCCGTTCGCAGAGTGTTGAGCATCAGGCCCCATTCCGGCTCCGGTGGCTTGACGCCCAGGCCCAGAAACGACAGGCCCGAGGCCAGAATCATCGACACCGCAATCAGGCTGGTGGCATAGACGAAGATGGGCCCCAGCACATTGCCCAGCACATGCACCCTAACGATGGTGAAAGGGCTGGCGCCCGAGGCACGGGCGGCCTCCACATAGTCGCGGTTGCGCACCTGCGTGGTCACGCTCTCGGCCACCCGCACGATCTGCGGAATGAACACGATAGTTAGCGAGATGAGCGAGTTGACAATGCCCGCGCCCAACACGCCCGACAGTGCAATGGCCAGCAGCACCGATGGGAACGCATAGAACACGTCCACCGTGCGCATGATGGCCGTGTTGGCAATGCCACCCGCATAGCCCGCCACGATGCCAATGACCGAGCCCACCATGAAGGCACAGACCACCGGCGTAATCCCGATGAAGAGCGAGAGCCGGGCGCCCACCATCAAGCGTGAAAGCATGTCGCGCCCCAGCTCATCACTGCCCAGCGGCAGACCTTCGGTGCCGATGGGTTTGAGCCGCTTGAGCATGGACGCCGCATACGGATCGGCTGGTGCCAGCCAGGGGCCCAGCAAGGCCAGGCCGATCAGCAGCAGCACCACCACAGCGGCGCCCATGGCGACCGGGTCACGGGTGAAGCGCTGCAGGGCCAGGGCCCAGTAGCCCCTGGAGGGTGGCTGGGCCCGGGCGTCGGGGGCGGCAAGAGAGTCCGCAGTGGAGGGTGCGGGAGAAGAAGCAGCAAGGGTGGCCATGGTGGTGTATTCCTCAAGCGCGGGCAATGCGCGGATCGAGCAGCGTCTGCAGCACATCAACCAGCAGGTTGAGCAGCACAAAGAACAGCGCCAGTACCAGGATGGTGCCCTGCAGCAGGGGCAGATCGCGCTGGAAGATGGCGGAATTCAGCAAGAAGCCGGTGCCGGGCCACGAGAACACCGTTTCGATCAAGATGGAGCCACCCAGCAAATAGCCCAGTTGCAGGCCCATCACGGCCAGTGCCGTGGGGGCAGCGTTCTTGACCATGTGACAGAACACCCCGAAGTGCGTAAGGCCCTTGGCGCGCAGGCCCACGATGAATTCCTGATCAAGGATATCGGCTACCAGCGCCCGCACGGTGCGCGCGATGATGCCCATGGGAATCACCGACATGGTGATGGCGGGCAGCACCAGAAACTGGATGTGCTCCCAGTCCCAGACCCAGTCGCTCGATCCGCCGGGGCCCGCACCAGTCGCAGGCAGCCACATCAATTGCGAGCTGAACACGATCACCATCACCATGCCTAGCCAGTAGTGCGGCACGCTCACCCCCAGCACCGACAGCATGGAGGCCAGCCGGTCCAGCCACGAGTTGCGAAAGTACCCCGCGACAAAACCAAACAGGCTGCCCAGCACAAAGCCGATCAGCGTCGCCACCACCGCCAGGCGCAACGTGTTGCCCACGGCGGTGATCACCTCGCCAGCCACCGGTCGGTTGCTGGCGATCGACACGCCCAGATCACCGTGCAGCGCCCGCCATACCCACATGGCGAACTGCTCGGGCAACGAGCGGTTGAATCCATATAGCTCACGCAACTGGGCCTGCAGGTCGGCCGATGCATCGGGTGGCAGGATGGACACCAACGGATCGCCGGGCGCCAGGTGCACCAGCAGAAAGCACACCAGTGCCACACCTAGCATGATGGGCAAGGCATACACGATGCGTCGCAGTAGATAAGAGAGCATGGGAAGCCTGGCGGTAAAGGATGCAGGACCTGGCGACGCCCTGCCCCACCCGCCAGCGGGTGGGGGCTGCGCCCGCCAGGAGCCAACCGAAGATCAGTCCATCGTCATCGTGGCGATATCAATGAACCAGCTCTTGGGCTGCACCACGTTCTTGACCTTGGCCGACAGGGCACGCGGCCCCACATCGTGGGCGATCCAGACAAACGGTGCGTCTTCCACGATGTGGGCATGCAACTTGGCCAGGGCGGCGTCACGGGCCTTGTCGTCAAAACTGGTGCGGGCATCGGCCACCAGCTTGTCCACCTCGGCATTGCCGTAGTAGCCCCAGTTGTTGGACACCGGCGGGAAGGCCTTGGTGCTCACAAATCGCACCATGGCAAAGAACGGGTCCATGGCGGCAAAGCTGATGTTCACGGCGTTCGCGCCATTGGCTGACGGGTCCTTGGCGCCCTTGCGCCAGTTGGTAAACAAGGTGTTCCACTCGATCACGTCGAACTGCACATCGAAGTAGCACTGCTTGAGGGACTGCTGCGCAAACTCATTCATCGGCAGTGGCTGCATCTGCCCCGAGCCCGAGGCCGAGATCTGTACCTTCACCTTGATGGGCTTGGCAGCCGAGTAGCCCGCCTGCGCCATCAAGGCCTGTGCCGCCTTCACGTCGTACTTGATGTCGAACTTGGGGTTGCCCCACCAGGGGTGGCCGGGCGGCACCGTGCCCTTGGGCTCGGCCATCATGCCGCCCAGCAGCTGCTTCATGCCGCCACGGTCAATGCACAGGTTGGCCGCCTGGCGCACGCGCTTGTCCAGCCAGGGCGAGCCCTCGGCAAACGACAGCTGCCACGGCCATACATGGGGCTGGGCGTTCGAGTAAATCTTGAAACCACGCTGCGTGATCTGCGGCATGGCGTCGGGGGCGGGGGCTTCGATCCAGTCCACCTGGCCACCGAGCAGCGCCGCCGTGCGGGCGTTGGCCTCTGGCATGGGCAGCATCACCACCTTGTCGATCTTGGGCACACGCTTGGCGTCCCAGTAGGCCTTGTTGGCCGCCAGTTCCAAGCGCTCGCGCGCTACAAAACGGCTGACCTTGAATGGCCCCGAGCCCGAAGGGTCTGCCGCGAAGGCAGTCCAGGCCGCCTTGGACTTGTCGGCCGGGGTGGCACCCGTGGCGGCATCAAATTTCTTTTGCCACTGGGCGGGCGAGGCCATGAACAGGTTGGTGAGGTTGATGGGCAGAAATGCATCAGGTTCGCTGGTGGTCAGTTCCACCGTCAGATCATCGATCTTGCGCGCAGAGCGCAGGGTCGGCATACGCGAGGCGGTCACGCCCACCTGGCTGGGATCAAATTGGAGCGCGTCCTTGTCGAGCACCTTGGCCACGTTCCACACCACCGAATCGGCGTTGAGGGCCGAACCATCGTGGAACTTGATGCCGGGCCGCAGCTTGAACACCCACTTGGTCTTGTCCTTGTCGTTCACGGACCAGGCGGTGGCCAATGCCGGAATCAGCACGCTGGGGGCATCGGCCTTGGAAAGATCCCACTGGGTGAGCGAGTCATAGATGGGGATGCCAGTGAAACGGTTGCCCTCAAACCCCTGGTCGGGCTGGCCCAGCGTGCGCGGAATGTCGGCCGCCGTCATGGCAATGCACAGCACTTTTTCCTGGGCCAGGGCGGCAGTGCCACCCGCCAGCGACAGGGCAGCAGCCAAGGCCAGTGCCAGCGGTGCACGGCGTGGGGACGAGAGTGGTGACAACGGGGCTTTGCTCATGGGGTTCACCTTCAGTAGTTGCAGGTTGTGAGGGACAACGTGCTCCAAGCAATTGGTGTGCCATATACAAATGTAACTATCGCCTATCGATATTCACACGTCGATAATCAGTTTGTTTAAGCCGATTAACACTATATGTGGCCTGATTTTTGCTGTGAACGTCGCGTATTTTTCTTTCCGTCGCATACCCTCCGGACAAAACCATGATCTCCACCACTACGCCCCGAATTAATGCAGACCGCCTCTGGAAATCCCTCATGGACCTGGCCCAGATTGGTGCAACACCCAAAGGCGGGGTGCGCCGCATTGCCCTCACCGACGAAGACCGCCAGGGCCGCGACCTGGTGGCGCGCTGGTGCCGCGAGGCCGGCCTGGACGTGCGGGTGGACGAAGTCGGCAACCTGTTTGCCCGCCGCCCAGGGCTGGACCCACTGGCGCGCGCCGTGGCCACGGGCAGCCACATCGACACCCAGCCATCGGGCGGCAAGTTTGACGGCAACTTTGGCGTGCTGGCCGGGCTGGAAGTGATGCGCACCCTGAACGACCTGGGCCTGCAAACCCGCGCCCCGCTCGAAGTGGTGGTCTGGACGAATGAGGAAGGCACGCGCTTTACCCCGGTGATGATGGGCTCGGGGGCCTTTGCGGGCGTGTTCACGCCCGACTTCATCCGCGCCCAGAAAGACATCGCTGGCGCCAGCGTGGGCGACGAGCTGGCGCGCATTGGCTACCGCGGCGCACACCCCTGCGGCGCGGTACCGGGGGGCATGTTTGCCGCCTACTTCGAGGCCCACATCGAGCAGGGTCCAGTGCTGGAAGCGCACGGTCTGCCGATTGGCATCGTCACCGGCGCGCTAGGCCAGCAATGGTACGACGTGACGGTCACCGGCATGGACGCCCACGCCGGTCCCACACCCATGGAACTGCGCCACGATGCCTTGCTGGCTGCTGCCCGCATGGTCGAGGCCGTCAACCGTATTGCACTGTCTGAGGCGCCGCACGGACGGGGCACGGTGGGCTATCTGCAGGTGCTGCCCAATTCCCGCAACGTGATCCCGGGTCAGGTGCAGTTCTCGGTGGACTTTCGCAACCTGTCGCAAGACGGCCTGGACCGCATGGATGCGGCCCTGCGCACCGCGTTGGACCAGATTGCCGGAGCCGCCCAGGTGCAGGTGACCGTGGCGCAGGTCGTGAAATACGAACCCTGTCTGTTCGACGCCCGCTGCGTGGCCAGCGTGCGCCATGCAGCCGAGCAGCTGCAGCTGCCGCACATGGACGTGGTAAGCGGCGCGGGCCACGATGCCGTGTATGTCAACGGCGTCGCCCCCACCGGCATGATCTTTGTGCCATGCAAGGACGGCATCAGCCACAACGAGATTGAAGACGCCCTGCCCGAGCACATTGCCGCCGGCGCCAACGTGCTGCTGCTGGCGATGCTGGAGCGTGCCCGGTAAGGCGCAGGGTGCTCTGCACGGGGCCTGCCCCAGGCTCCCAGCAGGTGCCCAAGGCGATTTTTAGATAAAACCGCCTCCAGCCATTACCCAGAAAGCGCCTATAGCTATTCAATCAATAGCAATTGATGAATCAAAGGAGGCTGAAAAACGCTGCCCTGTCAATGCGTGATCGACTGCGAGATGGCCCGCGCGCACTCGATCACCATGGGCGCGAGCTTTTGTTGCGCCTGCTCCAGCGTCCAGCGGCTGGTGGGCGGCGACAGGTGCACTGCGGCCACGGGCTGGCCTTTGCTGTTGAGAATGGGCGCGCCCACACCCATGTCACCCAGAAACAGCTCTTCGCAGTTGGTGGCATAACCCACCTGGCGGCACTGCGCGATGCGCTCCAGGATGGCATCCACCGTCGTCAGCGTGGCGGGTGTGCGCACCGGTCGGGGGGCGGCATCCAGCATGGCGCGGGCCTCCGCCTCAGGCAGCTGGCTCAGGTAAGCGCGCCCCGAGCTGGTGCAGTACATGGGGATGCGCATGCCCACGGGCGTGAGCACCGGAATGAATTGGGTGGTGAGCAACTGCGCGACGAACACCATGTCGGTGCCCACCGGCTCGGTCAGGCTGGCGGTTTCGCCGCTGGCAGTGGCCAGTTGCGACAGATAGGGATGGGCGACGCGGATCAGCGGGTGGGCGGCCAGGTAATTGAAGCCGATCTCGATCACCTTGGGCAGCAACTGAAAACGCCGCGTCTGCGGGTGCTTGCCCACATACCCCAGCACCTGCAGCGTGTGCACGGTGCGCTGGGCCGACCCCTTGGTCATCCCCGTCAGCTGGGCCAGCTCCGAGAGCGTCAGGGTGCGGTGCGCGGCAGTGAAGGCGCGCAGCACATCCAGCCCCTTCTCCAATGACTGGTTGAACAACGGGTCGGCAGCCGGCCGGGCTGTTGCGGTGTCTGGAGCAGTAGTGCGAACCATGGTAGGGTGATAAGAGGGCGGGCCGTGGTGGCCGGACAAGGGGGACTCCGATGCACGATAACACCCATGATGAAATCGCCTATCGATTTTATGGGTGAGGTTCTTGCCACCAAGACGGCCATGAAAAACGGTCCCCTCAGGGACCGTTGAGCGGTTGAACTGCATTTGCAGCCCCGGTGACTCTCTGCCGCAGGCTGGGTCGCGTGCGCGTCAGGCAGTCTCGGCCAGCGCGTCGCCCAGCGCATTGACCAGGCGGTCGATTTCGGCCTTTTCGCTGATGAAGGGCGGGGCCAGCTGAATCGTGTCGCCACCGTAGCGCACGTAAAAGCCCTTCTTCCAGCAGTTCATCGCGATCTCGTACGGGCGGCGGGCGGGCTCGCCGGGCAGCGGCGCAATGGTGAAGCCGGCGGCCAGGCCAAAGTTGCGGATGTCGGCCACATGCTTGGCGCCTTTGAGGCTGTGCACGGCGGCTTCGAAATGCGGCGCCAGGGCGTTGACGCGGCCGATCATGTCTTCCTTTTGCAGGATGTCGAGCGCCGCAATGCCCGCCGCGCAGGCCACGGGGTGGGCCGAGTAGGTGTAGCCGTGCGGGAACTCGAGCATGTACTCGGGGCCGCCCGCCGCCATGAAGGTGTCGTAGATCTCCTTGCTCGCCACCACGCCGCCCAGCGGCTGCGCACCGTTGGTGACCTGCTTGGCAAAGTTCAGGATGTCGGGTGTCACGCCGAAGGCTTCGGCACCCGTCCAGGCGCCGCTGCGGCCAAAGCCGCTGATCACCTCGTCAAAAATCAGCAGGATGTTGTTCTGCGTGCAGATCTCGCTCAGGCGCTGCAGGTAGCCCACGGGCGGGATCACCACGCCGGCCGAGCCTGAGAAGGGCTCGACGATGACGGCGGCAATGTTCGAGGCATCGTGCAGTGCAATCACGTCCAGCAGACGGTCGGCCAGCTCCTTGCCCGTGGGCGGCATGCCCTTGTGGAACGAGCCTGCGGGCGGCTGGGTGTGGGGCAGGTGGTCGGCCTCGATGCCCTGACCGAACAGCTTGCGGTTGGCCACGATGCCGCCCACCGAGATGCCGCCAAAGTTCACGCCGTGGTAGCCCTTTTCGCGGCCGATCAGGCGCGTCTTGGTGCCCTGGCCCTTAGCGCGCCAGTAGGCGCGGGCCATCTTGAGCGACGTGTCGGCCGACTCCGAGCCCGAGCCGGTGAAGAACACATAGTCGAGCCCGGCGGGCGTGAGTTCCTTGACGCGGTTGGCCAACTCGAACGACAGCGGGTGGCCAAACTGGAAGGCGGGGGCGTAATCAAGTTTCATCGCCTGCTTGCCAATCGCCTCGGCGATCTCGCGGCGGCCGTGGCCCAGGCCAGAACACCACAGACCCGAGAGGCCGTCAAAAATTTTGCGGCCTTCGCTGTCGGTGAAATACGCGCCGCGGGCCTCCACGATCATGCGCGGGTTGGCCTTGAACTGGCGGTTGGCCGTGTAGGGCATCCAGTGCGCGTCGAGCCATTCGGCGTCCATGCGGGGTGCGGCGCCAGCGGCGGGGGTGTCGATGGGGGCAAAGCTCATGGGTCTCTCCAATACAAAGTGGGGCCCCAGCCGGGGCACTGAGCCGCCATTGTTGCTGCAGCCGTCGATTGCTCAAAGAAAGCAATATCAATGTTCACTTGCGTATTTATGCAAGCATCAAGCCACCTGACCGTGGCTGAAGCGCGACCATCATGGTCTTGCTTCTTTTCTTGTGGGATGGGTTCATCGCAGGCGGCGCCCCGGGCCGGAACAAGCGCCCGTTACAGCCAAGCCGGTCGCCTTTTCCGGCGATTGCGCGGGCGCCAGACCGGGCAGCCGGGCTGGTAGTCTTCGGGGCTGTCTCTTTTCTGCACCGATTCCTGTCATGCCCGCCCCTTCCCCCCGTGAACGCGCCGTGCTGGGCCAGCTCAGCGACATGGATTTGCGCCTGCTGCAGGTCTTCAAGAGCGTGGCCGAGTGCGGCGGCATGTCGGCGGCCGAGCTGGAGCTCAACATCGGCACCAGCACCGTCAGCCGCCACATGAAAGACCTGGAAACGCGCCTCGGCCTCACGCTGTGCCGCCGGGGGCGGGCGGGTTTTGCGCTCACCGCGGAAGGGCAGCGCGTTTACGACGAAACCCTGCGCCTGCTCAGCGCGGTGGATGCGTTTCGCAGCAGCATCGACGACATACACCGGCGCATGGGCGGGCGCCTCGACGTGGCGGTGTTCGACAAAACCGCCAGCAACCCGGCAGCGCACATCGGCGCCGCCATTGCGCTGTTTTCCGAGCAAGCCCCGGATGTGAGCCTGCAGATGCATGTGGCCAGCATCAATGCCATCGAACGCGGGCTGATCGACGGCAGCTTTCATGTGGGCATCATCCCGGCGCACCGCGCATCACAAAGCCTGGTCTATGCCAACCTGTTCACCGAAACCATGCTGCTGTACTGCGGCGCACGGCACCCGCTCTATGGCACTGACCATGCCACGCTCACCTGGGAGTCGCTGCGTGCCTACCAGTTTGCCGGCCTGGGCTACCACTCGCCCAACATGGAGCTCAGCCACAGCGCGCGCCTGCCGCGCAAGGCCACGGGGTTTGATCAGGAGTCGATTGCCACACTGATCCTCTCGGGCCACTACCTGGGGTTTCTGCCCGACCACTATGCCGAAGCCTTCGAGCGCCAGGGCCAGATGCAGGCTGTGCTGCCTGCGCAGTTTTTCTACCGCTGCCAGTTTGTCAGCGTGCTGCGCAAGTCGCCCCAGCCGCCGCGCGCGGCCCAGGCGTTTGCGCAATGCCTGCTGGCCGCGCATGGTTGACGGGCGCACGGCCTTGCGCGCACCTCGCGACGGGCTGCAGAATGCGGGCTGTTGTTGCAACTTTGCGTAAGGCGTTCCATGGCATCCCTTTCCTCGATTGGCAGTTCCGGCCTGCAGGCGGCCCAGTTGCGGCTGGATGCGTCGGCCCACAACGTGGCCAACATGAACACGCCCGGCTACCGCCGCCAGGCAGTGGCACAGCAGGCCGAGGCCGACAGCGCGGGCGTGCGCGCCACGGTGCAGCGCCAGCAAGAGGCTGACGGCGTGGCGCTGGAAAAAGAGGCCGTGGAGCAAATGTCGGCCACCTACGCTTTCAAGGCCAACCTGCAGACCATCAAGACGCAGGATGAAATGATGGGTGCGCTGCTCGACGTGAAGGCCTGAGAGGCTGCAAAGCCAACCCCGTTCACGCAAATGCCCCGCCTGCCGGGGCATTGCTGTTTCTGCGGCCGGAAAACCGCGGCTTAACCCGCCGACGCCAGCCCGGCCAGGCGGTGAACCAGCCAGCGCTGAAAAGCAAGGCCGGCGGCGCTGCGGCTGCGCAAGGGAATGCTGTACATGGTGATGCTCCTTTGAATAAGTTCAGGCGTTTTGCAATGCGCCAGCGTGGCCCGCATTGCGCCGGGCGGCCCGCTCCCAGGCTTTTTCGTGGAAGAAAAAGGCCACGGCCTGCACGGTGGGCTCCAGCAGGCTCAGCGTGAGCGAGGCCCACAGGTTGCCCGTGACGGCATAAGCCACCAGGGCGGCCACGCAGATGTGGATGAGGTAGTAGCTGCCCGTCTTCATCAGCATGGTCTTGTTCTGGCGGGCGGTGCGGCGGATGAGGGACATGGCGAACTCCTTGGCTTCAACAGGGCCTGCGGTGAAAAGCAGGCACAGTCAAATGGTAGTCATTCTCAATAGCGATGGCCAATTGATCGTGCCTAAAGCGCAGATAGCCGCTATCACGAGGCGCCGCCCAGCGCGAAGCAGCCGCTTTCGGCGTCACCCCCCGTTGCTATGATGGCCGCTCTTTTTTCCCATCCCCTCACCACAACCGGGAGCACCGCATGGCCCTCATGGACTTCATCAAGAAACAGTTCATTGACATCCTCCAGTGGACCGAAGAGGGGGATGGCACGCTGGCCTGGCGCTTCCCCATGGCGGGCATGGAAATCCAGAACGGCGGCACGCTGGTGGTGCGCGAGTCGCAGATGGCGGTGTTCGTCAACGAAGGCCAGGTGGCCGACGTGTTTGGCCCCGGCACCTACAAGCTCACCACGCAGACGCTGCCCGTGCTGACCTACCTCAAGAACTGGGACAAGCTCTTCGAGTCGCCCTTCAAGAGCGATGTTTACTTCTTCAGCACGCGCCAGCAGATCGACCAGAAATGGGGCACGCCCCAGCCCATCACCATCCGCGACAAAGACTTTGGCGCCGTGCGCCTGCGCGCGTTTGGCAACTACGCCTACCGCATCGCCGACCCCAAGCTGTTTCACACCGAGATCTCGGGCACGCGCGATGTGTATCCCACGGCCGACCTCGAAGGCCAGCTGCGCGGCCTGGTGCTGCAGAACATCAGCAACGCCATTGCCGGCAGCGGCCTGCCGTTTCTGGACCTGGCGGCCAACCAGGTCATGTTTGCCGATGCGCTGACCAAAGAACTGGCGCCGGTCTTTGCCAAGCTGGGCCTGCTGATCGAAAACCTCACGGTGCAGAACGTCTCGCTGCCCGAAGAGCTGCAAAAAATTCTCGACCAGAAGATCGGCATGGGCATGGTCGGCAACGACATGGGCAAATTCATGCAGTACCAGACGGCGCAGGCGATTCCCAAATTCGCCGAAGGCGCTGGCAGCGGTGGCGGCGGCATTGCGGGCGACGCCATGGGCCTGGGCGCCGGTGTGGCGCTGGGCCAGGTGCTGGCGCAGAACCTGCAGGCCGGTCTGCAAGGTGGCGCTGTCGCCGCACAGGCCGCGCCTGCCGCCGCCGCTGCGGTGGGCGTCAAGCCCGAGGACGTGATGGCCACGCTGGAAAAGCTGGGCGAGCTCAAGTCCAAGGGCATCCTCACGCAGGAGGAGTTCGACGCCAAGAAGGCCGAGCTGCTCAAGAAGCTGGTTTGAACTCATTTTTTAATAGCTACTAGCGCTTGCTGCATAAGCGCTAGAGGCCAAAAACATCCATAAACTCCATGGCGACCAGCGCCACCCAGCGCACCTACCGCGCGCCCTGCCCCGGCTGTGGCGCGCCGGTGGAGTTCAAAAGCGCGCAGTCCACCCACGCCGTCTGCCCCTACTGCCAGAGCACCGTGGTGCGCAGCGGCGAGGTGCTCACGCGCCTGGGCAAGATGGCCGAGCTGTTCGACGACCACAGCCCGCTGCAGCTCATGGCCAGCGGGCGCATTCAGCTTGATGGCCAGGACCAGCCATTCACACTGATTGGCCGCCTGCAATACAAGGGCGACGCGGGCGTCTGGACCGAATGGGCCGCGTTTTTGCAAGACGGCACGCTGGCCACGCTGGGCGAAGACAACGGCGCCTACGTCTTCACCCGGTCCATCGACCCCGGCCGCGAAATGCCCGAGGCCGCGCGTTTTCGCATCGGCACCACCACCGCCATCAACGGCAAGCCTTACAGCGTGGCCTACACCGGCCAGGCGCAGCTGATATCGGCCCAGGGCGAGCTGCCCAAGCTGCCGCCGCTGGGCCAGCCGTTCGACATGGTCGAGCTGCGCAGCGCCGACGGCGAAGTGGTCAGCATCGACTACGGCCACACCCCGCCGAACGTCGAGCGCGGCAAGGCCGTGCTGCTCGAAGACCTGCAACTGCAAGGCCTGAAAGACGAATCAACCAAGGACGAAAAAGGCCGCCAGTTCAACTGCCCGCATTGCGGCGCGCCGGTGCAGGTGCAGCTGGCCAGCTCCAAAAGCGTCACCTGCGGCTCGTGCGCCAGCATCATCAGCCTCGATGGCGGCGTGGGCGGCGAACTGCGCGCGGCCCAGCAAGACGAGCCCGTGCAGCCCATCATCCCGCTGGGCAGCAAAGGCCAGCTGCAGGGCGTGCACTGGCAGGTGGTGGGCTTTCAGCACCGCATGGGCGTGGAGCCGGGTGATGACGAGCACTTTGGCTGGAGCGAATACCTGCTCTACAACCAAAAGCGCGGCTTTGCCTTTTTGGTCGATTCCGAAGAAGGCTGGAGCATGGTGCGCCCCACCACCGGCGCGCCGCAACTGGCCGCCAGCGGCCGCAGCGCCACCTATCTGGGCACCACCTACCAGCTCCAATACACCTACGAGGCCGAAACCACCTATGTGCTGGGCGAGTTCTACTGGCAAGTGGAGCGCGGCCAGAAAACCAGCAACCGCGACTTCGCCAGCAGCAAAGGCCTGTTGTCCATGGAGCAGAGCGCCAGCGAGATCACCTGGTCGGCGGGCGACAAGCTGGCCAGCGACACCGTGGTCAAGGCCTTCAAGCTCGAAGACAAGAAAGACGTGCTGCAGCGCGACGACCCTGGCCCCTTTGTGGCCAAGTCAGGCATGGGCTGCGGCACCATCATCCTGATTGCGGTCATCATCCTCATCCTGCTCATCATCCTGGGCAATTGCTCGGGGTCGTCGGGCAGCGGTTATCGCAGCTCGGGCGGCTCGTTTGGCGGGTATTCATCCGGCGGCGGGCACAAATAATTTTTACCCACGGAGGTCATCATGGCAATTGAATGGCTGCGGCCCGCCGCATTTTTTGGCTCCATCCTGTTTGCCCTGGTGGGCGTGCTGGTGTTCTGGCTCAGCTTCGTCCTCATCGACAAAATCACGCCCTACGACCTGTGGCGCGAAATCGTCGAAAAACAGAACAAGGCCCTGGCCATGGTGGTGGCCGCCATGAGCTTAGGCATCAGCATCATCGTGGCTGCGGCCATCCACGGCGGCTAAAGCCACCCCGCCCATCCCCGCCACCGCGCCACCGCCTTCCGGGCGGCGCCGCGCCATGGCGCAGGCCACACAATACCGCCTGCTTTCACCGGCCCCCGGGCCCGACACCACCACCCCATGCCCACCCTCGACTGGCTCAACCGCGCCCACGCCTTCACCACCGCCGCCCAGGTGCCCTACCGCCTGCTGGAGAACGTCTCCACCCATGGCGATGCCGCCAGCGCACACAACAACCTGCTGATCCAGGGCGACAACCTCGAAGCGCTCAAGGCCCTGCTGCCGTTTTACCGGGGGCAGGTCAAATGCATCTTCATCGACCCGCCCTACAACACCAAAAGCGCGTTTGAGCACTACGACGACAACCTGGAACACAGCCAGTGGCTCAGCATGATGCTGCCGCGCCTGCAGTTGCTGCGCGACCTGCTGAGTGAGGATGGTTCGATTTGGGTCACCATTGACGACAACGAGGGGCATTACCTCAAGGTGCTGATGGATGAGGTATTTGGGCGGCGGAATTTTGTGGCGAATGTGTTTTGGGAAAAAAAGTTCTCCCCACAAAACGATGCCTACCAAATCAGCATTAACCATGACCACGTCTTGGTGTACGCAAAGCGGTCTGACAACTGGCGTCCAAACTTGTTGCCGCGAAGCGAGAAACAGGCAAAAAATTTCAAAAATCCCGATAACGACCCGCGTGGCCCTTGGCTCTCAGCAGACTACACATGTGCCAAAACTAAAGACGAGCGGCCAAACCTTTACTACGCCATCCGAAATCCGTTCACTGGACAAGATGTTTGGCCATCCACCACCAGAGTGTGGGCGTTTGAGCGCGCATCAACGGAGTTCAATCTTGAGCAGGGGCTTCTCTATTGGGGTGCTAACGGCAACAACGAACGCCCGCGACTAAAAAAATTCCCCGATGCGGTTCAACAGGGGACGGTACCCACCACGTTTTGGCGAAACGACGAAGTGGGCAACAACCAAGACGCAAAAAAGGAAATCCTCACTTTTGACGCAGTGGCGCCATTCGCCACACCAAAGCCTGAACGCTTGATCGAGCGGGTTTTGACATTGGCCACCCACCCCAACGACCTCGTCCTCGACAGCTTCCTCGGCTCCGGCACCACGGCCGCTGTGGCGCACAAGATGGGCCGGCGCTGGATCGGCATCGAGATGGGCGAGCACGCTGCCACGCACTGCCTGCCGCGCCTGCAAAAGGTGATTGACGGCGAGCAGGGCGGCATCAGCCAGGCGGTGAACTGGCAGGGCGGCGGCGGCTTTCGCTTTATGCGGCTGGGTGCGCCGATCTTCGACGCCGATGGCTGCATCCACCCCGAGGTGCGCTTTGCCACGCTGGCCGCCTTCGTCTGGCAGCAGGAAACCGGCACCGCCTTTGACCCCGCGCGCGCCACGCCCGCCACGCCCGGCACGCCGCACCTGGGCACACACTCTGTTTTTGATAGCTACGAGCGCTTGCCAGACGGTCGCCAAGAGCCCATTTCACCTGAACTCCAGCCCCCAGCCCCGCAAACCCCGCCGGCCCAGGGCGAACTCGGGTTGCAAGTGCCCGGCGCGCTGCCCCCGCCCGAACCCGTTCCTGCACCGGCCCCCGTGCTGCGCAGCCGCACGGCTTACTACCTGCTGTTCAACGGCATCCTGGGCGACAAGCGCCCGGCCAGCGGCAACGTGCTGACCTCGGCCGTGCTCGATGCGCTGCTGGTGCTGCACGCCAGCACGCCCCACCCCGAAGCGCCGCTGGTGGTGTATGGCGAGGCCTGCCGCTTGGGCGAGGCGCGCCTGGCGCTGGCGCGGGTCACGTTCAAGCACATTCCGTATGACGTGAAGGCGAGGTGACCGATGACCCCGTCCCACTTGACCGCATCCGAACTGCAAGACTGGCTGCGCGTGCGCTTTCCCAAAGAGGACGAACGCCATGAGTGGAAGGAGTGGAACAGCCTCAAGTCCAACATCTCGGGCCGCAAAGGTGACGACCTCGTGTCTTACGTCTCGGCCCTGGCCAACATGGAGGGCGGCTGCATCGTCATTGGCGTGCAGGACAAAACCCTGGCATTGACGGGTATTCAGGACTTTGCCGACTACACGGTGGACAACGTGGTGCACCGTGTGCTGGGCAAAACGCCGGGGCTGCCATCCATGGGGTTTCGCGTCGAAGAACTGTGCGCCAGCGACACGGGTGCCGTGGTGTGGCTGGTGCATGTGCCGCGCCATGCACCACGCGAGCTGGTGCTGGCGCACGACAAGGCTTGGCAGCGCGATGGCGACAGCCTGGTGGAACTGCGCGAGGACCGGCGCCGCGCCATCCTGACCGAGCACCTGGCGGGCGAGGACTGGAGCGGCGTCGTGGTGGCCGGGGCCACGCTCGCCGACCTGGACGAAGCCGCCATTGCCAAGGCGCGCGAGAAGTTCCTTGAAAAGCACCAGCGCGAGGATTGGGCCGCACAGATACCGCAGTGGAGCGCAGAGAAGCTGCTGGACAAGATCGGCCTGACTATCCATGGCCGCATGACCCGGGCTTGCCTATTGCTGCTGGGTAGCCGTGAAAGTGCCACGGCGCTGCTGTCGCCCCACCCGGCGGAAATCACCTGGAAGCTGGCGGCCGAGCGGGTGGCCGAGCACTTTCACCCGCCTTTTTTACTGACAACCACCAAGGTGGCGCAGTCCATCCGCAACCCCAACATCAAACTGTTTCCGGCCAATGAACTGCTGGCCGTGACCCTGCCGCGCTACGACACGAACACGGTGCTGCTGGAAGGGCTGCACAACTGCCTGGCGCACCAGGACTACGCGCAGGGCGGGCGCGTGGTGGTGGAGGAGTCCACCGGGCTGGTGCGCATGATCAACCTGGGCGGCTTTTTCGACGGCCAGCCCGACGACTACGCCAGCGGCATGCGCACCCCCGCCCGTTATCGCAATGAGCGCCTGGCCAAGGCCATGGCCGAGGTGGGCATGATCGACAAAGTGGGCTTCGGCATTCACGACATGGTGCTGGCGCAGCGGCGGCGCTTTCTGCCGCTGCCGGACTATGAAGGATCGTCCCCCCTGCGCACGGTCTTCAATGTGTACGGACAAGAGATTGACGAAAACTACAGCCACTGGCTGATGGAGCGCACGGACTTGCCCATTGAGCATGTCTTGTGGCTCGACCGGGTGCAAAAAAAGCGCAGGCTGGATACGGCGCAAGTGACTGAACTGCGCCGGGCCGGCTTGATCGAGGGCCGTAGCCCCAATTTGCATATCTCGGCCCAGTTGGCAGTGGCAACCGGGCAGGAGGTGGCGTACCTGAATCGGCGTCGCCCTGATGCCGATGATTACAAAACGGCCTTGTGCAGGCTGCTGGCGCTGGGGCCGCAGCCACGCGCCAAGGTGGATGAACTGCTGCTGCCCAAGCTGCAACTGTGGATACCTGACCTGGCCCAGCGCAAGGAATACGTCCGAACCCTCCTCAAGGAGATGACCAAGGAAGGGCGAATTCAGAACATTGGCGGAAAAACCAAGGCGGCCCGGTGGGCGCTGACGCCGGATGGCGGATCACCAAACAACCACCAGACACCACCAAACACCACCCAATCAAAGGTGGATTCTTCCCAATGAAATTTTAAAAATCTCTTTTAAATCAATAAGTTGCATTTGGGAAGGCTGCTTTTTTGCTCCAAACTTCCCCAATCACTTCCCAATTCATGACCTCCCTCACCCTCAAGTCCTACCAGCAAACCGCCCTCGACGCCCTGGGCGCTTTTGCCCGCGCATCGCGCATCAAGGGCCCGGCGCTGGCCTTTGGCGAACTGGCGGGCCGCCCCTACAACCTTCACGCCTTTGGCGCGCAGGTGCCTTGCGTGTGCCTGCGCATTCCCACGGGGGGCGGCAAAACGGTGCTGGCTGCGCATGCGGTGCCCCTGCTGGCGCGTGAGTGGCAAGGCAGCGATGCGCCCGTGGCCGTGTGGCTGGTGCCCAGCGATGCCATCCGCCAGCAAACGCTCAAGGCCTTGCAGACGCCCGGCCATGCCTACCGCGCCGCCCTGACCGATGCCTATGGCGAGGGCCTGCAGGTGTGCACGCTCGACGATGTGGCGCAGATCGCCCCGCCCGACTGGGGGCGCCATGCCGTGGTGGTGGTGGCGACCATCCAGAGTTTTCGCATCGAGGACGCGGGCCAGCGCAATGTGTACAGCTTTGCTGAGAGCTTTGAGCCGCACTTCAAGGGCGCGCACGATGGCGATCTGGCCTGCCTGCACGACCTGCCCGACGCCGTGGTGACGGCGCAAGACGCCGCGCAGGATGCCACGGGCGTGCTGGCGGGCTTTGTGGGCCAGCCACGCTGGAGCCTGGCCAACTGGCTGGCGCTGCACCGCCCCCTGGTCATAGTGGACGAGGCGCACAACACCAAGACGGACAAGAGCTTCACCGCGCTGCAGCGCCTGAACCCCGCGTTCATCCTGGAGCTGACGGCCACGCCGATTGCGCACAAGACCAATGTGCTCTACCACGTCAGTGCGCAAGAGCTGGCGGCCGAGGACATGATCAAGCTGCCCATCGTGCTGGCCGAGCACCCCGAGGGCTGGCCCGCCGCCGTATTTGGCGCGGTGCAAACGCAACGCAAGCTGGAGGCCGAGGCGCTCAAGGACGAAGCCGAGGGCCACGGCTATGTGCGCCCCATCGTGCTGTTTCAGGCACAAAACCTGGGCGACGAGATGCCACCCGAGGCCCTGCGCCGCTATCTGGTGGACGAGCTCAACCTGCCAGACAACCAGATCGTGGTGGCCACAGGCACCACGCGCGGGCTGGACGACATCGACCTGGCGGCGCGCCATTGCCCGGTGCGCTATGTGATTACGGTGCAGGCGCTGCGCGAGGGCTGGGACTGCCCGTTTGCCTATGTGCTGTGCAGCCTGCAAAAGCTGACCAGCGCCACGGCGGTGGAGCAGTTGCTGGGCCGCGTGCTGCGCATGCCGCAGGCCCGCCGGCGCGGGCGCGAGGCGCTCAACCGCGCCTATGCCCATGTGTGCGCGGCGGAGTTCTCGGCAGCCGCGCATGCGCTGGCCGACCGGCTGATTCAGCACATGGGGTTCGAGGCGCTGGATGTGGCCTCGATGCTGGCGCCGCCATCGGCGTATCCGCTGTTCGGTGAGGCGTTTGAGTCAAATCAGCCCTTAGCGCCCGCCCCGCAAGCGCTGATAGCTACCAATTTTGAAGCAATTACGGCCACACCCGAGCTGCTGGCGGTGCCCGGTGTGCAGGCGCAGACCATTGCCGGCACCGCGCAGGTGGTGGTGGCGGGCCACATCGAGGCCAGCACCGAGGCGCTGATGCTGGCCCAAGTGCGCGGGGCCAAAAAGCAAGAACAGCTGCGCGAGCAGGTGGCCCAGCACAACGCGCTGGTGGCGGCCAGCGTGGCACCCGCATCGCGCGGCGTGCGCTTTGCGCCCGTGCCCACGCTGGCCTACCGCACCGACGCACAGGCGCCGCTGTGGCCGCTGGAGCATGGCGCGGTGCTGGGCACGGTGGAGCTCGACCTGCTCAGCCCCCAGGCGGTGCAGCTGCCCGGCTTTCATGTGGCGCAAGAGCCTGACGTGATCGAGATCGATGTGCAGGACGCACGCGTGACGCTGCGCCCCACCGATGTGCAGCAAATGGCCATGGACTACGGCGCCAGCAGCATCACCGCCGAAACGCTGGTGCGCTGGCTGGACCAGTCGCTGCACAAGGCGCTGCATGCACCGCTGGCGGGCATCACCCAGTCGCAGCGCCGTGCTTTTTTGGCGGCGGTGGTGAACCACCAGCTGCATGCCTGCGGCCTGCCGCTGGTGGTGCTGGCGCAGGCGCGGTTTCAGCTGGCCCGGTGCATCGCGATGCATGTGGGCGAGCTGCGCGACCAGGCGGCCACGCGGCAGTTTCGCCAGCTGGTGCTGCAGCACGGCCAGGCGGGCGCCTGGCTGGTCGAGAGCGATTGGGCCCGGCCCCATGTGTTTGAGCCAGGCCGCTACCCGGCGCCGAAGGCATCGCGCTACAGCGGGCGCTACCAGTTCACGCGGCATTACTTTGCCGTGCTGGCCGATCTGAAGGACGGCGGCGAAGAGTTTTTGTGCGCGCAGTTGATTGACCGCCACCCAAAAGTCCGGCAATGGGTGCGCAACCTCGATACCGCGCCCTGCGGCTTTGCCCTGCCCACGTCGCGCGGCCGGTTTTTTGCCGACTTTGTGGCCGAGCTGGTCGATGGCCGTGTGGCCTTGCTCGAATACAAGGGGGCGCATTTGCTGAGCGACCCGTATGAAACGGAAAAGAGCCAGGTCGGTGCGCTGTGGGCACAGGCCAGCGCGGGCAAAGCCGTGTTTGGGTGGCTGACCAAGCAGCAAGACGGCAAGAGCCTGGCGCAGCAACTCGATACGGTGCTGGCATGACACCTGCCACCGCACCTGGGGCGCCACCCGGCGGCGCCCGCCCCATTGACATCGCCCTGCTCGCCAGCGTGTTCGTGGTGGCGGCCTGTGGCCTGCTCTATGAGCTGGCGGCGGGCGCGCTGGCGTCGTATTTGCTGGGCGACTCGGTGCTGCAGTTTTCCACCATCATCGGCACTTATCTGTTTGCCATGGGCGTGGGCTCGTGGCTGTCGCGCTATTTCGAGCGCCAGTTGCCCGCGCATTTTTTGCGCATCGAATTGCTGGTGGCGCTGATCGGCGGGGCGCTTCCAGCTACGCTTTTTATAGCAAATGCCTACGCGCCGGGCGCCTTCCGGTTTTTGCTGTACGGCATGGTGCTGGTGGTGGGCACGCTGGTGGGGCTGGAGATTCCGCTGGTCATGCGCATCTTGAAGCGCAACGTGGCGCTGAAAGACCTGGTCTCGCAAGTGCTCACTTTTGATTACCTGGGCGCGCTGGCGGTGTCGCTGGCGTTTCCGCTGCTGCTGGTGCCGCAGCTGGGCCTCATTCGCACGGGCCTGCTGTTTGGCCTGATGAACGCGCTGGTGGCGCTGTGGGCGGTGTGGCTGTTTCGTTGGGAGCTGCGTCGCCTGCGCGCGCATGTGGCGGCCTGCGTGATGGTGCTGGGCCTGCTGCTGGCGGCGCTGGTGGGCGCCGAGCAGATCACCAGCTTTGCCGAGGACAAGTTCTACCAGGACCGCATCGTCTTTACCGCCGCCTCGCCCTACCAGCGCATCGTGGTCACCCACGGCAAGCAGGGGCACCGGCTGTTTTTGAATGGCAACCTGCAGTTTTCTGAGCGCGACGAATACCGCTACCACGAGGCGCTGGTGCACCCGGCCATGGCGGCGCACGGCGCGCCCAAGAAGGTGGCGGTGCTGGGCGGCGGCGACGGCATGGCGGTGCGCGAGATCCTCAAATACCCCTCGGTCGAATCGGTCACGCTGGTCGAGCTGGACCCGGCCATGACGCGGCTGTTCAGCGAGAACCCGACGCTCATGCGCCTGAACGGCGGGGCGCTGCAAAGCCCCAAGGTGCATGTCGTCAACACCGATGCCTTTCAGTGGCTGCAAGATGGATCAGACCTTTTTGACGTGATCGTGGTCGATTTCCCCGACCCCACCAACTTTGCCATCGGCAAGCTCTACACCCACAGCTTTTATGCCCTGCTGGAGCAGCGCCTGGCCGCCAGCGGCTACGCCGTGGTGCAGACCACCTCGCCCCTGGTGGCGCGGCACAGCTTCTGGACCGTGGTGCAGACCATCGAATCGACGGGCCTGCGCACGGCGCCTTACCACGCCCATGTGCCCAGCTTTGGCGAGTGGGGCTTCATCATCGCCAGCCGCCGCCCCTGGCGCCTGCCCGAGGCGCTGCCTGCGGGGCTGCAGTTTCTGAGCGCGGACACGCTGCCGCCACTGTTCGATTTTCCGCTCGACATGGCGCGGGTGCCCGCCGAGGTGAACCGGCTGTCGAACCAGGCGCTGGTGCACACCTACGAGCGCGAGTGGGGCCGCACCACGCACTGACAAGGCCTGAAACAGGCCGAAATGGGCGCAGTCGCCGCTTCGGCACAATGGCCCCCATTGTTTACAGGTTGCCCAGATGCTCGACCGGTTTTTTGTTGTCAGTGCCGATCAGGTGGTGCTGAACGTTTTTTGGAGCCATGACCCCTGGCTCGTCGCCGTATCGGTGGCCCTGGCCATTGCCTCGTCCACCATGGCCCTCCACCTGGCGGGCCTGGCGCAGCGTGCGCCAGACGCCGCCAGCCGCCGCCTGATCATCCTGTCGGGCTCGGTGGCCCTGGGTGGTGGGGTGTGGTCCATGCATTTCGTCGGCATGCTGGCCTTCGAGCTGTGTGCGTCGGGCAACTTCAACCCGTGGATCACCATGGGCTCGGTCATTCCCAGTTTGCTGGCGTCCTGGGTGGCGCTCCAAGTGCTGGCGCAAGCGCAGGTCAGTACCCGCTCATTGCTTTTCAGTGGCACGCTGGTGGGTGCAGGCATTGGCGTGATGCACTACACGGGCATGGCCGCATCCGAGTTTGCTTCAGCCATGCGCTACGACGTGCCGGGTTTTCTGGCATCGCTGGTGTTTGCAGTGGTGGTGGCCTGCCTGGCGCTGTGGGTGCGCCTGCGGCTCAGCCGCGTGGCACGCATTCCGCGCTGGGCCGCCACTGCGCTGGGCGGCGTGGTCCTGGGGCTGGCGATTGCAGGCATGCACTACATCGCCATGGCGGCGTTGCGCGTGGTGTCGCCAGTGGCCGAACCGGCCGCTACCGGCTCGCATTCGGTGTACCTGGCGCTGGCCATTGCCATGATGGCGCTGGTCATGGGCCTGGTCATCACGGGGGCGAACGTGAGCATCCGGTTTCGCCAGCTGCTGCGCGAAACCCGGGCCAATGCCTCGCGCCTCAGTGCACTGGTCGACACGGCCGTGGACGGCATCATCATCATCGATACGCAGGGCACGGTGCGGCTTTTCAACGGCGCGGCCGAACGGCTGCTGGGCTGGACAGCCGCCGAGGTGATGGACCGCAACATCCACATGCTCATGCCCTCGCCCCACCGCGATGCGCACGATGGCTACCTGCGCAACCACCTCGAAACCGGCCTGACCAAGATCATCGGCTCGGCGCGTGAGGTGGAAGCGGTGCGCAAGGATGGCTCGCTCGTGCCCATCCGGCTGGCTGTGGGGCGAGTGGAGCAACCGGGCGAGCCGCTGTTCGTGGGTTTTCTGACCGACCTGACCGAGCGCAAGGCGCTGGAGCGCGAGCGCCGTCAGGGCGAAGAGCAGCTGCGCTCTCTGGTCAGCAACCTGCCGGGCGTGGCGTTCCGCTGCCTCAATGGTGGCAGCTGGCCCATGCTGTTCATCAGCGATGCGGTGGTGCAGATCACCGGCTGGACAGCCGATGATTTTCTGCAGGGCCGCATCCATTTTGGCGACATCACCCACCCCGAGGACGCCGCCCACATCGCGCTGGATGTGGAGCACGCGCTGCAAACCGCGCGGCCCTACCAGGTGGAATACCGCATCAAGACCCGCGACGGCCACACGCGCTGGATGTCGGAAAGCGGCCGCGGCGTGCCGGACACGGACGGTGCCGTGCACTGGATCGACGGCGTCATCCTGGACGTCACGGACATCAAGGCGCGCAATGCCGAGTTTGAAGGCACGGTGCAGGCCATTGGCCGCTCGCAGGCCGCCGTGGAGTTTGATCTGCGGGGGCATGTCATTGCCGCCAACCCCAACTTCCTGGCGCTGACCGGCTACACCATGGACGAGGTGATCGGCCAGCCCCACGCCCTGTTCTGCCACCCAGCGTTGGTGCAAAGCGACGACTACGCCGCCTTCTGGCGCCGCCTGGGACAAGGGGATTTTGTAGCGGGCGAGTTCCAGTGGTTTGGCAAGGGCGGGCGCGAGGTGTGGATCCAGGCCACCTACAACCCCATTTTCGATGCCGAGGGCCAGGTATCGAAAATCATCAAGTTCGCCACCGACCTGAGCCAGCGCCGGGCGATGGAGGAGGCCCTGCGCACCGCCAAGGACCGGGCCGAGCAGGCCGCCGCCGCGCGCAGCACCTTCCTGGCGAACATGAGCCACGAGATTCGCACCCCCATGAACGCCATCATCGGCTTCACCGAGGCGCTGCTCGACTCGCACCTGGAAAGCACGCAGCGCCGCCACCTGGGCACCGTGCACCACGCGGCGCGATCCATGCTGCGGCTGCTCAACGACATTCTGGACACCGCCAAGCTCGAGAAAGGCGCCGTGGAGCTGGAGATCGAGGCCTTCAGCCTGCGCGAGCTGTGCGACCAGATCCTGGCCTCGCTGCGCATCACCGCGGCCAAGAAGGGCCTGTCCCTGGGGCTGGACTACCCGCCCTCCGTGGCGGAGTTCTGGCAGGGCGATGCCTTTCGCATCCAGCAGATTCTGCTCAACCTCCTTGGCAACGCGATCAAGTTCACCCACGAAGGCAGCGTCACGCTGCGGGTCTCGGGCAGCGATGGCCACCTGCTGTTCGAGGTGGTCGACACCGGCATCGGCATCGACGAGGCAGGTCTCAAGCGCATCTTCGACCCGTTCTCGCAGGCCGATGCGTCCACCACGCGCCGCTACGGTGGCACGGGGCTGGGCACTACCATCGCGCGCCAGCTCACCGAACTCATGGGTGGCCACATCGCCGTGGCCAGCCAGATAGGGCAGGGCAGCACGTTCAGCGTGCGGCTGCCGCTGCAGGTGGCCTCCGAACACGACGGGGACCCCCACACGGCCGCCGTGCGCACCAAACCCCGCCTGGCGCTGCCCCCGCTGCGCGTGCTGGCGGTAGACGACGTGCCCGCCAACCTGGAACTGCTGGACATCACCCTGCAGCGCGGTGGCCACAAAGTGGTGCAGGCCCACAGCGGAGCCGATGCCCTGCAGGCCTTTGAAAATGAGCGCTTCGACGTGGTTCTGATGGACCTGCAGATGCCAGACATGGACGGCCTGGAGGCCACGCGCCACATGCGCACCTTCGAGCAGACGCAGCGCCGCAAGCCCACCGCCATCGTGGCCCTGTCGGCCAGCGTGCTGGAGCAAGACCGCCGCAACGCGCGGGCGGCCGGCATGGACGGCTTTGCCAGCAAGCCCATCGAGCCGCTGCGCCTGATGGGAGAAATCGCACGCGTCATCGGCCTGCACGGGTTGGTGGACGACGCACCGCCCATCACCGGCTCGGCGCCCCTGGCGGCCGACACGCCCCACGGGCGCAGTGCCCCGGCGTTGCCGGCCATCGACTGGGAGCGGGGCGTGCGGCTGTGGACCCAGGCGCGCTACCTGCGCGAAGCCATTGCCCGGTTCCTGCAAGAGTCGGATGCCACCCTGGACGCCCTGCGCGCCCACGTGGCGGCCACCGATGTGCAGGCCCTGGTGGCCGCCGCGCACCGGCTGCGCGGCGCTGCGGGCAACCTGGCGCTGACCACCGTGCAGCGCCTGGCCGAGCGCCTGGAGGCCGCCGCGGCACAACCGGCCCACGCCAGTGCCCGCACGGCGCTGATTGACGCGCTGGACGCGGCGCTGGGCCAGGTGCGCCAGGCGCTGGACAGCCTGGACGCCCCCGACGCCAGCCCGCACGGCACCCCCGCCGTGCCCCATGCCCTGGGCGCGCCAGAGCGGTCCGAGGTGCTGGCTGCGCTCAACGCCATGACGCAGGCTCTGGCCACGGGAGAATTGCCCGATGGCCCCCTGGCCGTGCTGGAGCAGCACATGCCCGCAACCTGTCTGGATGGATTGCGCGAAGCCCTCGACCGTTTTGACTTTGACGATGCGCTGGACGCCTTGCGCACCTTGCACGCGCACGTCGAGAAGATACCCGCCCCATGATGCCTGCCGAAGACCCCCGCCCACGCCTGCTGCTTGTCGATGACGAGCCCACCAACCTGCAGGTGCTGCGGCACGTGCTGCAAGACGACTACCGCCTATTGTTTGCCACCGATGGTGCCCGCGCCCTGCAGATTGCCCAGCAACAAAAGCCGCAGCTCATCCTGCTGGACGTGATGATGCCGGGCATGGATGGCTACGCCGTGTGCGCTGCCCTGAAGGCCGAGCGCGACACGGCGGGCATCCCCGTGATCTTCGTCACGGCCCTCACGGACACCGCCGAAGAAACGCGCGGGTTTGACGCAGGCGCGGTGGACTACATCACCAAACCCATCAGCGCGCCCGTGGTGCGCGCGCGCGTGCGCACCCACCTGTCGCTGGTGCGCATGGACGAACTGCGCGAAACCCGCCTGCAGATCGTGCAGCGCCTGGGGCGCGCGGCCGAGTTCAAGGACAACGAGACCGGCATGCACGTCATCCGCATGAGCCACTTCGCCCAGGTGCTGGCGCTGGCGCTGGGGTATTCGGCCGCCTGGGCAGACGACCTGCTCAACGCGGCGCCCATGCACGACGTGGGCAAGATCGGCATCCCCGATGCCATCCTGCGCAAGCCCGGCAAGCTCACCGCTGAAGAATGGGACGTGATGCGCCGCCACCCCGAGATCGGCGCCGACATCATTGGCGAACACCCCTCGGGCGTGCTACGCCTGGCGCGCACGGTGGCCCTGTTTCACCACGAGAAATGGGACGGCTCCGGTTACCCCCATGGCCTTGCGGGCGAGGCCATCCCTCCAGAGGCGCGCATTGTGGCTTTGGCCGATGTGTTCGATGCGCTCACCGCGCGCCGCCCCTACAAGGAGCCCTGGCCCATTGAAGACACGGTGGCGCACCTGCGCGCGCAGGCAGGGCTGCATTTCGACCCGGCGATGGTCGATGCCTTCATCGCGCAGCTCCCCACCTTGCTGGACATCAAGAACCGCTGGCCTGACTGACCGAACCAGGCGCCCCTGGGGTGTCGCTGGTGGCTTAGAGTAGGGCCCATGCCCGTGACTTCTCCGCCCACTCCGTTCGGCCCGCCCCTCTCGCGGCGGCATTGGCTGCAAGCCAGCGGCGCCATGCTGGGCGGGGCGCTGGCCGGCTGCGACCGGGCACCGCGCACGCTCGAAGGCGGCTTCACCGGCATCGACATGGCGCGCGGCCATGCGCTGCGCGACCTGCTGGCCACCGGCACCCTGCCCGCGCCCGCCGTGGTGCGCCGAGCGCAGGTGGTGATTGCGGGCGGCGGCGTGGCCGGGCTGGCGGCGGCGCGCTCGCTGCGGCTGGCGGGGGTGGATGACTTCGCCCTGCTCGAGCTGGAAGACGCGCCAGGCGGCAACAGCCGCGGCGGCCAGGTCAACGGCATCGCCTGCCCGCTGGGCGCGCACTACCTGCCCGTGCCCGGCGACGACGCGCGCGAGGTGCAGGACCTGCTGGAAGAACTGGGCCTGCGCGAGCGCGTGGCCGGGCGCTGGCAATACGACGAGCGCTACCTAGTCCACAGCCCGCAGGAGCGCCTGTTTTTCGAGGGCGCGTGGCAAGAGGGCCTGCTGCCCGTGCAGGGCGTGCAGGGCGTGGGAGAGGCCACGCTGGCGCAATACCGGCGCTTTGCCGAACGGGTGCAGGCGCTGGGCAAGGCCGCGCGCTTCGCCATGCCCATGCTCAAGTCTTTGGATGCAAAACGGCCGCTGGCGCCCACCCATCAAGCGCTGGATGCTATAACTTTTGCTGCATGGCTGGACCAGGAGGGGCTGGATGACCCGCGCCTGCGCTGGTACCTGGACTACTGCTGCCGCGACGACTATGGCGCGGGCACGGCGCGCGTGTCGGCCTGGGCCGGCATCCACTATTTCGCCAGCCGCCACGGCTTTCATGCGCCGGGCGACGCGGCCGCCGAAGACCGCGAGGGCGTATTGACCTGGCCCGAGGGCAACGGCTGGCTCACCCAGCGCCTGGCCGCGCCGCTGCACGACGGCGGCCAGTTGCGCACGGCCTGCAGCGTGCTGCGCATCACCGAGGGACCCCGTGGCGTGCAGGTGGACGCTTTCAACCACGCCACCGACAGCGTGGAGCGCTGGCAGGCGCAGCGCTGCATCGTGGCGCTGCCGGTGTTCATGGCAGCGCGCGTGGTGCAGAGCCCGCCCGCCTTTTTGCGCCAGGCCGCGCAGCGCCTGTCGTGGGCGCCCTGGCTGGTGGCCAACATCCACATCGACGCACCGCTGACCGACCGCCCCGGCGCCGCGCCCGCGTGGGACAACGTGCTGTACGGCGATGCCAACCCGGGCGGCCTGGGCTATGTCGATGCCGGCCACCAGCGCCTGGACCCGCGCGCCGTGCTGGCCGGCCCTACCGTGCTCAGCTATTACCAGGCCCTGGGCGATGTGCCGCAAGCCCGCGCGCAACTGGCCACCCAGCCCTGGACGCACTGGGCCCAAGCCACGCTGGCCGCCTTGAGCGTGCCCCACCCCGACCTGCCGCGCCGCGCCACGCGCGTGGACATCACCCGCTATGGCCACGCCATGTCCATCCCCACGCCAGGCGTGCTGGGTTTTTTAAGCCAAATTGGCCTTCAGCCCTTACCCAACAAGCGCAAGCAGCTATCAAACGGTGAGCGCGCCGCGTGGCTGCCCACCCCCACCACCGCGCGCCTGGCGTTTGCGCACAGCGACTGGTCGGGCTATTCGGTGTTTGAAGAAGCCTTCACGCGCGGGCATGGCGCGGGGCTGGCGGTGGCGCGGTAGCGGTGCGGGTCCACTTCGGCAGTGGTGCATGTCAGTCATCAGGGCGTCACGGCCGGTGGTTACCTTTGCGGCATTGTTTTGTTTTCCGAATGCTGTTTGCCATGCCGATCCTCTCGCTCCCGCCCCTGAATGCCACCATTGCCGCCGTGCTGACCGTGACCGCCAGCGCCTGGGGCCTGCCCGCCGCCGCGCAGGTCGCCTGACCTTCCTCGCGCCAAGCGCGCAGCACAAGCCAATGAGGGGCTGACACCCCTTGCCTGACAATCCGGTGCTTGCTTTTTGCCTGCCGCCACCGTGACCTTCCCTCCCGTTTCCCGTCCGTCGCCAGTGCGCCTGCGTGCCCTGGCGCACCGCGACCTCGCGGACCTTCTTGCCGTGCAGCGGGCCTGCTATGGCCCGGGCTTTGTCGAGAGTGCCGAGGTGTTTGCGCGCCGCCTGGCCAGCCCGGCCAACTGCTCGCTGGTGCTGGAGCGCGATGGACAAGTCTGCGCCTATCTGGCGGCCTACCGCTCCGTGCTGGGCAAGGTCACGCCTTTGCACGGTGATTTCGAGCCGACGGCGCAGGCCGACACGCTGTATCTGCATGACATGGCGGTGCTGCCCGCCTGCACCGGACAGGGCATGGCCCAGGCACTGCTGCAGTCGCTGTGGGACCACGCGGCAGCGCAGGGGCTGCGGCACACGGCGCTGGTGTCGGTGCAGGGCTCGCAAACCTATTGGGAGCAGCATGGCTATGCCCCCAGGCCGTTGGACGATGCAGCGCAGCGCGAGCGCCTGGCCAGCTATGGCGCGGGCGCGGTGTACATGGCGCGCGCCATGGCGGCGGCCACCAGTTTGCCTCCGATGCGATAAAAAGAGCGGCGCACCGCGCAGGCCAGGCCGGGTGGCAAAATTCCCGGTCCCCATTCCAACGCACACCAAAAGCCGCGCCACCATGTTCACAGGCATCGTCCAAGCCACGGCAGGCATCGCCGCCATCCACGACCGCGCAGGCCTGCGCACCTTCACGCTTGACTTCCCCGAGGGCTTCTGCCACGACTTGGGCCTGGGCGCCAGCGTGTCCACCGACGGCGTGTGCCTCACGGTCACGGAAATTCTCTCGCCCACGCAGGCCAACTTTGACGTGATGCTGCAAAGCCTGAACATCACCACGCTGGGCAGCTACCAGCAGGGTGACCGCGTGAACGTGGAGCGCGCTGCCAAAGATGGCGCAGAGATCGGTGGCCACCCGCTGTCGGGCCACGTGGATTTCACCGGCACGCTGATCGAGCGCCGCGAATTCGACAACAACCTGGTGTGGCGCGTGGCCGTGCCGTCCGACTTTCGCAAATATGTGTTTGCCAAGGGCTACATCGCCATCCATGGCGCCAGCCTCACGGTGTCGGAAGTGAACCGCGCCGAGGGCTGGTTCGAGGTATGGCTGATTCCCGAAACCCGCCGCGCCACGGTGTTCGAGGGCAAGCAGGTGGGCGATGCGCTCAACATCGAGATCGAGCGCAGCACCCAGGTGGTGGTGGACACCGTGCGCGAGGCCGTGCACGAGAGCCTGGGCCGCCTGCAACCCGTGCTGGAGGCGCTGCTCCAGGAAAAGGGCCTGTCGCTCGACGACTTTGTCCAGGCGCCCGTGGTTCCGCACTGAGAGGCTGAGTGGCGCCATAAGGCGTCATCAGGCGCCTGTCACGACCCGTGGTCATAATGCGCGCCATGCCAAACCGCTGGAAACCCAATGTCACCGTGGCCGCCATCATTGAGCGTGATGGCCGTTTTTTGCTGGTGGAAGAAGACACGGCCGATGGCTTGAGGCTCAACAACCCGGCCGGTCACCTGGACCCGGGCGAGTCACCCATCGAGGCCTGCGTGCGCGAGGTGCTGGAGGAAACGGCACACGACTTCACGCCCGCGGCCCTGGTGGGCGTGTACCTCAACCGCTTCACGCGCACGCGCACCGGCGACGACATCACCTACCTGCGCTTTGCCTTTGCCGGCACCGTAGGCACGCACCACGAATGGCGTGCGCTCGATGAAGGCATCGTGCGCACCGTGTGGATGACGCTGGACGAGTTGCGTTCCAGCGCCGCCCGCCACCGCAGCCCGCTGGTGCTGCAGTGCATCCAGGACTATCTGGCCGGGCAGCGCGCGCCGCTGGCGCTAATCCATACCGACGCGAGCGTGCTGCAAAACGCAGCGGCCCTCTGACGGGGCCGCATGGTTTGGGCGAGGCCGCCTGGGCCTCGTCGGGTTGCAGTGCCGAAATCAGTCCGCCGTCAGCTTGCGCTCCTTGATGATGGCGGCCCACTGGGTCGATTCCTTCTTCATGAAGGCCGCGAAGGCGGCGCGCGTGGTGGGCTGGGGCGTGAGGCCGTGCTTGAGCAAGGCTTCCTTCACGTCGGTATCGTTCAGCACCTTCACGATTTCCTTGTTCCAGCGGTCCAGCATCGGCACAGGTGTTTTGCCGGGTGCCACAAAGGCATACCAGTTCAACGCCTCGAAGCCCGGAAAGCCCGACTCGGCCACCGTGGGGATGTTGGGCAGGTAGGCCGGGCGCGTCAGGCCCGTGGTGGCCAGCGGAATCAGCTTGCCCGACTCCACATGCGGCATGGCCGTGGGCGGTGCGGCAAAGTAGGAAGCGATGCGTTCGCCCAGCAGGTCCTGCAGCGCCGGCGCGCCGCCCTTGTAGGGCACATGCACCATGTCGATGCCGGCGCGCTGGTTGAACAGTTCGCCCGCCAGGTGCGATGCCGAGCCCGCGCCGGTAGAGGCAAAGTCCACGCTGCCGGGTTTCTTTTTGGACAACTGGATGAATTCGGCCAGCGTCTTCACGCCCGTACCCTTGTGCACCACCAGCACGTTCGGAAAGTTCACACCGCCCGAGATGGGCCCCAGGTCCTTGAACGGGTCGTAGCTGAGCTTCATCAGGTGCGGGGCGATGGTCAGCGGGCCGACCGAGCCGAACAGCAGCACCGAGCCGTCGGGTGCGGCGTTGGCGACGAACTGGTGGGCAATGTTGCCGCCCGCACCGCCCTTGTTGTCCACCACCACGGTCTGGCCAATGTTCTCGCCCAGTTTCTTGGCGATCAGGCGCGCAGCGGCATCGGCAGCGCCGCCCGCCGCAAAGCCCACCACCAGCGTGACAGGCTTCTTGGGCGGAAAGTCCTGCGCCAGCGCAGGGTTGCAGAAGGCCACAAAGGCAATGGCCGCGGCGGCGGCCTGGATCAGGGTGCGTTTTTTCATGGTGGGTCTCCTGGTGTTGTTTCTAATGAAATGTGGCTGTAGCCCAGACCAATCGGGCGCTGGGAGCTATTGTTTTTGATGAATTTCAGTCACTACCCAGCCCGATCGGGTTGGGCTGGCGCTTTTCCACCGCGTGGCGCAACAGCGCTGCGGTGCGGAAGATGCCGTGGGCAAACTTGCCATAAGGCAGCGTGGCAAACAGCGCCATCACCGCACCCAGGTGCAGGCACAGCAGCAGCGGCAGGGCGGGTGTGCCACGGCCCAGCCACAGCGCCAGGCCGCTGGTGGCGGTGAGGAACAGCAGGGCGATGAAGCCCCGGTCCATGGGTTTTTGCGCGGCATCGCCGTGCTGCGGGTGGCGGCGCAGGTTCAGCCGCCACAGGCCGGCCGTGCCCAGCGCCAGGCTCACGCCGCCCACCGCGCCCAGCAATTTGGGCAGGCTGGGCAGGTCGTAGGGGGCTGCCCAGCCGAAGGCATAGTGGTACACCGTGGCCACGCTGGTGGCGGCAAAGCACAGCATGAAGCCGTAGAACGTGAGGTGGTGAAAGCGCCGGCGCGACAGCGTGTAGGCGTCGTCCTCGTTGTGGCAACCCTCGCCGTGGCCGCCGTCCAGGTATTTGAGGCGCAGCACGGCGTCGGTGGCCTCGGCGGCGGCGGGTGTGGACAGCGGCGCGCCGCTGGTGGCGGGCGTCACGTCGCGCCAGAAGCGGCGCACGCCCAGCGCTAGCGCCAGCGTGGCAAACAGGAACACCGGCGCAAACAGGCCCACCAGCAGGTTGTGCGGGAAGATGCCGTAGAAGCCGCCCACCGGCGTGCTCCACAGGGCGCCCACGCCTGCGCCGCCAAGCGCAACGGCCAGCACCAGGAACAGCGCCAGCCCTGCGGCCAGCGCCAGCGACAGCGTGAGCCCCTGGCGCTGGTAGAGCTGGCCCAGCGCGGGCGGCCAGGCGTAGTCGGCATAGGTTTGCCCGCGCACCTGGGCCATGGCCTGCGGCACGTTCACCGCAAACTCGTGCGGCGGCGCGTATTGGCAGGCGTGCAGGCAGGCGCCGCAGTTGTGGCACAGGTTGGCCAGAAAGTGGATGTCAGCCTTGCCGAATTCGAGCCGGCGCGTCATGGCCGGGAACACGGCGCAAAAGCCCTCGCAGTAGCGGCAGGCGTTGCAGATCTGCATCTGGCGCGCCACTTCGGTCTCGGGGGCGGACAGCACGATCTCGCCGTTGGCCAGCGCCCTGGCGTCGCGCGTCAGGGCTTCAAGCGTTTGCATCATGTACTCCTGTTTTTGTAGCTGCTTGCGCTTGCTGGATGCGCGCTGGAGGCTTGTTTGACTGTAAAGCTGCTTGCGCCGCCTGCGTACCGGCAATGCGGCCAAACGCCGTGCCAATGCTCATGCCCACCCCGGCGGTGTAGCCCTTGCCCAGCACGTTGCCGGCCATCATTTCGCCCGCCACGAACAGGTTGTCGCTGGGCTGGTTGTTGAAGCGCACGGCGGCCGTGTCGTCGGTGTGCAGGCCGAGATACGTGAAGGTGACGCCAGGCTTGAGCGCGTAGCCATAGAACGGCGCCTGGTCGATGGGCCGCGCCCAGTGCGTCTTGGCGGGCGTGACGCCTTCGGTGCGGCAGTCGTCCAGGGCGGTGTGGTCGAAGCTGCCCACGCGGCAGGCGGCGTTGTAGGCGTTGAGGGTGCGCATGAAGGTGTCCACCGGCAGGCCCAACTTGTGCGCCAGCTCGGGCAGGCTGTCGGCCTTGACGCCCGGAAACACCGGCGGCATGAAGCGGCCAATGGCCTTGCTGTCGATGATCGAGTAACCAATCTGCCCCGGCTGCTGCGCCACCAGGCGGCCCCAGATGGCGTAGCGCTTGGGCCAGAAATCCTCGCCCTCGTCGTAAAAGCGCTCGGCCTCACGGTTGACCACCACACCCAGCGACACGCAGTCGATGCGCGTGCAGATGCCGCCGTCGTAGAGCGGCGCGCGCGCGTCGATGGCCACCATGTGCGCCTGCGTCGGGTCGCCAATGCGGTCGGCGCCATGGTCTTCGAGCAGATGGCGCAGCAACACGCCCTTGTTGTAGGCCGTGCCACGGATCAAAAAGTTGTCGGCCGGCCATTCGCCGCGCTCGTTCTGGCCCCAGGCTTCGCGCAGCCATTCGCGGTTGGATTCAAAACCACCGGCGGCCAGCACACAGGCCTTGGCGGTGATGCGCTGGCCCTTCACATAGGCAGCAATGAAGCGGCCGTTGTCGATCTCGATGCGGTCCACAGGCGCTTCGTAGCGGATCTGCACGCCGAGTTTTTCAGCGCTGCGGAAATACGCATTCACCAGCGCCTTGCCGCCACCCATGAAGAAGGCATTGGTGCGCGCCACATGCAGCGCGCCCGACAGCGGCGGCTGAAAGTGCACGCCGTGGCGGCGCATCCAGTCGCGGCAAGTGCTCGATTCACGAATCACCAGGCGCGCCAGGTGTTCGTTGGTCAGGCCGCCCGTCACCTTGAGCAGGTCTTGCCAATACTCTTCTTCGGGGTAGGCATCGACCAGCACATCCTGCGGCGCATCGTGCATGCAGCGCAGATTGCGCGTGTGGCCCGAGTTGCCGCCGCGCCACTCGCGCGGGGCCGATTCAAGCAGCAGCACGCTGGCACCGGCCTCGCGGGCCATCAGCGCGGCGCACAGGGCAGCGTTGCCGCCGCCGATCACCAGGACGTCGGGGCTCATGGGCAAGTTCTTTTCATCATTCATGGGGGTAGGGGAATGTAGAAAGAACACCGCCGCTTGCGCAGGGGCCGCGCGGCATGACCCCATCACGGATCGTGATGGGTGAAAGACATTCGGCAAAAACCGCCCTTGCGTTGGGTCGGCGTCAGCAAGCCGTGGCATCCTCAGCACCCATAAAGGTATGAGCACCAAACTTCCCATCAACCTCACCGACCTGCTGCGCCAGCGCACGGTCGAGGGCGAACGCATCGAATACAAGGCCGGATGGAATCCGGATGCAATCCTCCGTACCCTGTGCGCCTTTGCCAACGATTTTGAAAATCTCGGCGGCGGTTATGTAGTGATCGGGCAGGATTGCGATGCCAGCGGTGAGCCGGTGTTTCCGCCCGTGGGGCTGGCCGACAACCAGCTCGACAAGATTCAGCAGGAGTTGCTGGCTGCTTGTCAGTTGATTCAACCGCCGTATTTCCCGGTATTGAGCCTGGAGAAAGTGGATGGGCGCAATCTGATAGTGCTGTGGGCTCCGGGTGGACAGAACCGGCCCTACAAAGCGCCGGAAGCCGTCACTGCCAACAAGAAAACCTGGCGCTACTACATCCGGCGCTACAGCAGCACGGTCGAGGCCAAGGGCGAAACCGAGCAGGAGTTATTGAGCCTGGCCGCCAAGGTGCCGTTTGATGATCGCTACCACCCGTCGGCACAGATGGATGATTTATCCAAACCGCTGATGCAGGCTTTCTTGCGGGAAGTGGGCAGCGCGCTGGCGGCAGATGCGCCCGGATTGTCGGTCGAGGCCTTGGCGCGGCAGATGAATGTGGCGGGCGGCCCCACCGAGTCGCCGTGGCCCAAGAACGTGGGTCTGCTGTTTTTCAACGAGGCGCCGGAGCGGTTCTTTCCCGGTGTGCAGATCGATGTGGTCTGGTTCCCCGAAGGCGCGGGCGGAGATCGCTTCGAGGAAAAAATCTTCAAGGGGCCGCTGGCGCGGATGACACGCGAGGCCTTGCACTACATCCAGCGCAATTACCTGCGCGAAACCGTCATCAAGCACCCAGACCGCGCTGAAGCCACTCGGGTGTGGAACTTCCCCTATGCCGCCATCGAGGAAGCCTTGGTCAATGCGGTCTATCACCGGTCTTACGAAGAACGCGAGCCCATCGAGGTACGCATCAGCCACGAAGAACTGGTCATCCTGAGCTTCCCCGGCCCCGATCGGTCGATCCGGCTGGAGGACTTGCAGGCGGGCCGGGCGGTCAGCCGCCGCTACCGCAACCGGCGCATTGGCGAGTTCCTGAAAGAGCTTGATCTGACCGAAGGCCGTTCGACCGGCATTCCCAAAATCCTCAAAGTGATGGCTGCCAATGGCTCGCCCGCACCGCTGTTTGAAACCGACGAGGATCGGCTGTCGTTCGTGATTCGCTTGCCCTGCCATCCGCACGCCGTGGGCGCAACCATGGCCACCGAGCAAGTCACAGGGGAAGTCACAGGGGAAGTCACAGGGGAAGTCACAGGGGAGGTTGAGCGCCTGCTGCGCGCGATGGCGGGCGAGATGCCCCGCCATCTGATCCAATCCACGCTGGGCCTCAAAAGCGCAGAGCACTTCCGCACGGCCTACCTCAAACCCGCATTGGCGGCAGGTGCCATCGTCATGACATTGCCCGACAAACCGCGCAGCAGCAAGCAACGCTACCGACTGACCGACTTCGGTCAACACTGGTTGAAGACGCAGCCAGGCCAAGCCGATGACTGAAGTTGGCACTTCAGTCATCCGCATTTGCAATCGGCTTGCTGCTCGAACCCCTCACCCGTCGGCTGCAACCACCAAACTCGCGCCCACCCACCGCCCCGACTGCACCAGCTCGCGCACGCAGTCGCCCAGCACCACGCGCGCTGCCAGCGCGGCGGGCGAGAGCTCGTCGTCCGACAGGCTGCACAGCGCGGCGGGCCGGTAGGCCGGGCCGTCGGTGATTTCGGCCAGCGCAAAGCGCTGCGCTGCGTCGGGGTAGCGGCCCACCGCCGCCCAGGGCTGGATGGTGCTGCCCAGGCCCATGTCCACCGCATCCATCAGCAACGCCAGCGAGTCGATTTCCATGGCCATGCGCGGTGCCACGCGCGCCTGGGCAAAGGCGGCATCCAGCCGGCTGCGCAGGCCGTGCGGGCCGGTGGGCAAAATCAGCGGCTCATCGCCCAGCTGCGCCAGGGCCACCTTGCCCGCTGGCAGTGGCTGCTGCGCCGGGTGGTGCGCCGAGCGGATCAAAAACAGGCGCTCTTCCAGCAGCGGCAGCACGCTCCAGCGGCGTGCGGGCTGGGTGTCAAACAGCACGGCCAGGTCGAGCTGGCGCGCGTTGAGCATGGTCGACAGGTGCCCCGACAGGCTGCCCACCATGTGCAGGCGCACATCGGGGTAGCGCTCGTGCATGGCGCGCATCAGCGGCACACCCAGCACCGACGCTGTGGTGGGCGACAGGCCCACGCTCACGCTGCCCGTCAGCCGCGCCTGCTGCGCCGCCCGCGCGGCCTGGTCGGCATGGCGCAGCGCCAGTTGCGCCTCGCGAAAAAACGCCAGTCCCGCCTCGGTGGGCACCGCGCCCTTGGCCGTGCGCTGCAGCAGCCGGGTGCTGAGCTCGCCCTCCAGGCGGCTGATCTGCTGGCTCAGCGCCGACTGCACCATGTTCAGGTCGAGCGCGGCCCGGCCCATGGAGCCGAGCTCGACGATGCTGACGAAGTAGCGGAGTTGGCGCAGTTCCATGGGGGGCGATGGTCGCACAGTGGGTCAAGCGGCCCATAGCCTACAGCGCTGGAATCAGGTTTTCTGGGGAATTCACCAGCGTTTTGGCGGTGAAAATCTGGGTCGAGTTTGACTTGAGTGGTTCACTCTGCCACAGCGGTGGCAGCTATCGACCCTAAGCAGTCATGCGACCCTATAGGCCGACCTGTGATCGGGGTCCGTTTCTTCCACCTCACTATCGTTTTCAGGTTGATTTCATGGCGCGCAGAAAGCGTTGACTATTTTGTATTGATCGACGGACAACCTTTGTCGTTGTGGCACTTCCGTGCAGAATCTGGCCCATAGTGCTTCCTTCTATTCAAGGTAAAATATTGCACCATCAAAACTTGCGATCAAACACCTAGTCTATAGTTGTTGATGGCCCCACAACCAATTAGGAGAAATTCATGAGCGACGACACCAAAAAGTGCCCCGTAACCCACATGACTACTGACTTCGGCGCCCCCGTGGTCACTAACCGCGACAGCCTCACTGCAGGTCCTCGCGGCCCCTTATTGGCTCAGGATGTCTGGCTGAATGAAAAGCTGGCCGGTTTTGTGCGCGAGGTCATCCCAGAGCGCCGCATGCACGCCAAGGGATCGGGTGCCTTCGGCACATTCACGGTCACGCACGACATCACCAAGTACACCCGCGCTAAGATTTTCAGCGAGGTAGGAAAGAAGACGGAGATGTTTGCCCGCTTCACTGCGGTAGCTGGGGAGCGCGGTGCGGCCGATGCCGAGCGCGATATCCGTGGTTTTGCTCTGAAGTTCTATACCGAAGAGGGAAACTGGGACATGGTGGGCAATAACACTCCGGTGTTCTTCATCCGCGATCCTCGCCAGTTCCCTGATCTGAATAAGGCCGTCAAACGCGACCCTCGCACAAACTTGCGCAGCGCCACCAACAATTGGGATTACTGGACGCTTCTGCCCGAAGCTCTGCACCAAGTCACTGTCGTCATGAGCGATCGCGGCATCCCTGCCAGCTACCGTCATATGCACGGTTTCAGCTCGCACACCTACAGCCTCTGGAACCAGGCCGGCGAGCGTTTCTGGGTCAAGATGCATTTCCGGACCCAGCAGGGCATCAAGAACCTTACCGATGCAGAGGCCGGCGAATTGGTCGCCCAGGATCGTGAAAGCCATCAGCGCGATCTGTATGAAGCCATCGAACGTGGCGAATATCCCAAGTGGACGATGTTTATTCAGGTCATGCCAGAGGCTGATGCGGAGAAGTACGCCTTGCATCCGTTCGATCTGACCAAGGTCTGGTACAAGGGCGACTATCCGCTCATCGAAGTTGGTGAGTTCGAGCTGAACAAAAACTCCGAGAACTTTTTCGCCGACGTTGAACAGGTGGCCTTTTCCCCTAGCAATCTGGTACCTGGTATCGGTGTCAGTCCGGACCGTATGCTGCAAGCACGCCTTTTCAACTACGCCGATGCTCAGCGCTATCGACTGGGCGTAAATTACCACCAGATCCCTGTCAATCAGGCTCGCTGCCCAGTGCACAGCAACCACCGCGATGGTCAGGGGCGGGTCGATGGCAACTATGGTGCTTTGCCGCACTACGAACCCAACAGCTTTGGCCAATGGCAGGGCCAGCCGCAGTTCTCGGAGCCGCCGCTCAAGCTCACCGGCAATGCAGCCCACTGGAGCTACGACAAAGATGACCACAACTACTTCGAGCAACCTGGCAAGTTGTTCCGTCTAATGAACGACGGTCAGAAGGAAGCGCTTTTTGGCAACACCGGCAGAGCCATGGGCGACGCTCCAGAGTTCATCAAGTTCCGTCACATCCGCAATTGCCACGCCGCAGACCCTGCATACGGTGCAGGCGTAGCCAAGGCCCTGGGCATCAACCTTGAAAAGGCACTGGCCTCAAAAAAGGATGACCCTATGTACGGAAACCCACTGGTCGCCCTGCCTGCGTAGTAAAAGCGCCGGAAGTATGAAAAAGAGCCTTGGTAGACGCCAAGGCTCTTTTCTCACACCGTCAACTAAGTCAGGTTCTTCAGTCATTGGCAAGCAACCTCATCTGGTCAGATCGATGTCGACTTGCTAGGGAGTCACGTAGTCTTGTAGCCCCTTCAACAGTGCATCAAATGTCACCTTGCAGCTCGGGTTATTGCGCAGATCTTCGTGCATGGTGAGCCAGGTCTCCAGGCTCAGCGGAATGCTGCCAGGCAATATGTTCACCAGATTCAGGTCGCGCGCCGCTATATGCATTTGGCACACGCCAATACCGCAGCCAGCTCGGATCAGCGCAATCTGTGCCATGTCGTTGTCGGTACGCACCGCAAAGTTTTCGCGGTTCCAGATTGGGAATGCCTTGCGTGCGGCACGCACGAACGGCGTCTCTTCATCAAAGCCAATCAGCGCGTGCTGAGCCAGATCAGCCAGAGAGCTGGGAGTCCCGTGCTTGTCCAGATAGCGTTTGTGCGCATGAAAGCCAAGTGGCATCACTCCAACGCATCGGGCAATTAGTTGCTCCTGTCTGGGCTGTGTCATGCGCACGGCGATGTCGGCTTCGCGCTGCAGGAGGTCCTGCACCCTGTTGGTCAGCACCAGTTCTACCGTCAGGTCCGGGTGTGTGTCCTGCAGTTTCGCCAGGATAGGTGGTAATACCTCTTGCCCTATCACCTCGCTGGCCGTAACTCGCACTGTGCCTTGGATACCTGAGCCTTGGCTTTCGGCCGCGCGCTTCAGCGCAGCGGCAGCGCTGTACATGGTCAGGGCAAACGGCTGCAGCGCTAGCGCCGCCTCGGTGGGTAGTAGCCCCGTTTGCGAACGGGTAAACAGCGTCACGCCCAATGCTGTTTCCAGTGCGTCGACATGCCGCCCCACGGTGGGCTGGGCAATTCCCATGGAGCGCGCTGCACCGGACAGCGAGCCCTCTTCCAGTACGCCCAAAAAGGTGCGATACAGCTCCCAGCCAATATCGGTGTTGTTGATGGTCATACGAAAATGTATGGCGACTATCACATCTTGGTCAATTGCTTAATAGCAGTGCCCGCTAGAAACTCCTTGCCATCGCAACACATCCGGGGGTAATGAATGGAAAGCAACACGGCCTTGGTTCTAGGAGCCACCGGCGGCATTGGTGGCGAAATGGCTCGGCAATTACGCGATGCTGGCTGGACAGTGCGTGCATTGCGCCGAAGCGGTGAGCAGCAAATTGAGCGGCGCGACGCCATGAACCGCGAGGACGTGCTGGCAGCAGCAGAAGGCTGTTCCGTCATAGTGCACGCAGTCAACCCACCCGGTTATCGTCGTTGGGGTGAGCTGGTACTGCCCATGCTGGACAACACCATCGCCGCCGCGCATGCTAACGGAGCTACTATCGTGCTGCCTGGCACAGTCTACAACTACGGTCCCAGCTCCTTTCCCACGTTACATGAGGATTCACCGCAGCAGCCCATCACCCGGAAGGGAAGCATACGTGTGGAGATGGAGCAGCGTCTGAAGCAGGCCAGCAGCCAGAACTGCAGAGTGCTCCTGGTGCGTGCGGGGGACTTCTTCGGACCCAAGCTGGGCAGTAGCTGGTTCTCGCAGGGCATGCTAAAGCCCGGTCAGCCGGTTAAGTCTATTAGTGTGCCCAACGCACCCGGCATGGGCCACCAGTGGTCTTACCTACCCGACGTAGCCCGCACTATGGTGGAGCTGTTGCAGCTGCGTAGCACGTTGGATCCCTTTGCCGCCTTCCACACGGCCGGTCATTGGGACGCAGACGGCACCCAGTTGGCGGAAGCGATCTGCCGCGTGGTAGTCAAGCGCGGAGGAGTCAAGCCCAAAGTGAGAGCCTTCCCCTGGTGGCTTACCGTGCTTGCTGCGCCCTTTGTACCGACCCTGCGAGAGCTATGTCAGATGCGCTATTTGTGGAGCACGCGGGTAAAGATGAGCAACGCCAAGCTGGTCTCGACGCTTGGGCATGAGCCGCATACGCCGCTGGATGAGGCGGTGGAGGCCGCCTTGGAAGGTATGGGGTGCTTGCAGACGACGCCTGTGCGCAAGTTAAGCACCGTCAACAGTGATGGCTAACGACATCTGTCGCAAATTTCACAGTGCTTGATTGACTGTGATCAACCTAGACCTGCCTTTCACAGCTACCTACCGGACGACAGCTTCTGGCCGATAGCAGCCGATCCCAAGCACTACGGGATGTATGCCCTCCGTGTCGCTATGCGTTCTGCACGCCCGCACAAGGTGGCCAGCGCATAAAAATACAATCAGGGCAATGACTGCCCATACCAAACAGCGCGTTGTCGTCGGCCTCTCGGGCGGAGTGGACTCCGCCGTCACCGCCCACCTTCTCAAGCAACAAGGCCACGAGGTGGTCGGCATCTTCATGAAGAACTGGGAAGATGACGACGACAGCGAATACTGCTCGTCCAACATCGACTTTGTGGACGCCGCCGCCGTGGCCGATGTGATCGGCATCGAGATCGAGCATGTCAACTTTGCCGCAGCGTACAAGAGTCGAGAAGCGGAAGATTCCGTCGTTGCCTTGATCCCGCCCCAAGTCGCGGCGAGCGGCGCTCAGACCCAGCGCAATGCGTCTGGGTGCCATATGGCCCTCGCCTGACTGTTGGCAGCGACAACCTCCGTAGGTGGCCACAGCAGGTCATCCAGCAGCGCCACGGTGTCACCCAGGCCGGCAGCTGTGATGCGGTTCTTGTTCAGGAAGGCTTGCCACTGGCGCTGCTTGGCGGCGTCTTCGCTGAACTGCTTTGTCAGGGCCAAGGGGCGCTCGGTGGGCAGCGCGGTCTGGCGCCGGGCAAAGGTGGCGGCGATGGCGGCGGCCAGTGTGGCGCCATCCAGTTCCGTGCGCCGTGCGATCACTGCGAGGTCGAAGAAGTCCTTCATGCGGCTGTTTGCCTGCCCCAGCATCACCATGGCCTGGTACTTCTCGGCGATCACGGTGTAGACCGGATAGACCCGAAGCAGTGGGGCCGTGAAGCCGCCCAGCAGGGTGGGGTAAGCCACGGTCAGCGGCCCCGGCGTCACGGCATCACCAAAGCCTACGTCGATCTGCAACGTGCAGCGTGCGGAGCCGATGCGTGCCACCAGCGTGATGCGCGTGCCGCCGTAGGGGTTGTCTTCGCGTATGGCATCCGCCTTCACAGAATCGGGGTCGAACGAGATGCCGTCGCCCAGATCCATGGCAGCAACTTCGCAGAAGGTGGCGATCAGGTTTGCCTCATCGTCGGGGCCGAAGCCCAGCAGGTCGGCATCGCGTGTGGGGCGGTGCGGGGTGTCGTACCACAGCGCAAAGAGCAGTGCGCCCTTGAGCAGGAAGCGGTCTGCATGCGGCGAGGTGCTGACTCGCAGCAACAGGCGCTCCAGCGCAAAGCGGTTGAGCAGCAGGCTGTAGTCGTCGCCCCTCTGCTTGGCCAGCGTCAGCAGCCGCGCGAGGACGGAGGCTGACAGGTTTGCGCTCATGCCGCCACCGCCTCAAGGTAGGGCTGCATGACACGTTCAACGCGGTTGATCTGGGCGAAGTGGCTCAGCTCGTCCATGGTGACCTTGCGGCTGCGCCAGGCATCTTTCAGCGCCTCCAGCGCCACGTCCAGGCCGATCTTGTTGCGGAATTTGAAGCAGTCGGTCACCGTTTTGGCCGCGCTGTACACCCGGATGGGCGCGCCGTGGTCGGTCACGGTCTCGATGCCGTCGCTGTACGCGGCGCCGCGCAGGCGCGTGATGCGCAGCGTGGGGTAGCTCAACGCCGGTGTCTGACTGCCTTCAGGCAACGCGACCCAGACTTCGTGCGGCAGTTGCGTGCCGATCTCATGGAATTGCAGCGCGCTCAGCAGGCACAGCACGGCCTTCGGCACGCGCTGACAGACCTCGATCAGTGTCTGGTGCGCGGTGAATTCAGCGTCGGGGAGCCCGTACAGACCACGGGCGAAGCGTTGCAGCTTGCCAGCCTGGTGCAGCCGGATCAGAAGCTGCGGCGACCAGCCGTGCTCGCGCACATCCGCAGCCCGCAGCACGCGACGGTGCCGGGCCAGTTCGAGGATGTGGTCAGACTGGTTCATATGGGGAGCGAGTTTAATATTCTCATTACTTGTTTTCAAGTGATGTGATTTTCAATCGAAAAAGGATGCTGGCTGACCTGCAGCTCGCCGGCCCTGGAAAGACGGCCGCTGGGGGATGATTTGCGACGCGTTTGCAGCCTATTGGGCCTGCCGGTGCTGAGTCGGTCGCGAACCAGGGTGGGGAGAGGTCATTGCGAATATTTGTATCAAAACAGCCTTTAGGCCAATACCATCAAGCGCAAGCAGCTACTTAATCAATAGCACCTCACGCCCCACATATCCCGCGATGGCCGGATAATCCCGTCCATGAAAAAGCAACGTGTCGTCGTGGGCCTGAGCGGCGGGGTGGATTCCGCCGTCACCGCCCACCTTCTCAAGCAGCAGGGCCACGAAGTGGTCGGCATCTTCATGAAGAACTGGGAAGATGACGACGACAGCGAATACTGCTCGTCCAACATCGACTTCGTGGATGCCGCCGCCGTGGCCGATGTGATTGGCATCGAGATCGAGCATGTGAACTTCGCGGCCGACTACAAGGACCGGGTGTTTGCCGAGTTTTTGCGCGAGTACCATGCCGGGCGCACACCCAACCCCGATGTGCTGTGCAACGCCGAGATCAAGTTCAAGGCCTTTCTCGACCACGCCATGCGCCTGGGCGCCGAAAAGATTGCCACCGGGCACTACGCGCGTGTGCGTCAGAACGCCGCCACGGGCTTGTTCGAGCTGCTCAAGGGGCTGGACCCGGGCAAGGACCAGAGCTACTTTTTGCACCGCCTGAACCAGGCGCAGCTGTCGAAAACGCTGTTCCCCGTGGGCGAGCTGCACAAGACCGAGGTGCGCCGCATTGCCGAAGAGATTGGGCTGCCCAACGCCAAGAAGAAGGATTCCACCGGCATTTGCTTTATTGGCGAGCGGCCGTTCCGCGAGTTCTTGAACCGCTACATCAGCCACGCGCCGGGCCCCATCCAGGACGATCGGGGCCGCACGCTGGGCAAGCATGTGGGCCTGAGTTTCTACACGCTGGGCCAGCGCCAGGGCCTGGGCATTGGCGGCGTGAAGGCCAAGGGTGCCGAGCTGAAGGCGGCCCTGGACCGGGGCCAGCGCGGTGTGGGCGAACATGCGCCGTGGTTTGTGGCGCGCAAGGATCTGGAGAAGAACGTGCTGCGCGTGGTGCAGGGGCATGACCACCCGTGGTTGCTGTCGCACCGGCTCGATGCCCAGGATGCGAGCTGGTGCGCGGGCCATGCGCCCGCGCCGGGCCAATACGCAGCCAAGACGCGTTACCGCCAGCAGGATGCGGCCTGCACCATGGTGAGCGCGGCGGGCGCCGGCTTTCGCCTGGAGTTTCCCGAGGCGCAGTGGGCCGTTACGCCGGGGCAAAGTGCCGTGCTGTACGACGGCGAGGTGTGCTTGGGCGGAGGGGTGATTGCGGCGGTGGACCCGTCAGCCTGAGTATTTTGAAGAAAATGGCTGCTTGCGCTTGTTGCATAAGCGCAAGCAGCTATCAATATTGATGTGATGCGTGGGGCGATGTGGTCAATGGCTTGTGCCGCTGTAACGGTTCAGATCAGGCACCGGGTGCCCAATAAAAAAGCCTGCCAACACGAAGTTGGCAGGCTTTTTCATTCGCTGAAGCGTTGGCTCTTAGAACGGAATGTCGTCATCCATGTCATCAAAACCCGAGGCAGCGCGCGGTGCCTGCGCCACGGGGGCCGGCGCGGGCCGGGGGGCGGGTGCTGCGGGGCGTTGTTGCATGGGTGCCGGCGCGGCGCGGCGCGGGGCCTGGTCGTAGCCGCCGCCGGCGTCACCGCCATAGCCGCCGCCGTCGTCATGGCCGCCACCTTGGCCGCCCATGCCCTGGCGGCCACCCAGCATCTGCATCTGGTCGGCGCGGATCTCGGTGCTGTATTTCTCCACGCCGGCTTGGTCGGTCCACTTGCGGGTGCGCAGGCTGCCTTCGACATACACCTGCGAGCCCTTGCGCAAGTATTGGCCCACGATTTCGGCCAGGCGGCCGTTGAAGACCACGCGGTGCCACTCGGTGGCTTCCTTCATTTCGCCGGTCTGCTTGTCTTTCCACTTGTCGGTGGTGGCAATCGTCACGTTGGCCACCTGGTCGCCGCTGGGGAAGGTGCGCATTTCCGGGTCGCGGCCCAGGTTGCCGACGATGATGACTTTGTTGATGGATGCCATGGTGGTGTCTTTGCCTTCAAGGGATAAAAAGCGCCGGATGTGAGGGAATTCCAGGCGCCAAAGGGTGCATTGTGCCGCAAGCGGGGGTGGCGTTCGCCCGCTGCGGCCAGGCAAATTTCAGTGCCCGCCGCCCGCGCTGCGGCCCACGGGGCGCAGAGGCCATGTCAGCACCAGCCACAGGGCGGTCAAGGCCGCCGTGGTGGCAAACAGCCCCGGGGCGCCGGCCCATTTCACCAGCGCGCCGCCCAGTGCGCCGCCGGCAAACAACCCCAGCGACTGCAGCGTGTTGTAGCTGCCCAGCGCCGCGCCGCGCACCGGCGCCGGCGCCATGCGCGACACCAGGCTGGGCTGGCTGGCTTCGAGTGCATTGAAGCCGCAAAAGAACAAAAACATCAGCGGCCCCAGCACCCACAGCGTGGGGGTGGCGCCGCTGGCCGAGAGCAGCCCCAGGCCCACCTGCACCAGCAGCACCAGGGCAATGGCGCCCAGCAGGGCGCCGCGCAGGCGGCCGCGCCGCTCCATCGCAAACAGCCCCCCCATGGCCACAAAAGACAGCACCACGGCCGGCAGATACACCTGCCAGTGGTGGTCTTTGGTCAGGCCCGCCTGCACCAGCATGGCCGGCACGGCCACCCACATCGACAACTGCACGGTGTGCAGCACAAACACGCCCAGGTTCAGGCGCAGCAGATCGGGGTTGCGCCACACATCGGCCACGCTGCCGCGCGGGGCATTGCGGTGCTGGGCCGACTCGGCCGGCACCCACCACAGCACCACGGCAACGCCCGCCAGCGCCAGTGCGCAGGTCAGGCCAAACAGGCCGGCCAGGCCGATATGGGCCGTCAGCAGCGGGGCGGCCACCAGCGCCACGGCAAACATCAGGCCAATGCTGCCACCCACCAGCGCCATGGCCTTGGTGCGCACGGCGTCGCGCGTCTGGTCGGCCAGCAGGGCCGTTACGGCGGCCGACACGGCCCCGGCGCCCTGCAGCGCGCGGCCCACCAGCAGGCCGGTGAGCGAATCGGCCAGCGCCGCCAGCAGGCTGCCCGCCGCAAACACCAAGAGGCCCAGCACGATGACGCGCTTGCGCCCGAAGCGGTCGGACGCCATGCCCAGCGGCAGTTGCAGCACGGCCTGGGTGAGGCCATAGATGCCCATGGCCAGGCCCACCAGCGCGGGGTCGTCACCGCCGGGGTATTTGCGCGCTTCGAGGGCAAACACGGGCAGCACGAGGAACAGGCCCAGCATGCGCAACGCAAAGATCAGCGCCAGGCTGATGCTGGAGCGGCGCTCCAGCGGCGTCATGGCCGTGACGGGGGGGGCGGCAAGGGTGGGTGAAGGGGTTTGGGGGGGCACGGTAATGTCGGACACGCTCAAAAGGGGCCGTTGGGCCCAGGGGGCCGAGGCAGCAGAAGCGATAAAGCGTTCGATTGTCCGCGATCTGCGCGCGGGGTACCTGGGCGGCGCCCCCATGGAATGCCCTGCGTCACTATCATGGTGGGTTTTTCTGCTTTTCTGGCGTGCGCCCCACTGTGAACCCTTCCCTCCCCCAAAGTCCTGCTGACGATCAGCCTTCTGGCCCCTCGGGTCGTTACTTGGGCCATGCGCTGGCGCAGGCACGCATCAGCATCCGGGGAGCGCGCACGCACAACCTCAAGAACATCGACCTCGACATCCCGCGCAACCAGCTGGTGGTGATCACCGGGCTGTCGGGCTCGGGCAAATCGAGCCTGGCGTTCGATACGCTGTATGCCGAGGGCCAGCGGCGCTATGTGGAAAGCCTGTCGGCCTATGCGCGGCAGTTTCTGGGGCGGCTGGACAAGCCCGATGTGGACCTGATCGAAGGGTTGTCTCCAGCGATTTCCATCGAGCAGAAGGCCACCAGCCACAACCCGCGCTCCACCGTGGGCACGGTGACCGAGATCCACGACTACCTGCGCCTGTTGTATGCCCGCGCCGGCACGCCGTTTTGCCCCGACCATGGCCTGCCGCTGGCCGCGCAGACCGTGAGCCAGATGGTGGACGCCGTGCTGGCCCTGCCCGAGGACACCAAACTCATGGTGCTGGCCCCCGTGGCGCGTGAGAAAAAGGGCGAGTTCACCGAGCTGTTTGCACAGATGCAGGCGCTGGGCTACGTCCGCTTTCGGGTGGACGGGCAGATCTATGAGCACGAAAACCTGCCCCAGCTGAAGAAGACCGAGAAGCACGACATCGACGTGGTGATCGACCGCGTGAAGGTGCGCGCTGACCTGCAGCAGCGCCTGGCCGAGAGCATCGAAGCGGCCCTGCGCGTGGGCGGGCACGAGGGCAACGGCCGCGTGCTGGCGCTGGAGATGGACACGGGGCAAGAGCACCTGTTCAGCAGCAAGTTCGCCTGCCCGGTGTGCAGCTACTCGCTGGCCGAGCTGGAGCCGCGCCTGTTCTCCTTCAACTCGCCCATGGGCGCCTGCCCGGCCTGCGACGGCATCGGCCAGCGCGAGGTGTTTGACCCGACGCGTGTGGTCGCCTTCCCCAGCCTGAGCCTGGCCAGCGGCGCCATCAAGGGCTGGGACCGGCGCAACGGCTACTACTTTGCCATGCTGGAGAGCCTGGCCAAGCACTACGCGTTCGACATCGAGGCGCCGTTCGAGTCGCTGCCCGCACCGGTGCAGCACGCCATCTTGCACGGCTCGGGCGAGGAAGAAATCGCCTTTAACTACATCATGGACAGCGGCGCCTCCAAGGGCAAAGCCGTCATCAAAAAACATGTGTTCGAGGGCATCCTGCCCAACATGGCGCGCCGCTACCGCGAAACCGACTCGGTGGTGGTGCGCGAGGATCTGGCCCGCTACCGCAGCACCCAGCCCTGCCCCGAATGCCACGGCGTGCGCCTGCGCCGCGAGGCCCGCCATGTGAAGCTGGGCGAGGGCGAACAGGCCCGCGCCATCTATGAAGTGAGCCACGCCACGCTGAGCGCTGCGCACGCCTGGTTCAACGACCTGAAGCTCACCGGCGCCAAGGCCGAGATTGCCGACAAGGTGGTGCGCGAGATCGCCACGCGGCTGCAGTTTTTGAACGACGTGGGCCTGAGTTATTTGAGCCTGGACCGCAGCGCCGAAACCCTGAGCGGCGGCGAGGCGCAGCGCATTCGCCTGGCGTCACAGATCGGCTCGGGCCTGACGGGCGTGATGTATGTGCTCGACGAGCCCAGCATCGGCCTGCACCAGCGCGACAACGACCGCCTGATCGCCACGCTGCAGCACCTGCGCGACATTGGCAACAGCGTGATCGTGGTCGAGCACGACGAAGACATGATGCGCGCCGCCGACCAGGTGATCGACATGGGCCCCGGCGCCGGCGTGCACGGCGGGCGCGTGATGGCGCAAGGCACCTACGATGAAGTGCGCGCCAATGCGCAGTCGCTCACCGGCAAATACCTTTCGGGCGCGCTGTCGATTGCCGTGCCCCGGCGGCGCACGCCCTGGCTACCCGTGCTGGAGCAGGCGCCTGCCACCTCAGCCCCGGCCAAGTCGCGCTTTCCGCAGACCGAGGCCAGCAAGCGCCGCGCCGAGCGCATGGCCGAGCACCACGCGCGCCAGGGCGCCGTGCAGGCGCTGCGCGTGGCGGGCGCCACAGGCAACAATTTGCAGGGCGTGACGGTGGACTTCCCCGTCGGGCTGCTCACCTGCGTGACGGGGGTGTCGGGCTCGGGCAAGAGCACGCTGGTCAACGACACGCTGTACAAAGCCGTGGCGCGCCAGCTGTACCGCGCGCACGACGAGCCGGCCGCGCACGAAGAGATCGTGGGCATCGAGTATTTCGACAAGGTCATCAATGTGGACCAGAGCCCCATTGGCCGCACCCCGCGCAGCAACCCCGCCACCTACACGGGCCTGTTCACGCCGATCCGTGAGCTGATGGCCGAGACCAACACCGCCAAGGAACGCGGCTACGGCCCGGGGCGCTTCAGCTTCAACGTGGGTGCAGCAGGTGGTGGTGGCCGCTGCGAAGCCTGCCAGGGCGACGGCGTGGTGAAGGTGGAAATGCACTTCCTGCCCGACGTGTACGTGCCCTGCGACATCTGCCACGGCCAGCGCTACAACCGCGAGACGCTCGAAGTGCTGTGGAAGGGCAAAAACATCGCGCAGATCCTGGAGCTGACGGTGGAAGACGCCGCCGCCTACTTCAAGGACGTGCCGACCATCGCGCGCAAGCTGCAGACGCTGCTGGACGTGGGGCTGTCGTACATCCGCCTGGGCCAGAGCGCCACCACGCTCTCGGGCGGCGAAGCGCAGCGCGTCAAACTCGCGCAAGAGCTGAGCAAACGCGACACCGGCCGCACGCTCTACATCCTCGATGAACCGACCACCGGCCTGCACTTTGCCGACATCGACCTGCTGCTCAAGGTGCTGCACCAGCTGCGCGACGCAGGCAACACCATCGTCATCATCGAGCACAACCTGGACGTGATCAAAACCGCCGACTGGCTCATCGACATGGGCCCCGAGGGCGGCGCGGGCGGCGGCAGCGTGGTGGGCGTGGGCACGCCCGAGGAGCTGGCGGCCAACCCGGCCAGCCACACGGGGCGGTATCTGGCGCCGTATCTCAGCAAATAGTTTGAAAGAAATTGGCCTCTAGCGCTTGACAGTAAAGCGCAAGAAGCTATAAAAATAGTAGCTATTGAGGCGTGCGTGAAGCCAGCTTGCGGTACAGCGTCTGCCGGCTGATGCCCAGCTGGCGAGCGGCTTGCGACATGTTGCCGCGTGCGGCCTGCAAGGCCTGGTCGATGGCTGCGGTGGAGAGTTGCTGCAGGCTGAGGGCGGCCGGCAGGCCCTCCGCACCCGGGCCTGCTGCCGCTTCGCTGCGCGGGCTGGCGGGCGCCGCCGTGAGCGCCTGCACCAGGTCGTCGGGCATGTGCTCCCAGCCCAGGGTGTCTTCGCCCTCGGCCAGCATGGCGCAGGCGGTGCGCAGCACGTTGGCCAGCTGGCGCAGGTTGCCGGGCCAGGGGTAGGCGGCCAGGCGGGCCAGCAGGTCGGGCGCCACCTGCACCTCAAAACCCAGGCCCTGTTCCGTGCCCAGGTCGGCCAGCAGGCGCTGCAGCAGCGCCACAAAGTCGCTGCGCTCGCGCAGTGCGGGCAGTTGCACCGTGAGGCCGTTGATGCGGTAGTACAAATCCTGCCGAAAGCGCCCCTGCTCTGCCGCCTGCATGAGCTGGTTGTGGGTGGCGCAGATCACTGCAAAGTCCACGGGCACGGCCTTGCTGGCACCCACGGGCGTCACGCTGCGCTCTTGCAACACGCGCAGCAGGCGGGTTTGCAGGGCCAGCGGCATGTCGCCGATTTCGTCGAGAAACAGCGTGCCGCCGTGGGCCTCGCGCAGGCGGCCCAGGTGGCCTTCCTTGCGTGCGCCGGTGAAGGCGCCCGCCACGTGGCCGAAGAGTTCGGACTCAATCAGGTGCTCGGGGATGGCAGCGCAGTTGATGGCCACAAACGGCGCGTCGCGGCGCGGGCCGCTGGCGTGCAGGGCGCGCGCAAACACCTCCTTGCCCACGCCCGATTCGCCCTGCACCAGCACCGCAATGGGCTTGCCCACCACGCGGCGGGCCTTGTCGGCGGCAGCGCGCCAGCGGGCGTCGCCGGTGTCCAGCAGCGCCAGTGCGTCCTGCGTGGGTGCGGCGCGGGCCGCCGTGGCGGGCTGCGACGGGGTGACCCACGCGGCGGCATCCATCTGCACCTGGGCAAACAGCAAGCCGCCGTGGGGTGTGCGCAAAGCCTGCGGCTGCTGGGGGCGGCGCTTGTGGTGCGAGAGCAGGTCACCCAGCCGCACGTCCAGCACGCGCTCCAGCAAGGTGGCGCCCACGTCGCCCGCGTGCAGGCCCAGCTGCGCCAGGCCCACGCGGTTGGCGCCCACGATCCAGCCGTCGGCCGACACCGCCACGATGCCTTCGGCCACGCTGCCAATGCCCTCGGGCACGCTGTGCAGGTGCAGGCGGATGTTGCGTTTGCAGGTGGCGGCCAGCAGGCGGTTTTCGATCATGCGCGCTGCCGTACTGACCAGCCCCAGCGTGTGCGCGTGGCCGTTGCGGTAGTCGCCCGAGATGTCGAGGATGCCCAGCAGCTCGCCCGTGGCCGACAGGATGGGCGAGGCCGCGCAGGTGAGAAAGCTGTTGCGCTCCAGAAAATGCTCGCCGCCATGCACCTCGACCGCGCAGGCCTCGGCCAGGGCCGTACCGATGGCGTTGGTGCCCCGGTGGGCCTCGTGCCAGGATGCACCGCTGGTCAGCGCCACGCGCTCGGCCTTGTCCACAAAGTAGGGGTCGCCCAGGGTGTGCATGAGCATGCCGCGCCGGTCGGCCAGCACCACCACGCTCTGGCTGTGGCGCACCTGCTCAAACAGGTACTCCATCACCGGCCGCGAATGCGCCAGCAGCTCGGGGTTGCTGGCCAGCACATGGCGCAGGGTGCCGCTGCTGGGGTGGTCGATGGCCTGGGGCCGCCCGGTGGGCACCAGGCCCGCCGCCATACTGCGCGACCAGGAGCGCGCCAGGCGCTCGTCCACCAGGCCGCTGGGGCACTGGCCAGAGTCCAGCAGATGCTGGCGGGCCTGTCGCAAGGCGACGGGGGAAGTGTTGGGGCGCACGCTTTGTCTCCGTGCAGGCTCAGGATGGCCTGCTTGTGGGTATGGGACGAGTATGGCGGGCAGCAACGCCGGGGGCAAGGGCGCGGGCGCCAGGTTTGCGCCAACTGTTCCATTTCGTGACAGGTGTTGCGGTACGGCACAGCACGGCGGGGCCCACGGCGACAGGTGATCCCCTGGTTGGCAGAAAAATCCCAATGAAATCAACACGCCGCGCGCCTTGGCCAGCTGGCATGGGTTTTGAGTAGGGGGTTGGTATCGGACAGGCCCCATGAGGCCCGCCCGATGCACACAACCATCGCAGGAGACAACACACCATGACCGTTTACGCAGCCCCCGGCGCCGCTGGCGCCAAGATCGCCTACAAGCCCCAGTACAACAACTTCATCGGCGGCAAATTCGTGCCCCCGGTCAAGGGCCAATACTTTGATGTCATCTCGCCGGTCAACGGCAAGGTCTACACCCAGGCTGCCCGCTCCACCGCCGAAGACATCGAACTGGCGCTGGACGCTGCGCACGCCGCCGCCGACGCCTGGGGCAAGACCGACGCCGCCACGCGCGGCAACATCCTGCTGAAAATTGCCGATCGCATCGAGCAGAACCTGGAGCTGCTGGCCTACGCCGAAACCGTGGACAACGGCAAGGCGATCCGCGAGACGCTGAACGCCGACATCCCGCTGACCGTGGACCACTTCCGCTATTTCGCGGGCGCCATTCGCGCACAAGAGGGCGGCATCAGCGAGATCGATAGCGACACCGTGGCCTACCACCTGCACGAGCCACTGGGCGTGGTCGGCCAGATCATCCCCTGGAATTTCCCCATCCTGATGGCCGCCTGGAAGCTGGCCCCCGCCCTGGGCGCCGGCAACTGCGTGGTGCTCAAGCCGGCGGAGTCCACCCCCATCTCCATCCTGATCCTGGCCGAGCTGATTGCCGACCTGCTGCCGCCCGGCGTGCTGAACATCGTCAACGGCTATGGCCGCGAGGCAGGCATGCCGCTGGCCACCAGCAAGCGCATTGCCAAGATCGCCTTCACCGGATCGACCAGCACGGGCCGCGTGATTGCGCAGGCCGCCGCCAACAACCTGATCCCCGCCACGCTGGAGCTGGGCGGCAAGAGCCCCAATGTGTTCTTTGCCGACATCATGGACAAGGACGATGCGTTTCTGGACAAAGCCATCGAAGGCCTGGTGCTGTTCGCCTTCAACCAGGGCGAGGTCTGCACTTGCCCCAGCCGCGCCATCATTCAAGAATCGATCTACGACAAGTTCATGGAGCGCGTGCTCAAGCGCGTGGCCGCCATCAAGCACCAGAACCCGCTGGATACCGACAGCATGATGGGCGCGCAAGCCAGCAAGGAGCAGCTCACCAAGATCCTGAGCTACCTCGACCTGGGCAAGCAGGAAGGCGCCGAAGTGCTGGCCGGTGGCGGCCAGGCGCACCTGGGTGGCGATCTGGAAGGCGGCTACTACGTGCAGCCCACGCTGTTCAAGGGCCACAACAAGATGCGCATCTTCCAGGAAGAAATATTCGGCCCCGTGCTGGCCGTGACCACCTTCAAGGACGAAGCCGAGGCGCTGGAAATTGCCAATGACACGCTGTACGGCCTGGGCGCAGGCGTGTGGAGCCGCAACGGCAACGTGGCCTACCGCATGGGCCGCGCGATCAAGGCCGGGCGCGTGTGGACCAACTGCTACCACGCCTACCCGGCGCACGCGGCGTTTGGCGGCTACAAGGAATCGGGCATCGGGCGTGAGAACCACAAGATGATGCTGAACCACTACCAGCAAACCAAGAACCTCTTGGTGAGCTACTCAGAAAACAAGCTCGGCTTCTTCTGATGGGGGGTGGCGGTCCAAAAACCGCCCCTGGCGTCGTTGCTCCGTCTTGCCGTGGCGCTGCCACTGTCTGCGACGGAGACGCCTGGCCAGGGACGGTTTGTGAACCGCGGGAAACGTTTCTACTGACGCGGCTCGTTGTTCCAACTTGCCGCGTTTGTTTTTGCATCGCACGCTGGAGACACCCTATGGTCGATAAAGTCATCGCCACCCCCGCCGCGCTGGAGCTGGTGGCCTTTCTGCAAGCCAAACACGGGCCCGATCTGATGTTCCACCAGTCGGGCGGCTGCTGCGACAACAGCGCGGCCAACTGCTACCTGCCCGGCGAAATCACCATGGGCGCGGGCGACGTGTACCTGGGTGACATCGGCGGCTGCCCGTTCTACATCGGGCGCGCGCAGTACGAGACCTGGAAACACACGCAGCTCATCATCGACGTGATCGAAGGCACCGGCGGTACCTTCTCGCTCGAAGGGCCTGAGGGCAAGGCCTTCCACACCCGCTCTCGCGTCTTCACTGACGCAGAGCTGGCCGCGCTGGGCATCGAGCGCCCTCTGGGCTGACGTCAACGCCCCACCAGGAAGTGGTGGCGTATTTTCAAGCCAAAATGGCCTGTAGCGCTCTATACATAAGCGCGAAGCGCTATTGAAGTCGTAGCATTCCGCTGTGGCTGCGCTCATCGCCCAGGCGGAACACCGCCACCACCTGCACCAGGTCTTCGGCCTGGTTCTTGAGGCTGCTGGCAGCGGCAGCCATCTCCTCGACCAGGGCGGCGTTCTGCTGGGTGACCTGGTCCATCTGCGTCACTGCCTCACCGACCTGGGCCACGCCCAGCGATTGCTCGTGGCTGGCGGCGCTGATCTCGCCCACGATGTCGGTCACGCGGCGGATGGCGCCCACCACCTCGCCCATGGTGGCGCCGGCGCGGTCCACCAGGGCGTTGCCCTGGGCCACGCGCTCTACGCTGGCGCTGATAAGCGTCTTGATCTCGCGCGCGGCCTCGGCGCTGCGCCCGGCCAGGCTGCGCACTTCGCTGGCCACCACGGCAAAGCCCCGGCCCTGCTCGCCCGCGCGGGCGGCTTCGACGGCGGCGTTGAGCGCCAGGATGTTGGTCTGGAACGCGATGGAATCGATCACGCCGATGATGTCCGCGATCTTTTGCGACGCGGCGTTGATGCCCTGCATGGTGTCCACCACCTGCGCCACCACCTCGCCGCCCTGCACAGCCACGGCGCTGGCGCTGGCGGCCAGCTGGCTGGCCTGCTGGGCGCTGTCGGCGTTTTGCCGCACGGTGGCGTTGAGCTGCTCCATCGAGGCGGCGGTTTCTTCGAGCGCGCTGGCCTGGCTTTCGGTGCGGGCCGACAGGTCGGTGTTGCCCTGCGCAATTTGCACGCTGGCGGTGGCCACGCTCTCCGAGCCGCCGCGCACGTTGCGCACCACGTCGGTGAGCTGCTGGCGCATCTGCAGCAGGGCCGCCAGCAATTGGCCGACCTCGTTGCTGCCGTGGGCTATGGGGCCGCCGCTCAGGTCGCCCTGCGCCACGGCGCGCGACAGCTGCACGGCCTGCGCCAGCGGTTGCGTCATGGAGCGCACGAACACCAGGGCCATGCCGGCGGTGAGCGACAGCGTTGCCAGCAAGGCCGCGGCCACCCACAGCAGGTTTTGCTGCAGATCGGACACGCGGCGCTCCAGGGCCTGTACCAGGTTGTCTGCGGCCTGGGTGTTGAGCGCGTTCAGCGCTTCGATGGCGCGGGTGAAATGGTCGAAATAGTCCTTGGACGGGAGCTTGAATTCGGTGGCGTTGATCACCTCGCGCTCCAGCAGTTGCAGCGACTGGGTGATCAGGCCCTGGATCTCCGGGGTCTTGCCCCCCAGCGACTGGCGAAACTGCGGGTTCAGTTCCAGCGCCCGGTCAAAACTGCGCAGGGTTTCGGCCTGCAGTTCGGTCACGCGCTGGCGCAGCACCAGCAGCTGGCCCTTGTCTTGCGCGGGCAGCTCGCCGCGCCCCAGAAAACCCGAGCCCTGTGCGCGCAGCACGCCCAGTTTTTCGCCCAGCATCGGGGCGTGCACCAGCGCGGCCTGGATCAGCGCATGGGTGTCGGCATCGGGGTCGGTCTGCAGGCCGTAGGCGTGCAGCAGGCCCTCGTTGATCCGCATGATGGATGCAATCAGCTGCGTGTGCTGCGCCGTGCTTTGCGCCGGCTGCAGGCTGCGTGCGGCCACGGCCTGCTCCAGGGCCTTCCAGGTCTGCTGGGCCTGCGCCCACGCGCTGGTTTGCGCGGTGGGCACCTGGGCGGCGGCAAAGCTGGTTGCGACTTCGCCCATGGCTTTTTCCAGCGCATCGCGGGCGGCGGGGCGGCGCGCCGCCAGCGTCTCGTCACCGCCCAGCATGCCGGCCGACAGGCCGCGGTGCACCTGCATCAGTCGCACTACCTGGTTCAGCACCAGCGCGGGCGCGGCGCCCACGGATTCTTGCCGCGCCGCCGCAATCGACTGCAGTGAATTGCTCACGTAAAGGAACGTGGGCAGGGCGCTCATCATCAGCCCCATGGTGCCCAGGATCATGAATTTATGCAGCAAGCCCAGGCGATGGAGGAGAGACATGGCAAAAAGCGCACAGACGCGCAGGTCGTGAAAACACAAAGGCCGAACCGGGATGCCGGCAACGTTCAGACTGCGAACCCCTGCGGATTCCCACAGTCTGTAACGCAATGTACAAACACTCGCACCCAGTGGTTTTGACTCAAATCAAGTGATGACAGCTGTGTGTCGGCGGCCCATGGGCCATGGCACTGTGCGGCGTCTGCCGGTCGGACGAAGGCTTGGGGGCTGTCCGGCGGATGCAGAGGGCTGGTGAATAATGACCGACGTCTTTTTTGCGGAGATTCCCCGGCATGCATTCCATCACCTTGCGCTTTCTGGCCGCCAGCGGCGCGCCATCGGCATCTGGTCGCATCCAGGGCGGAACGGTCTTGCTCTGGGCCGACGAAGCCGGTCTGGCCTGCGCCAGCGCCTGGGCGCACGGTGACTGTGCGACGGCCTTTGTGGGCAGCACCAGTTTTTTGCGGCCCGTTCGCCCCGGTGATCTGGTGGAAGTGGAGGCCCGCCTGGCCTATACCGGCGGCAGCAGCATGAGCATGGCCATCGAAGTGCGAGCGGGCAGCGTGCAGAGCCGCGAACTGCAGCCCGTGACCCATTGCGTGGCGGTGTACGCAGCCGTGGGTGACGATGGCCAGCCCCGCGCGGTGGACGCCTGGACGCCAGAGACCCCCGGCGACATCGCGCTGGCGCAACGCGTCAAGGCCCATATCGACGCTGCACGCGCTGCACAGTGAGCAATCCCATGACGCCTCTGGCAGGGCCGATGCGGGCCCGCGATCTTCTGGCCGCGTTGGCGGTGGTGCTGCTGTGGGGGGTGAACTTCGTCGCCATGAAATGGGGCCTGCGCAGTTTCACACCGTTTCAGCTGGGCGCCTTGCGCTACCTGTGCGCGGCCCTGCCGCTGGTGCTGCTGGTGCGGGCCCCGCGCCTGCATTGGCGCTGGGTGCTGTTGTTTGGCCTGTTCCAGGGCGTGGGGCAGTTCGGCTTTTTGTTTGTAGCGCTGCAGCTGGGCATGACGGGGGCGCTGGCCAGCGTGCTGCTGCAGACACAGGTGTTTTTCACCGCGCTGTTCGGTTTTGGCGTGCTGCACGAGCGCCCGAGCCGGCCCTTGCTGCTGGGCCTCGGGCTGGCCGGGCTGGGGCTGCTGTGCTTTGCCATGAGCCAGCTGCAACCCGGCGCTGCCACGGGCGGCACCACGGTGGCGGGCTTGCTGCTGACGCTGTGCGCTGCGGCCTGGTGGGCAGCGTCGAACATCATCTCGCGCCTGGCGCAGCAAACCTCGCCGGGTTACGACCCGTTCTCGTTCGTGGTCTGGAGCAGCCTGGTGCCGGTGCTGCCGTTCACCCTGCTGTCGCTGTGGCTGGACCCCGATGCGGCCCGCTGGCTCGATCCTGCCGCCTGGGCCGCCGTACCGCTGGTGGCCTGGCTGTCGGTGGCCTACCTGGGTTGGGCGGCCACGGTGCTGGGCTACGGGATGTGGACCAGCCTGCTCAAGCGCTACCCCGCCAACCGCGTGGCGCCCTTCAGCCTGGGCGTGCCGCTGGTCGGTATTGCCGCAGGCATGGGGGTGCTGGGCGAGGTCATCACGGCTTGGCAATGGGCGGGCGTGGCCTGCGTGGTGCTGGCCCTGGTGTGCGTGGTGCTGGGGCCGCGTTTTGGCATCAAATAGGCCTGTAGCGCTTTTCCATAAAGCGCTGATAGCTACTACAATTATAGCAACTCACCGCACAAACCCTGAGCCAGGGCATCTACGCGAATGCGCTTCAGGCCTCAGAGGGGCCGACGGCGTGCGTAGCGCACCACGGTGACGCCGGCGCGCGCCTGGCGAGTGGAGGGCATCACCAGCACGCAGTCGTCGTAGGGCGTGATGACGGGCTCGCCGTCGTTGTCGCCAATCACTGTTCCGGCCTGCGCAATCACCTCCAGGCCCGTGAAGGCTTCGGTGAAACGGAAGTTGCTGCTGCGAGCCACCACCGGTCCGGTCACCTCCAGCGCCCACTGGCGGGGGGCATCGGCCTGCTGCCAGCCAGGCAGCGCGTGTGCCAGCTCGGCCGCGTCCAGCACCCGAGCTGCCGCCAGAAAGCGCACACACTGATCCTGCGCCACGGTGCGGCTGGCCAGGTCGCCATGGAAGCCGCATTCGACCAGCAGCGAGCGCGTGTCGCCCCCCTGGCCTGGGCCGTTGCCGTCGGGCAGGCCGAAGCGGCCATAGTCGCGCATGCGCACGCCGTCCTTGTGCCCGGCGTCAATTACGACATGCTCTGGCGCGCGCATGGTCCGCGCGAGCTCGAGGTTGCGAGGTTGCATGCCGGTGAGCAACAGCGGAGCCGAGGGCTCGTGCATCGAGTGGATGTCCAGCAGCCAGTCGGCGCTCGCCACGAAAGGCCGCAGGGCCGCAGCGCGGCGGCGCTCGCAGCTGTCACCGGCATCGATGCGCTCGTCCAGCCACTGGCGGTTCAAATCTTCGTCGGTGAAGCGCGAGGCGTCGTGGTGGGTGGGGTCAAAGCGGTCGAAGGCTTCAAGGTTGCAGAAGGCCAGCGTGAGCTGGCCCCGCTGCGGCCGCAGCCCGGATTCGAGCAGCCCTTTCAGCGCCCAGGCGCCGCACAGCTCGTTGCCATGCACCAGGGCGCTGATCATCACATGGCGGCCGGGCTGGCCCGAGTCAAAGTGCCAGACGCCCTCGGTGCCGGTGTTGCCGGCGCGCCAGGGGCCCAGGTCGGGCGCGGGCAGGTCAAAAGTCAGGGCCATGGGCATCATTCCTCGATCCGGGCGAATTCGACGATCTTCTTGTACTTGGCCACTTCGCTGCTCAGGAACTTGTCGATGTTCACGCCAGGCACCGACACCGTGGAGCCGCTGGCTTCAAGCTTCTTGCGCAGTTCGGGTGCCTGCAGCGCTTCGTTCAGGGCTTTCTTGAGCTTGTCGGCCACAGGCTTGGGCAGATTGGCCGGCGCCATGAGGGCAAACCACACGCCGATGTCCACGTTCTTGTACTGGGCCGATTCGGAGAGCGCCGGGATGTCCGGTGTGGCCGCCGAGCGCTTGGCTTCGGTGGTGCCCAAAGCAATCACCTTGCCACTCTTGATGTGCGGCAGTCCGCTGGAGAGCACAAACACGCCGTATTCGAGGTTGTTGCCCATCAGGTCGTTAGCGAGCGGTGCCACGCCGCGGTAGGGAATGTGCGTCATGAACAGCTTGCCCTGCTCCTTGACCATCTCGCCCGCCAGGTGCAGCGAGGTACCCACGCCCGAGCTGCCGTAGCTGAACTTGCCGGGGTTCTTGGAGACTTTCTGCGTGAATTCCGCCAGGTTCTTCACCCCCGCGCCGGTGGACGCCACCAGCACCAGCGGCTGCGAGGCAATCAGGCCGATGGCAGTGAAATCCTTGATGTCGTACTTGACCTTCTTGGTCACCAGCTTGTTGATGGCGATCTCGTTGCTTGCGCCCACCAGCAGGGTGTAGCCGTCGGGTGCGGCGCTGGCCACCTTCTGCGCGCCGATGGCGCCACCTGCGCCACCGATGTTCTCGATCACCACCGGCACGCCCAGGCGGTTGCCCAGCTCGGTGGCCACCACCCGGCCCGTCAGGTCGGTACTGCCACCCGGCGGATAGCCCACTACGATGGTGATGGGCTTGCTGGGATACGCTGTTTCCTGGGCGACCGCAGGGCCGCAGGCCAGCAAGGCCAGGCCGCAAGCCAGGGCGGTGCGGCGCGAAAGTGTGGGGAAGTGCATGGCGTTGGTCCTTGTGGTTGGATGCCCCATTGTGAGAAGGCGGCGGCTCCCTGTTCGTGCCGAAACGGCACGAACAGGTTCAAATTTGAACCGCTTTAAGAACAGTTCACGCAGGTCAGCGCAGCGTGACGGCCTGCCATACGGCCTCGGCCAGCGGGCCCAAGCGGCGCTTGGGGCGATATAAGCGCACGTCAAAACGTACTTCCATGCGCGAGCTGCCCGCCGGAGCCAGGCGCCCGCTCTTGCAGTCGGCATGCACCATGGACCAGGGTAACCAGGCCACGCCAAGCCCTTTTTGCACGTATTCGTAGTGGGCATCCGCCGAGTCGCATTCCACCAGGCGTTGCAGGCGCGGTGCATGGGGGTTGTGCGCCAGGTGGTCCTCGACCAGGCGGCCCAACGCCAGCTGGGGCGCGTAGGCAAGGTAGGGAACTGGCTGCGCCTGGGCAAAGCTGTGCAACGCCCGTCCTTCGGTCGTGGCGCGGGACACGGGCACCAGGCGGTCTGCCGCCAGCGTGACGTGGGTAAACTGCCGCGCGTCCAGTGCAATGGCCAGCGCCGGGTGGTGGTACACGAGCGAGAAATCCGCCTCACCGCGCTCCAGTATGGCCACGGTGTCGGCCAACGCCCGGGTCAGGATGCGCAACTCGCCGTCCTGCAGCACGGGGCGCAGGCGCACCAGCCAGTCGGCCACGACAGTGCGGGCCAGGGTGCGGCCGGTGGTCAGCGTCACGGTGCGGCCCTGGCGCCCGGCCAGGCTTTGCAGCTCCTCGTGCGATTGGGCCAGGTTGCGCGCCAGCTGGGCCGCAGTTTCGAGAAAGCTGGCACCCGCAGAGGTCAGGGTGACCGGGCCGCCGCCGCGCTCCACGAGGGGCGTGCCGGCCCAGGCTTCGAGCGCGCGAATGCGCCGCCCGAACGCGGGGTGGGTGACGTGGCGCAATTCGGCGGCGCGCGTGAAGCTGCGCTCCTGCGCCAGCGTGATGAAGTCTTCAAGCCACTTGAGCTGCATGGCCTGCGGACAAAAAATGGCGACTACGGATGCTGGTGCAGCCCAGGCCCCACCGGCACGCAAGCGCAGCGGGGGTCGCCAGCGGTGCCATGCAGCTCAGCCGGCCGCCGCCTGCAGCACGGCGCGGGTGCGCAGCGCTTCGTGGCGCGCGGCGGTGGCGAAATCGTCCCCATCCGAGGCATACAGAATGGCCCGCGACGAGTTCACGATGATGGGGCCGTCAGGGCGCAGACCGGCGCGCACGGTGGCCACGGCATCGCCGCCCTGCGCGCCCACGCCGGGGATCAGCAGGGGCAGCGTGGGCGCAATGCTGCGCACGCGCTCAATTTCCTGAGGGTAGGTGGCGCCGACCACCAGGCCGAGCTGGCCGTTTTTGTTCCAGGGGCCTTGCGCCAGGCGCGCCACATGTTCGTACAGCAGGGGCTGGCCTTCGATGCTGGCCAGGCGCTGGTTTTGCAGGTCGTCGCCGCCGGGGTTGGAGGTGCGGCACAGCAAAAAGGCGCCCTTGCCGTGGTAGGCCAGATAGGGCTCGATGGAATCGAACCCCATGAACGGCGAGAGCGTGACGGCGTCGGCGCCATAGCGCTCGAAGGCCTCCTTGGCATATTGCTCGGCGGTGGAGCCGATGTCGCCACGCTTGGCATCCAGAATCACCGGCACCTGGGGCGCATTGCAGCGCATGTGCTGCATCAGCCGTTCAAGCTGGTCTTCGGCGCCGTGGGCTGCAAAGTAGGCAATCTGGGGCTTGAAGGCGCAGGCCACATCGGCCGTGCTGTCGACGATCGCAGCGCAAAAGTCGTAGATCTTGCGCGGGTCGCCGCGCAGGTCGGCGGGAAACCGGGTGGGTTCGGGGTCCAGTCCCACGCAGAGCATCGAGTTGTTCTGGGTGGATGCATTGCGCAGCATGTCGAGAAAGGTCATGGGGCGCAATTTTAGGCGGCGCCATGAAGGGCACGAAACACCCATGACAACACCCATGAAAGCGCCCATGAAAAAAGGCCGTCGAAACGGCCTTGGTCTGATCGCCCCTGCGGGCAAGCAGCGCAAGTCTTCAGGACGTGGCGGCGGCCCGCTTTTCGAGAATCTCGAATGCCGGCAAGGTCTTGCCTTCCAGCACTTCCAGGAAGGCGCCGCCGCCGGTGGAGATGTAGCCCACCTGCTGCTCGATGCCGTATTTGGCAATGGCCGCCAGGGTGTCGCCGCCGCCGGCAATGCTGAAGGCGGGCGATTGCGCAATGGCCTGGGCAATCGTGCGCGTGCCGTTTTCAAAGGCGGAAAACTCGAATACGCCCACGGGGCCGTTCCAGACGATGGTGCCGGCCGATGTGAGCTGGGCCGCCAGCCGCGCGGCGGTTTCGGGGCCAATGTCCAGGATCAGGTCGTCCTCGGCCACATCGGTGGCGGCCTTGATGGTGGCGGGTGCATCGGCGGCAAAGGTTTTGGCGGTGACCACGTCGGTGGGAATCGGCACCTCGGCGCCGCGCGCCTTCATGGTCGCCATCACGGACCGGGCGGCGTCCAGCAGATCCGGCTCGGCCAGGCTTTTGCCGATAGGCAGGCCTGCGGCCAGCATGAAGGTGTTGGCAATGCCGCCGCCCACGATGAGCTGGTCCACCTTGTCGGCCAGGCTTTGCAGGATGGTGAGCTTGGTAGACACCTTGGAGCCTGCCACGATGGCTGCCAGCGGGCGCTGGGGCTGGGCCAGGGCCTTGGTGAGGGCGTCGATTTCGGCCGACAGCAGCGGGCCGGCGCAGGCGATGGGGGCGTATTGCGCGATGCCATAGGTGGTGCCCTCGGCGCGGTGGGCCGTGCCAAAGGCGTCGTTCACGAAGATGTCGCACAGGGCGGCCAGCTTGCGGGCCAGGTCTTCCTTGTTTTTCTTTTCACCGACGTTGACGCGGCAGTTTTCCAGCAGCACCACCTGCCCCGGCGCCACGGTCACGCCGTCCACCCAGTGGGCGAGCAGCGGCACACCATTTTCATAAGGGTGGCCCAGCAGCTCGCCCAGGCGCCGGGCCACGGGGGCCAGCGAGTCTTCAGGCTGGAATGCACCTTCGGTGGGGCGGCCCAGGTGGCTGGTCACCATCACGGCGGCGCCCGCGTCCAGGGCCATGCGGATGCACGGAATCGAGGCGCGGATGCGGGTGTCTTCGGTGATGTGGCCGGCGGCATCCAGCGGCACGTTCAGGTCGGCACGGATGAAGACGCGCTGACCACGAACTCGGTTCTGGGCGCACAGATCGGAAAAACGCAGGATGTTCATGGGCAAGAAGCTCGCGAAGGGGACTCGGGTAACGGGGCTGTCATTTTAGGCGCCTGTGCATTGCCGCCCTTCGCCGCCGCCGCCCTACCAGCCCCAGCCGATGTGCAGTGGCAGGTACACCAGCATGCCCACCACGATGGTGCCCAGAATGCCGCGGCGCCAAAAATAGTAGGCAACGGCGCACAGCACGGCGGGCAGGCGCGCGTCTTTCAGCGTGGTGATGAACGCGCCGTGCGCCATGAAAATCTCGGGCGCAATGACCGCCGTGAGCGCGGCCAGCGGCGCATATTTGAGCCCGCGCTTGAGCCAGTCGGGCAGGGGCAGCTCGCGCTCGGGGATCATGAAGAAGGAACGCGTCACCAGTGTGAGCACGGCCAGACCCGCCACCGCGACAAAGGGTTCCAGCCAGTCCCAGCTCATGGATGCAGCTCCTCGCGCAGGGCCACCGCGTCGCCCGCCTCGACCTGTTCGAGCTCGTCGGCGCCGATCATGCTGTCTGCCGGCACCAGCAGCACCTCGGGCTTGTGGCGGCGCCGGTCCACGGCCTCGATGAGCAGGCCCACGGTGACCGCAGCGGCAATGGCCACCAGGATGTTGAGCTTGAGCGGCAGGGCAAAGGCGGCGATGGCTGCCGTGGCGGCCACCCCCGTGGCCAGCCAGGTGGCACGGTCGAACAGCAGCGACAGCAGCACCCCCAGCAGCGCCAGCACACCGGCAAAGCCAAGCCCCCAGGACACGGGCACGGCGTTGGCCAGCAAAATGCCGGCGATCGACGGCACCTGCCAGGCCAGCCAGTTGGTGGTGGCGGCGCCCCAGAAATAAGGCAGCTGGTCGGGCTCGGGCTGCGGTTCGGGAAAGCGCTTCATGAAGGCCACGAAGATCACGTCGCCGCTGAAGTAGCCAATGGCCAGGCGTTGGCGCAGCGGCAGGTGGGCAAAGTAGCTGCGCCACAGGCTGCTGAAGATCACGAAGCGCAGGTTCACGCACGACGCCGTGAGCCACACCACCCACAGCGGCGCGCCGGTGGCCAACAGCGGAAGCACGGCCAGCTGGGCGCTGCCGGCATACACCAGCAGCGACATGAAAATCGCCATGGACACCGAGATGCCGCCCTTCACCATGGCCACGCCCGTCACCAGGGCCCAGGCGGCGATGCCCAGCGAGGTGCCGGCCATGTCGGTGATGGCCAGGCGAAACGCCGGGTGGCGCACGGTCTGGCGGACCGTCTGCAGGCTCATGGCGCGGTCGGCGCGCCCGTGGTGCCGGGCGCTGGCCCGGCCCCCAGCACCATGCCGGGCTGCAGCGGGAAGCCGCGCAGAAACTCGGAGGCCGGCAAGCGCTTGCCACCGGCGCGCTGCAGGGTGGTCAGGATCAGGGCATCTTCGCCGCAGGCCACCAGCACGCCGGTGTTGTCTATAGACAAAATCTGGCCGCAGCGCTTATCTGGAAAGCGCTGATAGCTACTAATTTCATAGTCCCAGAGTTTGATGGTCTCCGTGCCCAGCGTGGTGCTGGCCCCAGGAAAAGGGTCGAAGGCGCGGATCTGCCGGCCAATCACCTGCGCTGGCAGCGACCAGTCCACCGCGCTTTCGGATTTTTCGATCTTGTGGGCATAGGTCACGCCCTGCTCCGGTTGCTGGACAGACTGCAGGCCACCGCAAGCGGCCAGCTCCAGGGCCTCCACGATCAGCCGGCCACCCAGGTTGGCCAGGCGGTCGTGCAGCGAAGCGGTGGTGTCGCGGGGGCCAATGGGCAGCTTTTCGGTCAGCAGCATGGCGCCGGTGTCCAGGCCCGCATCCATCTGCATGATGGTGACGCCCGTCTCAGCATCGCCCGCTTGGATGGCGCGGTGGATGGGGGCGGCGCCGCGCCAGCGCGGCAGCAGGCTGGCGTGGATGTTCAGGCATCCATGGGCCCCCACGCTCCCCGCTGCGCGTGGTTCGCTGCCCCCCGAGGGGGCCTTCGCGCCTTCGGGCGGCCGTGCGGCGCTCATGGCATCCAGCACCCACTGCGGCAGGATGAGGCCGTAGGCCGCTACCACCATGGCATCGGCCTGCGCGGCCAGCAGCGCTGCACGGGCGGCAGCGGCGTCTTCGGGGAATTTGCCGTCCAGGCGCAGGCTGCGGGGCTGGGCCACTGCAATGCCATGCTCCAGGGCGCATTGCTTGACGGGCGAGGCCTGCAGCTTCATGCCCCGGCCGGCGGGGCGGTCGGGCTGCGTGAGCACGAGGGGCACGGTGAACCCGGCGTCCAGCAGACGCTGCAATGCCACGCGGGCGAATTCGGGGGTTCCGGCAAAGATGATTTTCATGGAGAAGGGGCGGCGGCGGATCAGAAATCCCTGTCATCGCCCGGGGGCTGGTCGTCGGTGAAGAGCAGTTGGCGCACGGTGCCGGCGCGGTCGATGTGAATGTGCGCCAGGCGCGGTTCGTAGTCGTCCATGAACCGGTAGGTCCAGACATCGCCGTCAAAGCGGGCCACCCGCTCGACCAGCATCGGCGGGCCGAAGGCGCGCTCCACGTCGGCCCGGCTCCAATGGTCCAGTGCAATGCCCGAAAAGCGGGCGAAGGTCAGCACCTGTTCGACGCGTTCCAGGCGGCCGGTGGCATCGAAGTCGAGGTGAAATACCTGGCGGCCGGCCGGCAGGGTGGAATAGAGCAGGCGCTCGCGGTTGCCGTCCAGGGCGGTCGTGCTGTGCGGTGCGCCCAGTCGGGCCAGCACGTCGGCGCGGCGGGCGCCGGGCTTTTCCCGGTCGGGCGAGGCGCAGGCCGACAGCAGCACCGCCAGAACCAGCACACTGGCGCCCATGCCGAGGCGGCGCAGAACGCTCACTCGCGCGCTTCCCGCTGCTGCTTGAGCAGCTTGGTCTTGATGCGGTTGCGCTTGAGGGGCGAGAGGTATTCCACAAACACCTTACCCATGAGGTGGTCCATCTCATGCTGGATGCAGATCGCCAGCAGTCCGTCTGCCTCGATCACGCGGGACTGGCCCTGGGCGTCCAGCGCCTGCACATGCACCGCATCAAAACGCTCCACTCCGTCATAAATGCCAGGCACCGACAGGCAGCCTTCTTCGTTCAGGTGCTTTTCGGCGCTGGCCCAGACAATCTCGGGGTTGATCAGCACCAGGGGTTCGTTGCGTTCCTCGGAGACGTCGATGACCACGACGCGCTCGTGCACGTCGATCTGCGTTGCCGCCAGGCCGATGCCATGGGCGTCATACATCGTGGCGAGCATGTCCGCCACCAGCGTCTGGATGCGGGCATCCACGGCCTGAACCGGCTGGGCGACCTTGTGAAGACGAGGGTCCGGGTAACAGAGAATGGGAAGAATGGCCATGGATGAAGGTGAAAGCTGTGGGTATTTTCGCCACTTTTGGCCGGCGCTGCAGCCACCAACGGCAATATTCGTTGCCCGATCAAGGGCTTGAGCAGAGAATCTAAAATGGTTTGTAACGTATCTGCCCGGCGGCCTGCATGGCGCAATCGACCGCGGCGCCAGAGAGGGGCGTTTCACAATGCATCACAAAAGGAACAGCATGACGGCATTCACCAGCGTGTGGCGAACCGCCCTGGGCGCATTGACAGTACTGGCCGGCGCCATGCTGGCCGCTCCGGCCCAGGCGCAGAACTACCCGGTTTCCAGTGGCCAGCGGGCCACGGCGCAACAGGTGGCCGAACGTGGTGTTCCTCTGTCTGAACTGGCGCCGTCAGCGCCCGACACCTATGTCGTGAAACGTGGCGACACCCTTTGGGGTATTGCGGGCATGTACCTGAACCGCCCATGGCGCTGGCCCGAGCTGTGGGGCATGAACCTCCAGGCCCTGCCCAATCCCCACCTGATCTTTCCAGGCCAGACGCTCTATCTCGAAAAAAATGGCGGTTACGCGCGCCTTCGCACCAGCGCCCGCGGCACGCCTGAGACGGTGCGGGTATCGCCGCGCACGCGCAGCGACAGCCTGGCCGACTCCGCCCTGCCAACGCTCAAGCCGCATCTCATCGAGCCCTTCCTGGTGGAACCGCTGGTGGTGGACGCCGAGGTGCTGCAGCGCGCGCCGCGCATTGTCGCCACGGTGGATGAGCGCGTGCTGATGGCCGACGGTGATCGGGCCTATGCGCGGGGCGACGCGTCCAGCCCGCTGCGGGTGGAACCGGGCGCGTCCCGCCACTACCGCGTTTTTCGGGATGCCATTGCCCTCAAGGATCCCCTGACGGGTGAAATCCTGGGCTACGAGGCGCAGTACGTAGGCAAGGCCGAGTTGGTGCGGGGCGAGTCGGTGGAAGAAACGGCCGATGGCAAGGGCGGTATCGCCTACGACTATGTGCCAGCCACCGTGGAGTTGTCAGCGACCAAGGAAGAGGTCCGCGCCGGCGACCGGTTGCTGCCAGCACCAGCGCGCGCCTTTGTCAGCTACACGCCGCGCGCCCCCCAGATGAAGGTCGATGCGCGCGTGGTCTCGATCTATGGCGGCAACTCGGTGTCCTACGCGGCGCAGAACCAGGTCATCGCAATCAACCGGGGCACGCAGGACGGCATGGAAGCCGGCCAGGTGCTCCACATCCTGACCAAGGGCGATCGCCTCAAGGACACGACGGATGCAGCCAAGACCGTGATCAAGCTGCCCAGCGAGCGCAATGGCCACGTCATGGTGTTCCGCACATTTGACCGGGTTTCCTACGCCTTGATTCTGGAAATCCGCACGGGCGTGCGGGTGGGTGATCGTCTGGTCAACCCCGAATAAGGATGGAATCGGAGCCGACGCGGTTGCCTCGGGCACGCGGCCGTCTCCAACCCGCCACTCCCATGGAACGCGATGAACTTGCCGGCTGGCTGCGCCTGACGCTGACCCCGGGCGTTGGCAACGGTGCCGCCCGCCGTCTTTTGGCGGCCTTTGGCCTTCCGACTGCCATTTTTCAGCAGTCCGAGGGCGCGCTGGCGCAGTGCGTGACGTCCGCCCAGGCGCAGGCCCTGTGCCAGGTTCCGCCGGGCCTGGCGCCGCTGCTGGAGACCACCTGGGTGTGGCTCCAGGGCGCTGCACCCGAGGGCACCGCACGGGTCGTCCTGACGCTGGGCGATGGGCGCTACCCGCAGGCCCTGCTCGAAACCGAAGACCCGCCTCTGGTGCTGTATGGCATTGGTCCGCCAGCGCTGTGGGCCGCGAATCCCTTTCCCCCCGATTGCTGCCTGGCCATCGTGGGCAGCCGCAACCCTACCGCCCAGGGTGCGGACAACGCGCGGCAGTTCGCACGCGCACTGCATGCGGCGGGGCTCACCATCGTGTCCGGGCTGGCGCTGGGGGTGGATGCCGCCGCGCACGAGGGGGCGCTGGACAGCGCGGTGGCGGGCGCCGCCGTTCCCGCCACGATTGCGGTGGTGGGAACGGGGCTCGACCGGGTGTACCCCCGCCAGAACCTGGCGCTGGCCAGGCGCATCGCCGCCCATGGCATCCTGATCAGCGAGTACCCCTTGGGCACGCCGCCCCTGGCGGCGAATTTCCCCAAGCGCAACCGCATCATTGCGGGCCTTTCGCAGGGAACGCTGGTGGTGGAGGCGGCATTGGCATCGGGCTCACTGATCACGGCCCGGATGGCGGTGGAGCAGGGGCGTGACGTGTTCGCCATTCCGGGCTCCATCCACGCGCCCCAGTCGCGCGGCTGCCATGCGCTGATACGGCAAGGCGCCAAGCTGGTGGAATCGGCGCAGGACGTGCTGGAAGAACTGCAGCTCCCTGCTCCAGAGGCAGCGCCGCAGCCAACCGCCCCTGGCACGACCCCATCGAAACCGCCCGAAAGCGCGCTGCTCCAGGCGATGGGGTTTGATCCGGTGGGGCTGGATGCCCTGATGGCGCGCACAGGCATGGACACCGCCGCCATGCAGGTGCAGCTGCTGGAGCTGGAACTGGCCGGTGCCGTGGCCCGACTTCCGGGCGGGTTGTTTCAACGCATGGGCAGCGCCTGAACGGGCCCGGTCTGCGGACCGGCCGGGTCAGCCCGGATCAACCCAGCAGCCGCTCCGGGTTGGCGTCCAGCTTGGCCAGCGCGTCGCGCGTGGCGCGCAGGGTCAGGCCTTCCTCGTCCTGGGCCACTAGCAACCCGGATTGCAGGTAGGCCGCCAACCGGCGCAGCTGGATGAGATAGCTGCTGCCGTCCGTGGCGGCAAAGAGGTGCAATTGCTTGCGTTGGCTCTGCCAGGCGTATTGCACCTGTGCCGACGCGCCGTTGTGGTCGAGGGTAAACCATGTGCCCCGCTGCAACTCCTGGGCCCAGGCCACCATGGCGTCGTCCACCGGCGCTCCGTTGTCGGCGATGACGTGGATGGATGACGCATCGATACCGAGCATCATTTCGATGTTGTCGGCATTGAGCGGCATGTCGCCCAGCGTGGCATCCCCGATGAAATCTTCCAGGTTGGCCAGGCGTTTGGCCATGGCGTCGATGTGTGCCTGCGGGATGGAGGCCGTCTTGGACAGGAAGGCATCGGCCAGGGTATCGGTCAGCACCTTGATCTGGGCGTCCTGGGCTACTCCATTGATCCCCATCAACGCCAGACCCTGCCGCAGACGTTGCAGCAGGCCTGGCAGACTCTGGATGACTTTAGCCCGGTCGCTGCGGTTGGGCTTGGCGCTGGCCGCCCAGACCAGATCGGCCGCCGTGCGCTTGAAGGTGACCGTATCGGCGTGCTGCGGCCCTTCGCGCACGGCGGACAGCGCCAGCACCTCGGCCCAGGTCTTGAAGAGGAACTCCCGAATCTCCTCGCGCACCGGCATATCGCGCAGCATGGTGCGCAGCTCGATCGTGTACTGGATCGCCAGCGTTTCCTTCTGCTCCACCTGTTGTGCCACGCTGACGAGGCGCGAGGTGGCCTGCTTTTGGGTCAGGAACTTCGACAAGAATTTTTCAAATTCGTCGTACACCAGCTGAAAGACCCGTCGTCCGGTCTCGGGGTATTGCTCGATCACCTGCACCACGCGGCGGATCTCTGCCTCCAGGGCGCTGCCGTTGATCGTGGTGGCATCAAACCCCATTACGCACGCCCCCATGCGGTCAATGAGCTGGCGGGCCGGGTGGGCAATGTTGCTGAAGAACTCGGGCTCCGCCAGGGCCACGCGCAACACCGGCACCTGCAGGCGCGCAAACCACACACGCACGGCCGGGGGAATGCGGTCCTCGGCCAGAATGCTCTGGAACATCAGCGCCACCACCTCGATGATGGCTTTTTCTCCTGCCGTCGAGGCCTTCTTCTTCAATTCGGTGGAACGCTCCCGTACCGCGCCCGCCAGCTGCACCACAGCGGCCGGGCTGTAGTCTTCGATGAGCGTGGCGACACCGCTGTAATAGGTGTCGGCCTGGACGCGGTGGGCCGTGAGGGCATGCGCCAGCGCGGCCGATGCGGGTGGTGCGTTGACCAGATCAAAGCCGGTGGCGGGCTGGGTGAGCAGCCGCCGCAGTTGCCCCATGACGCCCTGGGCCCGCAGGCGTGCACGCGACAGTGGGGTCATGCCGGTGGCGAAAGCCGTTCCCGTTCCCATGCCCTGTTGCTGGGGCTGCCTCTGTGGTGCGGCGCGTGTGGCGGCCATGGCCTCCCGGCTTTGCGTCAGTGCCTGCGATGCCAGTCCGGCCGCTGCGGCATCGCTGCCTGCCACCGTACCGCCCTCGGTCCGGCGCACGCGCGAGCGCAGGTCGTTTTGTGGGGTGACGCCCTGCTCCACATAAAACACATTCACGGCCTGGTATTGCTTTTGCAGCAGGTTGGCCAAGTCGCGCTGCAGGGGGTCCACCACAGTCAGCAGATCCGTGCGCGGCAAGCCGGCCTTGCACCATTGTTCGACGACGATCAGGCAGACGGCCTCGGGACGCAAAATGTCATTGCTGTCGAGATCCTGGCCTTCTAGGGACTGGGTTCGCTGCCGCACCGTGTCGAGCTGGTGACTGACCTGTTCGGTGATCGTGAGCGCCATGCGGGAGGCGGCGATCTTGTTTTCCACCACTTCGTCGCTGAGCAACTCGAAGTGGCCGCCAATGGCCCGGGTCTCGCGTGTCGTGCTGATATGGGGGGCCAGAGCCTCGCGCAGTGCACTGTCCAGGTTCGCCACCCAGTCGCGGTGCTGCTGCTGGTACAGCTGCCAGGTATCGCGCCGCGACTGCATCTCACGCTGCGTGCCGGTCTGGGACATCAGCTGGGTCAGGAAATCCAGAATCGTCTTGTCCACGTCGAGCAGCCCGGCGCAGAGTCCTTCCACAAACTTCTGGCGCGCCTGGCGGGCCAGGCGGCGCTGCGGCAGGGAAGGGGAAGGGGCGGGCATGTCTCAATGGTAGCGCGGTAGCGCCTCAGACCGTGGCCCCTGCATTGGGGTCGTTCGGGTCTTCATCCTTCCTGGCCACCTTGACAAGGTCTTCCCGCTTCACGCCCAGCCACATGGCAATGGCCGCTGCGACGAACACCGACGAGTAGATGCCGAACAGGATGCCGATCGTCAGTGCCAGCGCAAAGTTATGCAGGCTGGGGCCGCCAAAGAAGAACATCGACAGCACCATCGCCTCGGTGGAGGCATGGGTGATGATGGTGCGGCTCATGGTGCTGGTGATCGCATGGTCGATCACCTCGTGCGTGTTCATCTTGCGGTATTTGCGGAAGGCCTCGCGAATCCGGTCGAAGATCACCACCGATTCGTTCACCGAATAGCCCAGCACGGCCAGCACCGCCGCCAGCACCGACAGCGAGAACTCCCACTGGAAGAACGCGAAAAAGCCCAGGATGATCACCACGTCGTGCAAGTTGGCAATGATGGCGGCCACGCCGAACTTCCACTCGAAGCGAAAAGCCAGGTAGACCACGATACCCACCACCACCATGGCCAGCGCCATGAGCCCCCCGTGCACCAGTTCTTCGCCCACTTGCGGGCCGACAAACTCGGTGCGCCGCAGCGTCACGGCCGGATCGGCCGCCTTGAGCGCGGCAATGACCTGCTCGCTTTGCTGGGCAGAAGTCACGCCCTTTTGCACAGGCAGGCGGATCATCACGTCGCGCGCGGTGCCGAAGTTCTGCACCTGCACGTCGGTATAGCCCAGGCCGGAGACCGTCTCACGCACCTTGGCCAGTTCGGCGGGCTGGCTGTAAGCCACTTCCATCACGGTGCCACCGGTGAACTCCACCGACAGGTGCAGGCCGCGCGTGAGCAGGAAGAACACGGCCAGCGCAAAGGTAATGAAGGAAATCGCGTTGAAAACCAACGCGTGCTTCATGAAGGGGATGTCTTTTTTGATGCGAAAAAATTCCATGGCCGCAGTCCTCTTTAGTTCGTTTTGGCCACAGCGGTGTCGGCGTCTGGTTTCCAGACCTGTCCGATCGACAGGCTCTTGAGCTTTTTCTGGCGGCCATACCAGAGGTTCACCACGCCGCGCGAGAAGAACACGGCCGAGAACATGCTGGTCAGGATGCCGATGGTGTGCACCACGGCAAAACCGCGCACGGGCCCGGAGCCAAAGGCCAGCAGCGCCAGACCCACGACCAGCGTGGTCACGTTGGAGTCCAGGATGGTCGCCCAGGCACGTTCGTAGCCCGCGTGGATGGCCGCCTGCGGCGACAGGCCATCGCGCAATTCCTCGCGGATGCGTTCGTTGATCAGCACGTTGGAGTCGATCGCCACACCCAGGGCCAGCGCCATGGCGGCAATGCCGGGCAGGGTCAGCGTGGCTTGCAGCATCGACAAAATGGCCAGCAGCAGCAACACGTTCACCGACAGCGCCAGGGTGGAAAACACCCCAAACAGCCGGTAATACACGCACATAAAGGCGGCCACGGCCACCATGCCCCAGACCACGCTGTGAATGCCGCGCTCGATGTTGTCGGCACCCAGGCTCGGGCCAATGGTGAATTCCTCGATGATCTCCATCGGCGCTGCCAGCGAGCCGGCACGCAGCAGCAGCGCGGTGTCGTTGGCTTCGGCGGTCGTCATGCGGCCCGAGATCTGCACGCGGCCACCGCCGATTTCGCTGCGGATCACGGGGGCTGTGACCACTTCGCCCTTGCCTTTTTCAAACAGCACGATCGCCATGCGCTTGCCGATGTTTTCGCGCGTGATGTCGCGGAAGATGCGCGAACCCTTGGCGTCCAGCGTCAGGTTGACGGTGGGTTCCTGGGTCTGGCCATCAAAGCCGGGCTGGGCGTCCGTAAGGTTCTCGCCGGTCAGGATGACCTGCTTTTTCACGATGACCGGCTGGCCGTTGCGTTCCAGGTAGCGCTCGGAGCCAAACGGCACGGGGCCCCGGCCGGCTTCGGCCGAGCGCGCTTCGGTGCCTTCGTCCACCAGGCGCACTTCCAGCGTGGCCGTGCGGCCCAGAATGTCCTTGGCCTTGGCCGTGTCCTGCACGCCGGGCAACTGCACCACGATGCGGTCCAGGCCTTGCTGCTGGATCACGGGTTCGGCCACGCCCAGTTCGTTGATGCGGTTGTGCAGCGTGACGATGTTCTGCTTGAGCGCCTGCTCCTGCACGCGGCGCGTGGCCTCGGGCTTGATGGTGGCGCGCAGCCGGAACTCGGTGCCGTCGGGCGTACTGACGGTCTGCAGGTCGGTGAACTGGTCGGAGATCAGGTTGCGGGTCGCCGTCTGCGTGGCTTCGTCGCGCACCTTGATGTCGATGGTCTGGCCATCGCGGCTGATGCCGCCATGGCGGATGTTCTTGTCGCGCAGCGCGGTGCGGATGTCGCCGGCATACGACTCGGCCTTCTTGGTCAGCGCGGCCTGCATATCCACCTGCAGCATGAAGTGCACGCCACCGCGCAGGTCCAGCCCCAGGTACATGGGGCGCGCATGCAGCGCCGTGAGCCAGGCCGGTGAGCGCGACACCAGGTTCAGCGCCACGATGTACGAGGGATTGGCCGGGTCGGGCACCAACGCCTTCTGGATGGCGTCGCGGGCCTTGAGCTGGTTGTCGGGGGTATCCAGGCGCGCGCGTACCGAGCCGCCGTCGAGCGTCACCAGGTCGGGCGTGACGCCTGCCGCCTTCAGCACTTCTTGCACCCGCTGCTGCACCTCAACATCCACCTTGACGGTGGCCTTGGCCGACGAAACCTGCACCGCAGGCGCTTCGCCGAAGAAATTAGGCAGGGTGTACAGGGCACCCACCAGCAGCACGATCACCAGGATCGCGTACTTCCAGACCGGGTAACGGTTCATGATCGCGCTCTTATCAGTTGTCCATGGCGCATGGCGCCAGCCCCTGCCAGGGATGCCGTGGAACTGGCTTTGCCAGGCCACTGGCATCGTCCCCCTTCCCGCGCGTTGCGCGAGAGAACGGGGAAGCGGCGCAGCCGCTCAGGGGGATATTCATCTTTACTTGACCGTGCCCTTGGGCAACACCTGCGCCACCGCGCTGCGCTGGACCTGCACTTCCACACCGCTGGCGATCTCGATGTGCAAGAAACCTTCGGACAAGCGCGTGACCTTGCCGACGATGCCGCCAGCGGTGGCCACTTCATCGCCCTTGGCGATGGCCTCGATCATGGCGCGGTGCTCTTTCTGGCGCTTCATCTGGGGGCGGATCATGACGAAGTACAGCACCACGAACATCAGCACCAGGGGCAGCATGCCCGTGAGCGAGGACATGATGTCACCACCGCCCGTAGCGGCGGCAGGAGCGGTCTGGGCAAAAGCAGAAGAAATAAACACGGACAGAACTCCACAATGGATGGGCAAAACACAAAACGCGCCGCCGGCACGCTTCACAAGCGCCGGCCGGGGCGGAACGGGGCATTGTATGCGGCCCCCTGCGGCGCGCCCAAGGGCTAAGACCCAGGCCGACGCCGGGTGTTTGCCGCGCAACGGTGAACTTCTCCGTGGCAGTTGAAAAAATGAATGAAAATGGCACGTAGCGCTTTATGGAAAAGCGCTTGTAGCTATATATTTAATAGCACTACCCATGCAGTGGCGCCGACCTTCATGGCCCGAAAAGGCCGCGCGCCGCTGTTCAGGCGGCCTGGCGCTGGGGCGCGGCCGCCGCGCCGCCCCGCCACTGCACCAGCAGATCGTCCCATTTCGGGCGCACGGTTTTCAGGTGCCGCTCCTTCACATGCCCATAGCCGCGGATGCCTTCGGGAAGGCTGGCAATTTCCACAGCCAGCGGCAGCTTTTCGGGGGTGAGGCCCGCCAGCAGCTCGTCGATGCAGGCGCGGTATTCGACGATCAGCGCACGCTCCATGCGGCGCTCTGCGGTCTTGCCGAAGATGTCCAGCGCCGTGCCGCGCAGGCCTTTCATCTTGGCCAGCAGGCCGAAGGCGCTGCGCATCCAGGGGCCAAACGGCTGCTTGACCAGCTCGCCCTTGTCGTTCTTCTTGGCGGTCAGGGGCGGCGCCAGGTGGTGCACCAGCTTGTAGTCGCCCTCGAACATGTTCGCGATCTTGTCCGTGAAGGCCTTGTCGGTGTGCAGGCGCGCCACTTCGTACTCGTCCTTGTAGGCCATGAGCTTGAAGAGGTAGCGGGCCACGGCCTCGGTCAGGCGATGGGTGCTGCCCAGCTTGGCTTCTGCGGCCTTCACCTTTTCAACAAAGGCCTGGTATTCAGCGGCATAGGCTGCGTTCTGGTAGCCGGTCAAGAACTCCACGCGCTTGGCCACCATTTCGGCCAGCGAAGGCTTCTTGACGAACTGGATCACCTGCGCCGCCTGGAACAAGGCCTGCACTGCCGCCAGGTCGTGCGCGCAGCGGCGGCCCCATTCGAAGGCGGCCTTGTTGTTCTCGATCTGCACGCCGTTCAACTCCATGGCGCGCATCAGCGATGCGTACGTGAGCGGCACGCGGCCCTTTTGCCAGGCGTAGCCCAGCATCAGCGGGTTGGTGTAGATGCTGTCGCCCAGCAATTGGGTGGCCACCTGCTCGGCGTCAAAGCTGCCCACACCTGCCGCGCCCACGGCAGCGGCAATGGCGGCATCGCAGTTGCCGCCGGGGAACTGCCAGTCGGGGTTGTTCACAAACGCCGCCGTGGGCGTGCCGTGCGTGTTGAGCGCCACAAAGGTGCGGCCCGGCTGCATGACGGCCAGGGTGTACTTGTGCGCAGCCACGATGGAATCGCAGCCGATCACCAGGTCGGCCTTGGCCGTATCGACCTTGGTGGTGTAGATGGCGTCGGGGCGGTTGGCGATCTGGATGTGGCTCCAGGTGGCGCCGCCCTTTTGCGCCAGGCCACCGGCGTCCTGCGTAATGACGCCCTTGCCATCGAGGTGCGCCGCCATGCCCAGCAGCGAGCCGATGGTGATGACCCCCGTGCCGCCCACGCCGCCCACCACGATGCCCCAGGCGCTTTCAGCCACGGGCAGCACGGGGTCAGGGATGTTCGGAAGCGCCGACAAATCGCCCTTCTTCTCCTTCTTGGGCTTCTTGAGCTGGCCGCCTTCCACCGTCACAAAACTGGGGCAGAAGCCATTGACGCACGAGTAATCCTTGTTGCAGGTGCTCTGGTTAATGCGGCGCTTGCGGCCGAATTCGGTCTCCACCGGCTCCACGGAGAGGCAGTTGGACTTGGTGGAGCAATCGCCGCAGCCCTCGCACACCAGTTCGTTGATGACCACGGTCTTGTCGGGCGTGGCCAGGGTGCCGCGCTTCCTGCGGCGGCGCTTTTCGGTGGCGCAGGTCTGGTCGTAGATGATGGTGGTGCAGCCCTTGATCTCGCGGAACTGGCGCTGCAGCGTGTCGAGCTCGTCGCGGTGGTGCACCGTCACGCCGTCGGCCAGGGCCACGCCGTCGTACTTGTGCGGCTCGTCCGTCACGATCACGAGCTTGGCCACGCCTTCGGCCTTCAGGCTGTTCATGATCTGCAGCACCGAATGGCCCTCAGGCCGCTCGCCCACCGTCTGGCCGCCGGTCATGGCCACGGCGTCGTTGTAGAGCACCTTGTAGGTGATGTTGGTCCCCGCAGCGATCGCCTGGCGGATGGCCAGCAGGCCGCTGTGGAAGTACGTGCCGTCGCCCAGGTTGGCAAACACATGCTGGTCGGTGGAGAACGGCGCCTGGCCCACCCAGGTCACGCCCTCGCCGCCCATCTGTGTGAAGGTGGAGGTGTTGCGGTCGGGCATCCAGTTGGCCATGTAGTGGCAGCCGATGCCGGCCACGGCGCGCGAGCCCTCGGGCACGCGGGTGCTGGTGTTGTGCGGACAGCCGCTGCAAAACCACGGGGCGCGCTCGCCGGTGTCCACCAACAGAGACGTCATGGCGCGCTCACTGGCCTCGATGATGGCCAGGCGCGCCTCCATGCGGGCCACGATGTCGGCGGGCACGCCCAGCTTCTTCAGGCGCTTGGCAATGGCCTTGGCGATGATGGCGGGCGTGAGGTCCGCCTTGGCGCGCAGCAGCCAGTTCTGGCTGGGGTTGGGCATGCTCCATTCGCCGCCTGTGCCGTCACCCTCGGGCTCATCGAACTTGCCGAGCACGTTGGGCCGCACATCAGCGCGCCAGTTGTACAGCTCTTCCTTGATCTGGTACTCGATGACCTGGCGCTTTTCTTCCACCACCAAAATCTCTTGCAGGCCCTGCGCAAAGTCGCGCGTGATGGTGGCTTCGAGCGGCCAGACCACGTTGACCTTGTGCACGCGGATGCCCAGCTGGCGGCAGGTGTCGTCATCGAGGCCCAGGTCCACCAGGGCCTGGCGCGTGTCGTTGTAGGCCTTGCCGCTGGCGATGATGCCGAAGCGGTCTTGCTTGCCTTCGATGACGTTGTAGTTGAGCTTGTTGGCGCGGATGTACGCCAGGGCCGCGTACCACTTGTAGTCCATCAGGCGCGCTTCCTGCTCCAGCGGCGCGTCGGGCCAGCGGATGTGCAGGCCGCCGGGGGGCATGGCAAAGTCTTCGGGCGTGATGATCTTCACGCGGTCGGGGTCGATGTGGATGCTGCTGGACGACTCCACCACCTCCTGAATCGTCTTCATGCCCGACCACACGCCCGAGAAGCGGCTCATGGCAAACGCGTGCAAGCCCATGTCCAGAATCTCTTGCACACTGCTCGGAAAGAACACCGGCGTGCCGCAGGCCTTGAAGATGTGGTCGCTCTGGTGCGCCGCCGTGCTGCTCTTGCTGATGTGGTCGTCGCCCGCGATGGCGATCACCCCGCCATGCTTTGCCGTGCCCGCCATGTTGGCGTGCTTGAACACGTCCGAACAGCGGTCCACGCCCGGGCCCTTGCCATACCAGATGCCGAACACACCGTCGAACTTTTTGCTCTGCGGGTACAGATCGAGCTGCTGCGTGCCCCAGACGGCCGTGGCGCCCAGCTCTTCGTTCACGCCGGGCTGAAAGACGATGTGGTTCTCGGCCAGGTGCTTCTTGGCAGCCCACAGGGCCTGGTCGTACGTGCCCAGCGGGCTGCCCCGATAGCCGCTGATGAAGCCGGCCGTGTTGAGCCCCGCCGCCGCATCGCGCTGGCGCTGCAGCATGGGCAGGCGCACCAGGGCCTGTACGCCGCTCATGAAGGCGCGGCCTTCGCCCAAGGTGTATTTGTCCTCCAGGGTGACAGTCTCTAGGGCTCTGCGGATCGATTCGGGCAAGGGGGCGTTCATGGCTGTCTCCGTGGGGATGGCGGCCCTGCCACCACCTTGTGGGCGGCAGCGGGCGTCGAAATAGATGGCTTGCAGGCAGTTTAGGCAGGCGCGCCGGATATGTGCTTTCGTTTTTATGCCGTGTTTACCCTCGATTCAGAAAGGATCTTTCTTAAAATTGCCACAACATGAACAATTTAGACAAATACGACCTCGCCATCTTGCAAGAATTGCAGGCCGACGCCCGCCTGACCAATGCCGAGCTGGCCCAGCGGGTGGGGCTGTCGGCCGCGCCGTGCTGGCGGCGGGTGCGGGCGCTGGAGGAGGCCGGGTACATCAAGGGCTACCGCGCCGAGATCGACCGGCACAAGATCGGCCTGGGCGTGCTGGCCTTTGTGCGGCTCGACGCTGACCGCAGCACCGGCAACCTGACGCGGGCCATGGAAGAGGCCATTCGCCAGATTCCCGAAGTGGTGTCGTGCCACTACATCAGCGGCACCGGCACCTTCGAGCTGCAGGTGGTGGCGCGCGACCTGGACAGCTTTTCGCTGTTTGCCCGCGACGTGCTGCTCAACCTGCCCAATGTGAAAGACATGCACACGAGTTTTTCGCTGGGCGAGGTGAAAGCCAGCGGCGCCCTGCCCCTGGCACAACTGGCACGGGCGCGCACCTGATTGCTATTTATTAGATAGCTACATGCGCTTTCTGGTAAAGGGCTTGCGGCTGTTTTTAATCAAATTCTGATCGGTGCAAGCCCATGGGCTGTTGCGGGTCGCCAAGGCAGGCGCTGCGCTGGCGGGCCGGACACCGCACAATGGCGGGGCATGCCCCCACAGCCACCCCACGACAGCGCACACAGCGTCTTCCCTGCCGCACCGCCGCCCGCGGCCAACCGGCCGCCGGCACAAGCGGCCGCCGCCGCCCTGGACGCTGAACAGGCCGCCACCGCCACGCTGGGCGAAAGCGCCGCCCAGCGGGCCTCGCTCTCGCCCCTGGCCCCCCTGACGGTGCCGGTGTTTCGCATGCTGTGGCTCACCTGGGTGGCGGCCAACACCTGCATGTGGATGAACGACGTGGCGGCCGCTTGGCTCATGACCACGCTCACCACCTCACCCATCCTGGTGGCGCTGGTGCAGTCGGCCTCCACGCTGCCGGTGTTTTTGCTGGGCCTGCCCAGCGGCGCGCTGGCCGACATCCTGGACCGGCGCCGTTATTTCATCGCCACGCAGTTCTGGGTGGCCGCCGTGGCACTGGTGCTGTGCGCGGCGATCCTGGTGGGTGGCATGACGGCGCCGCTGCTGCTGGCCCTGACTTTTGCCAACGGCATCGGCCTGGCCATGCGCTGGCCGGTGTTCTCGGCCATCGTGCCCGAGCTGGTAAGCCGTCCGCAACTGCCGGCGGCCCTGGCGCTCAACGGCGTGGCCATGAACGCGTCGCGCATCATCGGCCCGCTGCTGGCGGGTGCCATCATCGCCAGCGCTGGCAGCGCCTGGGTGTTTGTGCTCAATGCCGTGCTATCGGTTCTGTCTGGCCTGGTCATCATGCGCTGGAAGCGCACCCATGTGCCCAGCCCGCTGGGGCGCGAAAAGCTGCCCAGCGCGATGCGCGTGGGCCTGCAGTTCGTGCGCCAGTCGCCGCGCATGCGGGCCGTGCTCTGGCGCATCGCCCTGTTCTTCCTGCACGCCACGGCGCTGATGGCCTTGCTGCCGCTGGTGGCCAGGGGGCTCGGCGGCGGGGGTGCGGGCACGTTCACGCTGCTGCTGGCGTCCATGGGGGCGGGCGCCATTGTGGCCGCCATGTTTTTGCCTCGGCTGCGCCAGGCCATGGCGCGTGATGTGCTGGTGATGCGCGGCACGCTGCTGCAGGCGGCCGCCATGGCGGTGATGGCCATTGCGCCCAATGTCTATGTGGCCGTGCCCGCCATGGTGCTGGGCGGCATGGCCTGGATCACCACGGCCAATTCGCTCAGCGTGTCGGCCCAGCTGGCACTGCCCAACTGGGTGCGCGCGCGGGGCATGTCGATCTTTCAGATGGCCATCATGGGCGCCACCGCGCTGGGGGCCGCCTTGTGGGGGCAGGTGGCCACGGTGACGTCGGTGCACCTGAGCCTGGCGCTGGCAGCGCTGACGGGCGTGACCGCCATGGCCCTGGTGCAGCGCCTGGTGACGGATCGCCACACGGAAGAAGACCTGAGCCCCTCGCAGGCGTTCAAGGCCCCGGTGGCGGCCACGCCGCCGCAGGCCGGGCGCGTGGTGGTCACCATCGAATACACCATCGACCCGGCGCGCGCCGCAGAATTTCGCGCACTGATGCAGGAAAGCCGCCGCAGCCGCCTGCGCCAGGGGGCGCTGTCGTGCGACCTGCTGCACGACCTGGCCGACCCGGCGCGCTATGTGGAGCAGATCGTGGACGAGTCCTGGACCGAGCACCTGCGCCGTTTCGACCGGGTGACCGCCTCCGATGTGGCGCTGCGCGAGCGCAAGCTGGCGTTTCACCGGGGCGAATCGCCTCCCGTGGTGGTGCGCTACCTGATGGAGCGCTGAAACGACAGCGGGGCTTGTTGCCCAAAAAAGCTATCAAAACCATAGCTTTTAGCGCTTATTCAGCAAGGGCTAGAGGCCATTTTTACTCAAATATTGAGCGCAGGCCTCCCAAGGCAACACGCTGCGGCCCGCTCAGCGCGGCCACAGGGCCCACAGGCGCAGGCCCTGCTTGAGCCGCCCGGCCAGTTCGCCCGCCTCGGGCCCCCAGCCAGCGAAATAGTCGGCCCGCACCGCGCCCACGATGGCGCTGCCAGTGTCCTGCGCCATCACCAGGCGCTGCATCGACACCTGCGGGCCCTTGGACGCCAGCCACACCGGCGTGCCATAGGGAATGCTCTGGCGGTCCACCGCAATCGACCGGCCGGGCGTGAGGGGCACGCCCTGCGCGCCGCGCGGGCCAAACTGGGCGTCCAGCGGGCTCAAGGGCTCTTCGCGGAAAAAAACGTAGCGCGGGTTGCTCCACAGCAGTTCGTTGGTGCGCTGCGGGTTGGCATTCAGCCAGGCGCGGATACCGGGCCAGGTGGCATCGCGCGTGGCGCCCTGGTCCAGCAGCCAGCGGCCCACGCTCTGGTAGGGCTGGTCGTTGGTGCCGGCGTAGGCCACCCGCACGGTGGTAATGCGGCCATCGGCCTCGGTAATCTGCAGGCGGCCCGAGCCCTGGATGTGCAGCACCATGGATTCGACCGGGTCGCGCAGCCAGGCAATGGCGCGCCCCTGCAGCGCGGCCTGGGCCTCGGGCAGGGTGTCGATCTGCTGGCGTGTGAACCAGGGCTTGCGGGCGCCGTGTCCGACGGGCAGTCCGTACACCGGCACGGTGTAGCCGTTGCCGGGCTGGCGGGCGGCGTCGATCATGGGCTCGTAGTAACTGGTGAGCAGGCCTTCGGCATTGCCGTCGGCGGCTTCGACACGGTAGGGCTGCAGGCGCCGCACCATCCAGGCGCGCTGCTCGTCAGTGCTGGCAATGCTGAGCTGGCGCACTTCGCCGCACAGCGCCGTGAATGGCGGCCGGGGCCGCTCGCAGCTTTTGATCCAGGCGTTCCAGGCTTCGTGCAGGGCGTCGTCGGCAAAGCCGGGCAGCTCGGCCCAGCGCACCGGCACCCAGCGGCTCCTGGGTTGCACCAGGGGCGGCGGCAGCGGCGCGGTATCGCCCGGGATGGCCGTGCCACCGGTGGCGGGCGCCGCCGCGATGGCCCCAGGCTGCGCGGGGCTTGGCGCGGGCGGGGTGGAGCAGGCTGCCAGCGTTCCTACAATCAGCGCCGTCATCACAAGGCGCAGGAGTGTCAATTTCATGGGGCTGATTTTGCTTGAAGCGTTGCTGGCGCTGGTGGTGCTCGCGCTGATTGTCTGGTGGACGATGTTTTCCGGACGCAAAGGTGGCGAGCTGAAGTTGCCGCCGCCGGACAAAGACACCGACCCGCCCAAGCCCTGAACGCGGGCGTGGCGTGCGCAAGGTTTCGTCCTACACGGCGCCTGCCTGCTGGCCGACAGCCTGGTGAAGGCGTAGAGTGAACACTGCCGACTCGATATCGGATTGGCATTCCGTCCCATCATTTACAAGGAGCCTCGCTATGCGCAAATACTTTATTCCCGGCGTCGTCGCCGTTGTTGTCCTGGCCACCGGTTGCGCCGAAATGAGCGATACCCAGCGCCGCACCGCCACGGGCGCCGGCGTGGGCGCACTGGCCGGTGCCGTGCTCAGCTCGGCCACGGGCGGCCGTGCGGGCACGGGCGCCGTGGTGGGCGCCGGTGTGGGCGCCCTGGGCACCTACATCTGGTCGCAGAACATGGAGCGCCAAAAGCGCGAGATGGAGCAGGCCACCCAAGGCACGGGCATCGCCGTGACGCAGACGCAGGACAACCAGCTCAAGCTGGACATTCCGAGCGACATTTCCTTTGCCGTGGGCCGCTCGGACATTCAGTCCAACTTCGCACCGGTGCTGGACCGTTTCGCCGAGGGCTTGCGCAACAACCCGAACACCGATGTGCGCATCATCGGCCACACCGACAACACCGGCAGCGATGCCGTGAACAACCCGCTGTCGCTGGACCGTGCGGCCAGCACGCGCAATTACCTCACGGGCCGGGGCGTGGATGGACGCCGCATCGCGATCGAAGGCATGGGCGAGCGCCAGCCCATTGCCACCAACGACACGGCCCAGGGCCGCAGCCGCAACCGCCGGGTTGAAATTTATGTGGGTGAGCGCCCCCGCGGCTAAAACGGTAGGCACCGGCGCAGCGGCTGATTCAGGGGCCGGTGCGCAGCAGGTTGGCCAGCTCCACCGCTGACTTGACCTGCATCTTGTCGAACACCCGCGAGCGATGCACTTCGACGGTGCGCACGCTGATTTCCAGCTGCTCGGCAATGAGCTTGTTGGGCAGGCCGGCCACCACCCGGTCCATCACATCGCGCTCGCGCTCGGTGAGGTCGTGCAGGCGCACCTGCAGGCTGCTGCGCTGGCGCAGTTGCTCCAGGTGCGCGGCCGACTGGGTTAGCGCCTGCTCGATGCGATCGACCAGTGCGTTGTCGGAAAACGGCTTTTCGTAGAAGTCGAAGGCCCCGCGCTTGACCGCATCGACCGCCGTCGGCACGTCGGCATGGCCGGTCAGGAAGATCACGGGCATGGCGGCCAGGTCGCCGCGCGCCAGCAGCACATCGAACAAAGCCAGACCACTCATGCCCGGCATGCGCACATCCAGCAGCAGGCAGCAGGGCTGGTGAGGTGCTGGGCAGGCTTGCCGCATTGCGTCAAAAGCTTCGGCGCTGTCGAAAGATTCGCTGAGCAGGCGGCGTGAACGCAGCAACCAGGCGAGCGCTTCGCGCACGCCCGCGTCGTCGTCCACGATGTACACAAGGGCGTCGGATACGGGTTCCATCAGGGGGCAGGAGATTGGCTGACAACGGGCACGGTGAAGGTGAATACCGTACCACGCGGCGCATGGGGCTCATAGGCCAGGAAGCCGCCATGCTGCTCGACCACCGTGCGGCACATGCTCAGCCCCAGGCCCATGCCTTCGGCGCGCGTGGTGAAGAACGGGGTGAACAATTGTTGCGCCACCTCGGGCGCGATACCGACGCCGCCGTCGGTCACCGAAAATTCCAGCCACCCGCTGTACGCATTGGATGCGCCCCGCCGCACCCGGATGGCCAGGATGCGCGGGTGGATGGCAGGGTCGTCCATGGCCTGCATGGCATTGCGCGTCAGGTTCAGCAGCACCTGCTCGATCATGGTGCGGTCGCACAGCGCGCATGGCAGATGGGGTTCCACCGAGGTCTGCACGCGCACGCCGAGCTTACGCGCCTGAAGGCTGATGATGGGCAGGATGGCATCGAGCAACTCTTGGGGGTTCACCGCCTCGCGGGTCTGGTCGCGGCGGCGCACGAAGTCGTGCACGCTCTTGATCACGCGTCCCGCGCGCTCGGCCTGGCGGGCAATGTGCTGCATGGCCATGCGCACATCCTGCAGGTGGCCAGGTTGGGCCGCGCCGGGGGCGCTGGAATCGAGCAGGTTCAGCGAACCGGTGGCATAGCTGGAGATGGCCGCCAGCGGCTGGTTGAGCTCGTGGCTCAGCAGCGAGGCCATCTCGCCCACGGTGGCCAGCCGGGCCGTGGCCTGCAGGCGATCCTGCGAGGCGCGCGAGATCTCTTCGATGCGGCGCTGTTCGCTGATGTCCAGAAACGCACTCATCCAGCCGGTGTGCAGCCCCTGGGCATTGATCAGCGGCGCCTCGATGATCAGCACCGGAAAGCGCGTGCCGTCCTTGCGCATGAAGACCGATTCGAAGCCCTCGCGCGGTGGCATCCCGCCGGCAAAGCGCGTGGCCTGGCGCTGCCGGTATTCTTCGGCGAGTTCGGGCGGCCAGTAGGGCGCTGAGGTGCTTTGCCCCAGCAGCTCTTGCGGGCTGAACCCCACCATGGCGCAGAACGCGGGGTTGACGTAGGTGATGCGTCCCTGCAGGTCGCGTGCGCGCAGGCCGGTCACCAGGGAGTCTTCCATGGCCTTGCGAAAGGCCAGGGCGTCTGCCAGGTCACGCTCTGCCTGCAGCCTGCGGCGGTTGTCCCGCACCAGCACCACCATCACGGTTACCAGCGCAATCGACATGGCGGTGACCAGCGCGGTCAGCACGTTGGGAAAGAGGTTGGGTGCGCCATGCCAGCTGTCCATGCGCAACACCAGCGTGGTGCCCGGCAGGTCAAGCAGCTGCTGGGCCGTGAACATGCGCGTGCCGCGCCGGGCCGCACCCAGCACTGCCAGCCGGGTGCCATCGGCCTCGGTAAACGAGGCCTCCTGGCTGCGCGTCAGGTTGTGCCCCACCAAATCCACCAGCATCTCTTGCAGGGCGAAGGTGGCCACCAGAAAGCCCGCGGGGTGCCCGGCGCTATGCAGGGGCAGGCACAGCTCCATCATTTCAGAACCCAGTCCGTCGCCATGCGGCTGGAAATAGCTGCTCGAATAGGCGGGGGTGCCCAGCCGGCGGGCATTGGTGCAGGCCAGCGCCGCATCGGAATGTGAGCCTTCGCGGCTGGCGGCGTCCCACGACACAGGGCGGTAGGGGGTCTGGGCGTAGGCGCGCAAGCGCAGGCTGGCGTCCCGCCACTCGATGCGCGCCAACTCGCGGCGTTGCCGCAGCAATTCCGTGGCATTGACCTCCCAGGCCAGCAGGCCCGGGCCACCCGCCTGCAGTGCCTGCAGGCTCTGCACGTTGCGCGCGAGCGCGGTGCGGATGTCGGAGCTCGCGTCCGCGGCGTCCCGCTCCAGCCGGGACTGCACCTGGCTGGCCTCGTAGCGCCCGGCCAGCCACACCAGCGTGACCAGCATGGCTGCCACCAGGGCCACCAGCAAGGTCCAGAGCGACCACCGACGCCAGGCGCTGCGCCAGCGCTGCCAGGGTGTGCGGGTGCTGGGCGGCAGGCTACTCACAGAACGCGGTGCTCCAGCGCGGGCAGCTGCGCGCGCACCTGGCGCACGCGCCCGGCATCGAGCTCGCCCAGCACCACACCCGGACCTTGCGCCAGGGCGTGGACGATCTGCCCCCAGGGATCGACCAGCATGCTGTGGCCCCAGGTCTGGCGGCCGTTTTCGTGCAGTCCACCCTGCGCGGGGGCCAGCACATAGGCCAGGTTTTCCACCGCCCGTGCCCGCAGCAGCAGTTCCCAATGGGCCTGCCCGGTGGTGTGGGTGAAGGCGCTGGGCACCAGCAGCAGGTCGGCTCCCGCGCTGGCGTGCAGGCGGTACAGCTCGGGAAAGCGCAGGTCGTAGCAAACGCTCAGTCCGATGCGCCAGGTGTGGCCGGTGCGCGATGGCAGATCAAACTGCACCGGACTGGCCCCTGCCTCGATCACCCGGCCCTCGTCGAAATGCTCACGCCCGTTGTCAAACCGAAAGAGGTGGATCTTGTCGTAGCGCGCAGCACATTGGCCCGAGGGTGCATACACCAGCGTGGTGTTATGCACGCGCTCCGGATCGGCGGTCTGCATGGGCAATGTGCCGCCCACCACCCACATCTGCAGCTCCTGTGCAGCGCGGGCGAGAAACGCCTGGACAACACCATCGCCAGGGGTTTCACGCAATGCCAGCTTGTCGGTGTCGCGCAGCCCCATGGCGCAAAAGTACTCGGGCAGCACCGCCAGTTCGGCCCCTGCCGTGGCGGCCTGTTCCAGCAGGCGGCGGGCCATGGCCAGGTTGTCGCTGCGCTGCGTGCCAGAGACCATCTGTAGGGCGGCCACTTTCATGAGGGCTCTCCTGCCGCGGATGGCACCGGTGTCTTGCCGGGCAGTTGTTCGGCCCCCGAGGGTGGTGCGGGGGCACTGCCCGATTCCCGGCTGCGCCGCGAAATGCGCACGATATTCGGATCCGTCCAGGTGCCCCCAATCTGAAATTCCTGGGTGGCGGCCTCGATCAGCGGACCGCGCAGAAAAACCTGGGCCAGAAAGCTGCCCAGTCCGATGACCGGATTGATGGCGGTGGCGACCAGCGAGGCCGTCATGGCGTTGACTTCGGGGATGACCACCACATGCAAGTCCTGGGTTTCGTGGTCGATGTTGGCGCTGCCCTCCATGAGCACAGCCGCGTTGACCCCCTTCATCTGCAGGTTGTTGGTGATGGCGACACCCTGCTCGATGCGCACGTCGCCCCGCACAAAATCGAACGCGAAGCCTTCGCTGAAGACATCACGGAAATCGAGCGTCAGGCGGCGTGGCAACGACTGCAGGCTCAGCACCCCCAGCAACTTGGCAAGCCCCGGATCGGCCTTGAGGAACTGGCCAGACTCCACATTCAGGTTGATCTGCCCCGTCATGGAGCGGTAGTCCGGGCTCATGGGCGCACCTATCCAGGCCACCTGCCCTTGCATGCGCCCCTTGCCGCGGCGCACCACCTTTTCCATGCCAAAACGGGCCAGCAGATCGCCGGAATCGCGAATGTCGAGCTGGAAGTTCATGACCGTGCGGCGGCGCGGCGCCCGTTCGCTGCCCGCCACCAACGCCCAGTTGCCGCTGCCGGTGAAGGTGGCTTCCGGCGTCATGATGTTGAACTTGCCCAGCCGCCACTCGCGCTGGGCCACATCCCCGCCCCGGTTTTGCGCTTCGATCTCCACACGCCCGAGCTGGCGGCCGCGCAGTTCAAAGTCGTCCACCACGATGTCCAGCGCGGGCATCGTGCCGGGTTGCTCGTCCAGCAGTGCTTCGAGCTGCGTGGCGGTACTTTGGGGCAGCTTCAGGCGCGCCAGCCGGGCAAACACGCGGCCCGCCGGGTTGTCACGGGTGCCGGCCTGCCGGTATTCGAGATAGCCGTTGAGCTCATCGGCGTCCAGGTTGGCACGCCAGGTGGAGCCGTCCCGCGAGCCGCCAACGACCAGGTTGTGCAATGCGCGCCCCTGCACAGTGAGCGTCTGCGCGCGCACGGCGGCGGTAGTGGGCAGATAGTCTTGCGCCGCGCTGTCTGCCTGGGTGGCGGTGGCAGGGGTGCCGGCGTCGGTGGTGGTTGCCTGTGTCAGCACCTTTTCCCAGGCGTCCACGTCAACGTGTGCCGCGCGGATGTTGGCCGCCACGCCGTCCATCGGCATGGGCGCGGATTCGCCGGCGGCCAGACCGATGCCGATGGCACCACGCACCACGCGCGTCTGGTTGCCCTGATGCTCCCGCTGGTAGCTGACCGATCCCAGCAAGCCCAGGTCCAGGGTCAACTGGTCGCGCAGGGGCGGCGGGGCCGTACCTGCCATGACCGCGGCCAAGGATTCGCGGGCCACCTGGGTCTCATAGCGCACTGGCAGCAGGGAATCTGCGGTCTTGGCCAGCGGTGCGGGCAACGTGAGGCCCATTCCCTGCAAGGTGGTGGTGACCCGTATCTCGGGAATGCCCCGGCGAAAAGCCAGCGCAAGTGTGTAGGGCGCGCTGCCGGTAGCGCTGCGCGCCAGCTGCGCAAGCATGCCCAGCTGCCGCGCCTGCTGAAGCCCCTCGGCAGTGGCCGTGCCTTGCGCCCGCACTTGCACGGCGGACTCGGTTGGGCCAGCGCCGGCCGCCAGCGCACGCATTCCGCCCTCCAGGCGCAAGTCCCCACCCAACGCGCGCGCCTGCACGCCATTCACGGAGAACCCGGTGTCGGTAAATTGCACGATGCCGCGTGCGCGCGACAGCAGGGGCGTTTCGGGTGTGATCTGCACCTCATTGCCCGCCAGCACCACACTGCCCTGCACTTTGGATTTTTCGATATCGCTGATCGGCAGGCTCAGTCGCAGCTGCAAATCGGCATTGCCCGTGCCGCTGGCCTGATCGAGCGCATGGCCTGTCATGCGCGATAGCGGGGAGGTGCGCAGGATGGTCAGCAGTTCGGACAGCGGCCCGCGCGCATCGGCGTTGACCGCGACCACGGAGTGGGACAGATCGGGAATCTGCGCCTCCACCTTGGCCAGACGCACGCCCGGCGTGCCGGCAAAACCACCGGTGGCGCCGCGCACCTGCATGGACGAGCGCTCGAACACCAGTTCGCCCGCCAGTTGCGTCAGCGCCGGCCAGGGCAACGCGCCGCCGGGTTGCAGCCGGGGTGGAACGTAGGCGTAGGTCACATCCTTGACGCGGGCTGCAATGCGGAAATCTCCCTGCCGGGGATCGTTGAAAGGCAGGTCGTGCAGGTCGCCCTTTACCCGGAACTGCACGTTGCTGGCGCTGCCCGACAGGATGGCATCGCGCACATAGTGGCGCGATTCGGCCGGGATGGATTGGGGCAGATAGCGGTGCACGCGGGTGCCGTCGGCGCGCACCAGTGTGCCCGTCAGGTCCATCACGCCGGGAAAGCGTGAAAAACGGGGGGCCTGGCTGGCGTCGCTGGTGTGCCAGCTGGCGCGCAGCTCGCCCTGAGCGTCCGCGTTGGAAAACCGCACATTGCTGGCCTGCACCGCCAGGCGTTGCCCATCCACTTGCCAGCGCAGCTCCGCACTCAGCTGGTCCAGCGGCAACACAGGGTCTTCAAAGACCCCCGGCAGAACCAGCGCACCCGACGCGATGGCCAGGCTGGCCTTGCCGCCGGCATGCGTCATGTCGATGTCCACACTGGCGCCGCGCAGACCGGGAACGCTGTTGCCCGCATCCGGTTCGCCGGCGGCCAGGGCCAGCCCCGTGACCTTGCCGCGCACCTGGTATTGCTGCAAGGCATCCAGCGGGCCGCGCCAGGTGGTGTGTACTTCGTTGACCAGCCCCTGCGGGGTGTAGGTCTGCAGTGCGGTGTGGGCGGCCTTTCCCAGTGGCAGGCGGCTGCCGATCTGGGCCAGCGCGGCAAGATCCAGGCGGTCCGCGCGCAGCTCGCCCTGGGCGGGTGCCTTGCCCGCGGCCCCCGTGTAGTGCAGGCGCAGGTTGCCCCCTGGCCACACCAGGCCATCGTCGGTCACAAACTGCAGGCCCTCGGTATAAAACTCGAAGCCGCCTTCCAGCCGCCGGCCGCCCAGCCGGCCTTCGATGGAGGGCAGCGCCAGGGCTTTGAGCTGGGGCCCCAGCGTGGCGTTGACGTCGGTCAGCAACAGGTCGGCGGTGCCACCCACAATCCGGCCGCGCTGAACGTCGGCCCAGGCGCGAACGGCGCCACGGCCTTGCGCCACCTCAAAGCCCACATCGGCATGGTGGCGCAAGCGGGAGACATCCACGCGCGAGAAATCGGCAAACAGCTGGCCGCTCCAGTGCTGCCAGTTGCCATCGCGTGCACGCAGCAGCGGCGCGCGAAACCGCCCGGTCAGCGTGAACCGCTCACCCCAGGCCGGCGGTGGCGTGGCCGCGATGCGCATGTTGTGCTGCCAGCTGCTGTTGCGCAGCAGCACATCGACCTCTTCCAGCGCCAGCTCGGGTGCGCCGCGCAGCTCGTCGGTCCAGCGCAGCGTGCCACCCTGGATGACGACTTCGCCCTGCGAAAACAGCCAGTCTGCGGCGGCGTTGTCCGCGCCCGCAGTCTCCGAGAAAGTGAGGCCCGCCACCACAATGCGGCCGTCCGCCTGCCTGCGGATGTCAAGGTCGGGGCGTTCGATGTAGAGCTGCTCGAACCCCCGGTTGAGCAGCGAGCGCGGAGACAGTGCCACCACCACGCGCGGCAGTTGCAGCGCGGCTCGCCCTTGGGCATCCAGCAGCGCCACGTCCAGAAGCTCGACGGAGGGGATCAACCCTTCGGAACGCGCCGTGATGGACCCGATGCGCACCGGTACCCCCAGCGCCCGCGCTGCCTGCGCCTCCAGTTGCGGGCGAAACTCGCCGATACGCGGCACAATCCAGCCATGCAAAGCTCCCCACCCGACGGCCAGCAGCAGCCACAGGACCAGCAGGCAACCCAGCGACCATCGCGCGAACCCGGCGACGAATCGCAACAGGCGTGTGGGGCGATTTAATGGATCGATCATTGGTGGGCTTGAATGTGGCAGGAATTATGACCCGCGACCCCGGGGTGGGTTCAGTGAAAACCGGTGTCCTTATGTATGTAGCGGCCCGCCGCGCCCCCTGCCATGTCCACCTCTTCCACTGAATTTTCGGGTTCCGCCCCTGACTCGGCCGGCCTGGCCGGGTACTCGCGTTTTTTTCAGCGCCTGCACCGCCGCTACGCACAGGATCTGGCTTTGTTGCCGGCAGGGGCGCCTGATAAAGCATCCATGGAACAGGCCTTTGCGGCGCTGCAGGAGCGCGGGTGCGACACAGCAACCGCCCTGCGCGTGCTGCGCCAGCTGGTCATGGAGCGGCTGATCCGGCTCGATTGCGAAGCCCAGGCCCCGCTGTCGGACATCACCCGCGCCGTCACCGAACTGGCCGAGTTCGCGCTGGACCGGGCGTGCCTTCACGCCCGCCGCGAACTGGACAGCCGCCATGGGGCTCCGCTCGCACCCGACGGACAGCCGGTGCCGCTGTGGGTGATCGGCATGGGCAAGCTTGGCGCGCGGGAGCTCAACGTGTCCAGCGACATCGACCTCATCTACGTCTACGCGCAGGATGGTGAAACGGCCGGCAACCCCGAGGGGCGTGGCCGCATCTCCAACCACGAGTATTTCGCCCATGCGGTGAAGATCATCTACAGCCTGGTGGGCGATACCACCGAGCACGGATTCGTCTTCCGGGTGGACCTGGCGCTGCGCCCCCATGGCAATTCCGGCCCCGCCGCAGTCTCGCTGGCGGCGCTGGAGGAATACCTTCAGGTGCAGGGGCGCGAATGGGAGCGCTTTGCCTGGCTCAAGAGCCGGGTGGTGGCACCGCAAAGCTGCATTGGCGGTGCCGAAGTGCTGGCACTGCGCAGCGTGGTGCTGCCGTTCGTGTTCCGCCGCTACCTGGATTACAGCGTGTTTGATGCGCTGCGCACCCTGCACCGCCAGATCCGCGAACATGCGGCCAAGCGCAGCGCCGGCCATCCGGAGCGCGCCAACGATGTGAAACTGTCGCGCGGCGGTATTCGCGAAATTGAATTCACGGTGCAGCTGCTGCAGGTGGTGCGCGGTGGGCAGTTTCCCGAACTGCGCCGCCGGCCCACGCTGGATGCCCTGCCACGGCTTGCCCAGGCCGGGCTCATGCCGCAGGAGACAGCCGATGCGCTGGCGCGGGCCTATGTGTTTCTGCGCCGTGTGGAACATCGCATCCAGTACCTGGACGACCAGCAGACCCATGTGCTGCCCACGCGCGACGACGATCTGGCCTGGATTGCCCGCACCATGGGCCACAGCGACTGCTGCGGTTTTCTGCATGAGCTCGATGCCCACCGTGAACTGGTGGCGCAGGAGTTCGACACGCTCTTGGGTGGCAATGGCAAGAGGGAATGCAATGGCGGCGGATGTGGCGGGCCACGTGCGGTCACCGCGCCGCCGCCCGAGCTGGAAGGCTTGCTCGAACAGTTGCCTGCCGGTTTTCGCGAGCGGGTGGCGGAGTGGCGCACCCATCCCCGCGTGATCGCGTTGCGCGACGAAGCCCGCGCACGGCTGTTCCGGCTGATCCAGCGCACGGCGCAGTGGCTGGGCGAAGGACGGGTCACCGAGGAAGCCGCCGTGCGCCTCGTGAACTGGCTCGAGCCCCTGCTGCGACGCGAAAGCTATCTGGCCTTGCTGCTGGAGCGCCCCTCGGTGCATGAGCAACTGCTACACCTGCTGGGCGCCGCCCGATGGCCCGCTCGCTACCTGCTGCAACACCCGGGTGTCATCGACGAACTGGTGGGTAACGCGCTACTGGCCGAGCGCTTTGCCGTGGCTGATTTCGAGCGCGAACTGGCCCTGCGGCTGGCTTCGTTGCGGTCCACTGGCGAGGACGACGACGAAACCCTGCTCAACCTGTTGCGCCGCGCGCAGCACGCGGAAACCTTCCGCACGCTGGCCCGCGATGTGGAGCACCGGATCACCGTCGAGCAGGTGGCCGATGACCTGAGCGCGCTGGCCGACAGCGTGCTGCGCATCTCCGCGCAGTGGTGCTGGAGCCGCCTCAAAAACCGGCACCGCGAAACCCCGCAATTTGCCATCATTGGCTACGGAAAGCTCGGCGGCAAGGAGCTGGGCTACGGCAGTGATCTCGACATCGTTTTCGTGTTCGACGATGACGATGAACGGGCCCCCGAGATCTATGCGGCGTTTGTACGCAAGCTGATCAACTGGCTCACCGTCAAAACGGGCGAGGGTGATTTGTACGAAATCGACACGGCCCTGCGCCCCAACGGCAATTCCGGCCTGCTGGTCACCAGTTTCGATGCCTACGCGGCATACCAGCAGCAACGCGGCAGCAACACGGCATGGACATGGGAACACCAGGCGATGACGCGGGCGCGCTTTGTGCTGGGCAGTGCCGCCCTGCAGGCCCGCTTTGATGCGGTGCGTGAAGCAGTGATCACGTCGCCGCGAGACCCCGTCGCGTTGCGCGCCGAGATCGTGTCCATGCGCGGGCGCGTGCGTTCGGCCCATCGCACGCGCGAGGGGCAATTTGATGTGAAACACAGCCCGGGCGGCATGGTGGATGCCGAGTTTGCCGTGCAGTACCTTGTACTGGCGTATTCCGCCCAGCACCCTGAGTTGGTGAGCAACGTGGGCAACATCGCACTGCTGCAGCGCGCCGAGCAAGTGGGCTTGCTACCTGCCGGTGTGGGCCAGGCTGCAGCCGACGCCTACCGCGAACTGCGCCGTGTGCAGCACCGTGCACGGCTCGATGAAGTGCCGACCGAAGTCGCGCCCCCCGCGCTGCAGGCAGAGCAGCGCGCAGTGCTGGCGCTCTGGGATGCGGTTTTTGGCGATAACCCGGTGCGTGCTGCGACCTGAAAGCATGGTGCATGGCGCGGTATGCCATCCCGCGACAGTATCCTGCCTTGAATAGCGAGGGGGCCCGACCGCCGAGGCAGGTGAGGGTCTGGCAAACAGCAAACCATTTCCCATGGTTGTTCGCCCTTGATGGCGACCTGCCGGTTAGATAATGTAACGAGCGCCATGAATCTTGTTGCCCTGAACATTAAATCCATCCAGTTGGGTCATCCGCTGCCTTTTGTGCTGCGTGGTGCGGATGGAGCGTTGCTGGCGCAAAAAGGCTATGTCATCCGCACCCGTGCCGAACTGGAATCGCTGGAGGCACGCGGCCTGCAACTGTGCGTAGACACGAGTGAGTCCGGCGAGAGCCACCGCGCCTACCTCGCGCAGCTGCAAAAAATGCTGCTGTCCGACACTTCCCTGGGGCAGATTGCGGCGATGAAGATCCATGCAGGCGCGCAGTCGGGAGGTACGCAGGCTGGCCGTGAACGCGATGGTAAATATGTGCCGGACTGGCCTCAACTACAGTTGCGTGCCACCCAGTTGCTGCGCGCACCACTGGCGGGCGATTTCGAGGGCCGTTTTCAGGCCCTGCACGGTGAACTGAACCGCAATTGCGAGCAAGCGCCCGACGCCACGCTGCTGGCCCTGATTTATCTGTCGGCGCAAGAAACCCGCATGTACAGCGCCACCCACGCCATGCTGGTGAGCTGCGCGTGCATGGTGGTGGCGCGCGAAATGCTGCGTTGGCCCGATGCGCGGGTGCTGCAACTGGGCAGCGCGGGGCTCACCATGAACATCGCCATGACCGAGCTGCAGGACCAGTTGGCCCAGCAGTCGCAGCCACTCACGGCCCAGCAAATCATGGCAATCGAAGACCATGCCAGCCGCTCTGAGCAGTTGCTTCGCCGCTTGGGGGTGACCGACCCCGTGTGGCTGGAAGCGGTGCTGTGCCATCACCACCGCTTGCCCGGCCCGCTGGCGAAGAAGTCCGAAGCGCAGCAAATGGCGCGCCTGCTGCAGCGCGCCGATATCTTTGGCGCCCGCCTGGCCCCCCGCGTGGTGCGCTCGCCCATGCCGGTCACGGCCGCCATGCAGGCCAGCTACTACAACGAAGAACACCAGGTGGACGAGGCGGGTGCCGCGCTGGTCAAAGCGCTCGGCATCTACCCGCCGGGCGCCTTGGTCCGGCTGGCCACCCAGGAAGTGGCTGTGGTGCTCCGCCGTGGCACCACGGCCACCACACCCCGCGTGGCCGTGGTGATGAACCGTGACGGCATGCCCACCGGCGAGATGATTCCGCGCGACACCTCCCAAACCGCCTGGAAGATCGCCGGCGTCGTGGCATACCGAGACGTGCGGGTGCAATTGCCCCTGGACCGCTTGCTGGCTCTGGTGTAGCCCCATGGCGGCTGCGGGGTTGCCCCATCGCCGCTCAGTCCCGTTGCCGCGCTGAATCCTCCCCGGTGCCTCCAGGGCGCCGCCGATTGCGCACACCCCACAGGGCCGAGCGCCCGCTGTTTTTCGGCCGCCAACCCCCGCGGCACCACGCCGCTAGCACGTACCAGCGGTTGCCATGCACCGGCCCGGTCTGTGGGCGTTCCCGCTCCACCCATCACGTTTTTTGCACGCAGACGCATTCAAGGGCTGTACGTCGTGCATACTATGCAGTATAAATAAATACCAACAGGGGCAAAATATGATGAAATGGTTAAAACCGTCTGGAGGCCCACCATGAAACCCACCACGCCATCGTTCTCTCGCCTCTCGAAGGCCTTGCGTACTGCTGCGGGCATCGCCGGGTTGATGCTGGCGGGCGCAGCGGCGCATGCGGGCGAGGCGCAGGCCTGCCCGGCCACGCTGCAGCACACCTTCGAGCGGCTGCAGGACGAAAAGCCCCAGTCGCTGTGCCAGTACAGCGGCAAGGTGGTGTTGATCGTCAACACTGCCAGCTATTGCGGCTTCACAGGCCAGTACAAGGGTCTGGAGGATCTCTATGCCCGCTACAAGGACAAGGGCCTGGTGGTGCTCGGGTTTCCATCGAACGACTTTTCCCAGGAAAGCGGCAGCAACCAGCAGATTGCCGATTTTTGTGAAAACACCTTTGGCGTGAAATTTCCCATGTTCGCCAAAAGCAGCGTCAAGGGGCCCGAGGCTTCGCCGCTGTACCGCCAGCTTGCGCAGTTGTCCGGCAGCGCGCCGCGCTGGAACTTTCACAAATACCTGCTGGGGCGCAACGGCCAGCTGGTTGACAGCTATTCCAGCCTCACGGCCCCCGATAGCAAGGGCCTGGTCCGCGCCATCGAACAGCAGCTCGCAGCTCCCCAACCCCGGTGATTTCCATGACCTCGTTACGCTTTGCCGATTTTTTTCACACCATGGGCTGGAACTTTGGCGGTATAACCCCACTCTGTAGATTGCAAGAGCGCATTGGGCACCTTACCAGTTTGACGTTGCGAAGCCTTTTGGCCCCCCGGGTTCTGATTGCCCTCCTGAAGCGCTTCTCCTCCCTCCCTCTCTTATTCGTTTCGGGACGCTTCGCAACTCTTTTATTCCAGGCGCCGGCCAGAGGGAGCCGGCCATGAAAATCGCCATCATCGGCTCCGGCATCTCCGGGCTATCCGTCGCGCACCAGTTGCGCGGCAAGGCGGACATCACGCTGTTTGAGGCGGGCGACTACTTCGGTGGGCACACCCACACCGTGGATGTCACACTGCCCGACGCCTCCGGCGCGACCGTCACCCACGGCGTCGACACCGGGTTTCTGGTGTTCAACGAGCGCACCTACCCCCACCTGATCCGCCTGCTCGCCGAGCTGGGCGTAGAGACTGCGAAGTCCGACATGTCGTTCTCGGTGCAGGTGCCCGCAGCTCTGGGCGGCGGCCGCTCTCTGGAGTGGAGCGGCACCAACCTCAGCACCGTGTTTGCCCAGCGCTCCAACCTGGTCAACCCGCGTTTTCTGGGCATGCTGCGCGACCTGCTGCGCTTCAACAAGCTGTGCACGCGCATTGCAGAAAAGCAGGCCGACGCCGCGCTGATGCAGCCGCTGGGCGATTTCCTCCAGCAGCACCGCTTTGGCGACGCGTTCCGCGACTGGTACTTCTTGCCCATGCTGGGCTGCATCTGGAGCTGCCCCACCGACCAGATGCTCAAATTCCCCGTGGCCACCATGATCCGGTTCTGCCACAACCACGGGCTCATCCAGGTGAGCAACCGCCCGCAATGGTGGACGGTGGCCGGTGGTGCGCGCAACTACGTGGACAAGATCGTGGCAGGCATCGCCGACAAGCGCCTGTCCACGCCCGTGCGCCGCATCGAGCGCGATGCCGCGGGTGTGCGCGTGGTCACCGACGGACTGGTGGAACACTTCGACCAGGTGGTGCTGGCCACCCATTCCGACCAGTCGCTTGCGCTGCTGGCCCAGCCCACGACGCAGGAGCGCGCCGTGCTCGGCTCCATCCGCTACCAGGCCAACCGCGCCGTGCTGCACACCGACACCTCGGTGCTGCCCGCACGTCGCGCCGCCTGGGCAGCGTGGAACTACGAACGTGCCCAACAACGCAGCCGCGAGTCGGCCCGCGTGTGCCTGCACTACCTCATCAACCAGCTGCAGCCCGTGCCTTTTGCCCAGCCCGTGGTGGTCTCACTCAACCCGGTGCGAGACATTGCGCCCGAGCACGTCATCGGCAGCTACGAATACGCCCACCCGGTTTTTGACATGGCGGCCATCCGCGCACAGCAGCAGGTGGGCAAGCTGCAGGGCCAGCAGCACACCTGGTTTTGCGGCGCCTGGACAGGCTATGGGTTCCATGAAGACGGCCTAAAATCCGGCCTGGCCGTGGCCGGGAAACTGCTGGCCGCTAGGCCCGCACCGCTGGCGGAGGCCGCATGACAGCGCCCGCCGTGTCCGCCGTGCCCCTCATTGGCTTCGGCCAGGTGCGCCACACGCGGCTGCGGCCCAAGCGCCACGCGTTTGCCTACTCCACATTCTTCCTGATGCTGCCGATGCGCAGCCTGCCCGATGCGCCGGGCGCGCTGGCCATCAACCGGCGCGGCGCCATCAGCTTTCATGATGTGGACCATGGCGACGGCCGCAGCGTAGAGCAAGGCGGGGCGCTGGCCTGGCTGGACGAACTGCTCAGCACCGAAGGCATCACCGACGCCACCGGCGAGGTCTGGCTGCATTGCTACCCGCGCGTGCTGGGCTACACCTTCAAGCCCGTGAGCTTCTGGTACTGCCACCGCTCCGACGGCAGCCTGCGCGCCATCGTGGTCGAGGTGAACAACACCTTTGGCGAGCGCCACTGCTACCTGCTCGATGGGCCGCAATACGGCGTGGAACAGAAGGCGCGCAAGGTGTTCCATGTGTCGCCGTTCTGCGAGGTGAGCGGCGGCTACCGCTTTCGCTTCCTGCGCACGGCAGCCGGCGCACAGGACGCAGGCCGCACCGTGGTGCGCATCGACCACGACGACGACAGCGGCCCGCTGATCCAGACCAGCGTGAGCGGCACCCTGCATGCCATCACCGATCAGACGCTGCGCCGCGCGCTTTGGGGCTATCCCGCCATGACGCTGGCCATCATCGTCCGCATCCATTGGCACGCGCTGCGGCTGTGGCTCAAGCGCGTGCGTTTCCATCGCAAGCCCGAGGCGCCTGCCTCCATCGTGACCCGTTGATCTCCATGCCGTTCCAGCCCCGCGAGACCGCCGCCATGAACTCCACCACCGCAACCCGCTCAGGCCGCAATGCCCAGGCCCTGCCCGCAGGCACGCCGGCCGCCGCCCGCACGGCGCTCAAGCTGCTGCAGCGGCTGCAGCACGGCCACCTCACGGTGCAGCTGCCCGATGGCACGCTGCAGCATTTCGGGCACGGCAACGGCCCCTTGGCCGCCATCACGCTCAAGAACTGGAATGTGTGCAGCGCCGCGCTCCGGTCGGGCGACATCGGCTTTGCCGAAAGCTATATCGCCGGCGACTGGACCACGCCGCACCTCACCGACCTGATCAAGCTCTTCATCGCCAACCGCCAGCAGGTGGAAGGCGTGATCTACGGCACCTGGGCCGGGCGGCTGCTGTACCGCATCAAGCACCTGCTCAACCGCAACACGCGCGCCAACAGCCAGAAGAACATCCACGCCCACTACGACCTGGGCAATGCCTTCTACGAACTGTGGTTGGACGACACGATGAACTATTCGTCGGCCTGGTTCGAGGGCGATGCAGGCGGCGACCTGCGCGCCGCCCAGCACGCCAAGGTGCGCCGCGCGCTGCGCATGGCCGGCGTACAGGCGGGCGACCGCGTGCTGGAGATTGGCTGCGGCTGGGGCGCGCTGGCCGAGATGGCGACCACCGAGTTCGGTGCCTCGCTGACCGGCGTGACGCTGTCCACCGAGCAGCTCGCTTTTGCCCAAAAGCGCATGGCGGCACACGGGGTACAAGCCCAGGCAGATTTGCGCCTGCAGGACTACCGCGACATCCACGACGGCCCCTACGACGCCATCTGCTCCATCGAAATGGTCGAGGCCGTGGGCCGCGAATACTGGCCCACTTACTTCCAGTCGGTGAACCGCCTGCTCAAGCCCGGCGGCAAGGCTTGCATCCAGAGCATCGTCATCGACGACAGCCTGTTTGACCGCTACATCAGCTCCACCGACTTCATCCAGCAGTACATCTTCCCGGGCGGCTGCCTGCCCTGCCCACGCGAGTTCCGCCGCGAGGCCGAGGCCGCAGGCCTGAGTGTGGTGGACGAGTTCGCGTTTGGCCAGGACTACGCCGAGACCCTCAAGCGCTGGCGCGAGCGCTTTCTGGCGCAGCGTGCGCAGATCCTGCAACTCGGGTTCGATGAGCGCTTCATGCACATCTGGGAGTTCTACCTGGCCTACTGCGAGGCCGCGTTTGCCATGCGCAACATCGACCTCGTGCAGTACACGCTGGTCAAGGATTGATGTGCTATGAAAAGCATAGCTATTAGCGCTTTATTGGTAAGCGCTGCAGCCCTGTTCAATTCGAATCCGGCCGCAGCGCAGATGGCGGAGGCCAGCCAGACTGCCACCGCTCCCCTCTCGGGTGCGCGCCTGGCGGGACAAGGCGTTCTGCGCTTCCTGGGCTTCGAGATCTATCGGGCGCGCCTGTGGGTGCAGCCGGGCTTTGAGGCCGGCAATTACGGCGCACAACCCCTGGCACTGGAGCTCACCTACCACCGCGACTTTTCAGCCGACGCCATCGCCAAGCGTTCGCTGGAGGAGATGCGCCGCGTGGGCAACTTCACTGCCGAGCAGGCCACGCGCTGGCAGCAGGCCCTGCAGGCCGCGCTGCCGGACGTGAAGTCGGGCGACCGCCTGTTGGGCATTCACCAGCCCGGCGTAGGCGCCACCTTCAAGATGGGCGGGCGCGTGGTCGGCGAAGTGCCGGACGCCGAGTTCTCGCGCCTGTTCTTTGGCATCTGGCTCTCGCCCCAGACGTCCGAGCCCGGTCTGCGGCAGCAGCTGCTGGCATCTATCCGCACGGCAGGCCAGCCATGACCGGTTCGCAGCCCATCCGCGCCGGCGCAGGCCTGGCCTATGGGCTGCTGGGCCTGCCGCTGGCGTTTGTGGCGCTGCCGCTGTATGTGCTGCTGCCCAACCACTACGCCCGCGAGTTCGGCATGCCGCTGGCCACACTGGGCGCGGTGCTGCTGGCGGCGCGGCTGTTCGACGCCATCACCGACCCGCTGCTGGGCCGCCTGGCCGACCACCTGTTTGGCCGCTCGGTGCGCGCCGTGCTGGCCGTGGGCGCGGTGTCGGCGCTGGTGCTGGCGCTGGGCTTGGCCAGCCTGTTCTTCCCGGCGGTGCGCGGCCCCGATGCGCTCATCGCCTGGGCGCTGGTGGCGCTGCTCGTCACCTACACCGCCTACAGCCAGCTCGGCATTGCGCACCAGTCCTGGGGCGCGCGCCTGGGTGGGGACGAACTGCAGCGCGGCCGCATCGTGGCCTGGCGCGAGGGCGCCGCGCTGGTGGGCGTGGTGCTGGCCTCGGTGCTGCCCGCGCTGCTGGGTTTGCCGGTCATGCTGGCGGTGTTTGCCATTGCCTTGTTGCTGGGCTGGTGGGCATGGACGCGCGCGCCGCGTCCCGCAGCGCACGCGGGTGGTGCCGTAGCGGGTGTGTATCGCCCACCGCAGCACGCCAGCCTGTGGCGGCCCTGGGGGCGCCCGGCCTTCCGCCGCCTGCTGGCGGTGTTCATGCTCAACGGCATTGCCAGCGCCATCCCGGCCACGCTGGTGCTGTTTTTCATCCAGGACCGCCTGCAGGCGCCGCCCGCGCAGGAGCCGATGTTCCTGGCCGCCTATTTCGTCTGCGCCGCACTTTCCATCCCGCTGTGGCTGCGCGCCGTGGCGCACTGGGGCCTGGCGCGCACCTGGCTGGCCGGCATGCTGCTGGCGATCGCGGTGTTTGTGTGGGCTGCCTTTCTGGGCGCGGGCGATGCGCTGCCGTTCCTGGTGGTCTGTGCGCTGTCGGGCGTGGCGCTGGGCACCGACCTGGCCCTGCCCAGCGCCCTGCTGGCCGGCGTGATTGCGGCCGAGGGCGACAGCGGCCAGCACGAAGGCGCGTACTTTGGCTGGTGGAACTTCGCCACCAAGCTCAACCTGGCGCTGGCCGCCGGCCTGGCGCTGCCGCTGCTGGGCTGGCTGGGCTATCAGCCCGGCACGCGCAGCGCAGAGGGCCTGCAGACGCTGGGCCTGGCCTACGCGGTGCTGCCCTGCGTGCTCAAGCTGCTGGCGGCGGCTGCGCTGCATGTCCTCATCCTGCGGCCCACACGCCGCACGGCGATCCTGAATACGAACCGACCCCAAGGCACCCCCCCATGATGCAACGACGCCTCCTCCTTTCGGCCGCAGTGGCTGCGCCCGTGGTCCTGTCCGGCTGCGCCAGCCAGAACCTCGATGGCTACGCCAGCGAAAAGCCGGTGCTCGACCTGGCCCAGTATTTCAACGGCAAGATCGACGCCCACGGCATCTTCCAGGACCGCAGCGGCCAGATCGTCAAACGCTTCACCGTGGTCATGGACTGCGCCTGGCAGGGCAACGAGGGCGTGCTCGACGAAGCCTTCACCTATTCCGACGGCACCACCCAGCGCCGCATCTGGCGCCTGACCAAACACGCCGACGGCCGCTACACCGGCACCGCCGACGACGTGGTGGGCACGGCCAGCGGCCAGACGCGCGGCAACGCCTTCCGCTGGAACTACACACTGGCGCTGCCGGTGGATGGCAAGGTCTACAACGTCGAGCTGGACGACTGGATGTACCTCATCGACGACCGCGTGATGCTCAACCGCGCCACCATGCGCAAGTTCGGCGTGCGCCTGGGCGAGATCACGCTGTCCTTCACCAAACGCGCAGCATGAGCCTCAACCCGCCCCTGCGCGACTGGCATGGCCGCCGGGCCTGGCTCATTGGCGCCAGCAGCGGCATTGGCCGGGCCACGGCGGCGGCGCTGCACGCGCGCGGCGCGCAGGTCATCGTGTCGGCGCGCAGCGGCGATGCGCTCAATGCCTTTGTGGCCGAGCACCCCGGCAGTGTGGCCATTGCGATTGACACGGCAGAGCCCCAGCAGGTGGAGGCCGCCGCCGCGCAGGTGCTGGCGGGCGGCGCGCCCGACCTGGTTTGCTACTGCGCTGGCTACTACCGCGACATGCGCGCCACCGATTTCGACCTGGCCGTCATGCTGCGCCACGAGCAGATCAACTACAACGGTGTGCTGCATGTGCTGGCCGGCGTGTTGCCCGCCATGCTCACAGCCGCAGAGGCCGGGCGCCCGGGCCATGTGAGTGTCATCAGCAGCGTGGCGGGTTTTCGGGGCCTGCCCAAAAGCCTGGCCTACGGGCCCACCAAGGCCGCGCTCATCAACCTGGCCGAGGCGTTGTATCTGGACCTGCACGACCTGGGCATGGGCGTGAGCGTGATCAACCCCGGCTTTGTGGCCACGCCGCTCACGGCGGGCAATGACTTCACCATGCCCGCGCTGATCTCACCCGAAGCGGCGGCGGCGGCCATCGTGCAGGGCTGGGAGCGCGGGCATTTCGACATCCACTTTCCCAAACGCTTCACGCGCGTGATGAAGCTGCTGCGGCTGTTGCCGTACCGGTGGTACTTTCCAGCGGTTCGCCGCTTCACAGGTCTTTGATGCCACACCCCGACTCCTCCAGCGTCGAAGAAGCCGTCACCCGCGTGGTGGCGTTCTTTGAGCAGCTCGCGCCCGCCCACCTGGCCGCTATCGGCCGCATTTATGCGCCCGATGCGCGCTTCAAGGACCCGTTCAACGAGGTGCGCGGCGTGCAGCCCATCCAGCAGATCTTCGCGCACATGTTCGAGGCGCTCGACCAGCCCCGCTTCGTGGTCACCGGCCGCGTGGTGCAGGGGCAGCAATGCTTTCTGACCTGGGATTTCTTGTTTGCATTCAAGAACTTCCACCGGGGCGAGCCTCAGACGGTGCGCGGCGCCTCGCACCTGGTGCTGGACGCGCAAGGCCTGATCGTGCTGCACCGCGACTACTGGGATGCCGCCGAAGAACTCTACGAGAAGCTGCCCGTGGTCGGCGCGCTGATGCGCTGGCTGCGGCGGCGCGCGGGCCAATAGCCCGCGATTTGGCCCACCCACAAACAACGATGCCGGCTTACGCCGGCATCGTTTTGGACAGTATCTAGTCCCGCCGGCGCTCAGACCGGCTTGGTATCCGCAAAGCTCGGGCGCTGCATCAGCTTGTCGAGCAGCTTGCCCAGGTTGGGATGCTCGCTGCGCCAGTCGATCAGGGGGAAGCGAAACTCCAGCCAGCCCAGGGCGCAGCCCACGGCGATGTCCGACAGGCTCAGGTGGATGCCGCTGCAAAACGGCTTGTCGCCCAGGCCCTGGCCCATGGACTTGAGGCTGGCGTGCACCTTGCCCAGCTGGCGGTCCATCCAGGCCTGGCTGCGTTCGCTGTCCTGGCGGCCCGCCCAGGTGGCTTCCAGGCGCGCCAGGATGGCGGCGTCCACCAAGCCGTCGGCCAGCGCTTCCCAGGTCTTGACCTCGACCCGCTCGCGGCCCTGCGCGGGAATGAGTTTGCCCACGGGTGACAGCGTATCGAGGTATTCCACGATCACGCGCGAATCAAAAATCGCCTCGCCGCCCTCCATCACCAGGCAGGGCACCTTGCCCAGCGGGTTGGACTTGGCAATGGTCGTGTCATCCGCCCAGACGTTTTCCTGCACGAACTGGTAGTCGAGCTTTTTTTCGGCCATCACGATGCGTACCTTGCGCACGTAGGGGCTGGTGTTGGAACCGATCAGTTTCATGTTTCTTCCATTGCGCGGGGTTGTCTGTTCCATACGCGGGCGATTCTATCGGCAGTGGCTTGGCTGACGCTGACCGTGGCGCGCAGCCTACAATCTTGCGCCATGAGCCTGTCCACCATCACCGCCCTGTCGCCGCTTGACGGCCGTTACGCCACCAAACTTGCCGCGCTGCGGCCCATCATGAGCGAGCACGGCTACATGCAGCGCCGCGTCCAGGTGGAGGTGGCGTGGTTCATCGCACTGTCGGATGCCGGTTTTGCCGAATTCAAGCCACTGACCACCGGTGCCCGCGCCTACCTGCTGGGCCTGATCAAGAACTTCTCCGAGGCCGATTCGGCCGCCATCAAGGAGATCGAAAAAACCACCAACCACGACGTGAAAGCCGTCGAATACTGGATCAAAAGCAAGTTCGAAGCGCGCCCCGAGCTGGAAAGGGCATCGGAATTCGTGCACTTTGCCTGCACTAGCGAAGACATCAACAACACCAGCCACGCCCTGCAACTGCGCTCGGGCCGCGACCAGGTGGTGCTGCCCGGCCTGGACCGCATCATCCTCAAGCTGCGCGAAATGGCCCACGCCTTTGCCGACGTGCCCATGCTCAGCCGCACCCACGGCCAGACCGCCAGCCCCACCACCGTGGGCAAGGAAATGGCCAACGTGCTCATGCGCCTGCAGGCCGCCAGCGAGCGCATTGCCGCCGTCAAAATTTTGGGCAAGATGAACGGCGCCGTGGGCAACTACAACGCCCACCTCGCGGCCTGGCCTGAGTTTGACTGGGAAGCCTTCAGCAAGAAGGTCATCGAAACGCCCGAGCCGCTGGGCCTGGGCCTGACCTTCCAGCCCTACAGCATCCAGATCGAGCCGCACGACTACATGGCCGAGCTGTTCGACGCCGTGGCGCGCGCCAACACCATCCTGGTGGACCTCTCGCGCGACATCTGGGGCTATGTGAGCCTGGGCTACTTCAAGCAGCGCCTGAAGGCCGGCGAGATCGGCTCCAGCACCATGCCGCACAAGGTCAACCCGATCGACTTCGAGAACGCCGAAGGCAACCTGGGCCTGGCCAACGCGCTGCTCAAGCATTTGGCCGAGAAGCTGCCCATCAGCCGCTGGCAGCGCGACCTGACCGACAGCACCGTGCTGCGCAACATGGGCGTGGCCCTGGGTTACGCCGCGCTGGCCTATGCCTCGCTGCTCACCGGCCTGAACAAGCTCGAACTGAACGAGCAAGCCCTGGCCGCCGACCTGGATGCGAGCTGGGAAGTGCTGGCCGAGCCCATCCAGACCGTGATGCGCCGCTATGGCGTGCAGGGCGCCTACGAAAAGCTCAAGGAAGTCACCCGCGGCCAGGTGGTGACGGCCGAGGCCCTGCATGGATTGATCCGCTCGCTGGAGATCCCGCAGGCCGAAAAAGACCGCCTGCTGACCATGACGCCCGGCAGCTACATCGGCAAGGCCGCCGAGCTGGCACGCCGCGTCTGACCCGCCTCAATTTTTGGCATTTTCAGCTCCCAGCGCTTACACGGTAAGCCCTGGGAGCTATTTATTTGTGAGCACAAAACCATGGCCATCAAATCCACCATCTTCAAGGCGAACCTGCAAATCGCCGACATCGACCACGGCTACTACGCCGACCACGCGCTCACGCTGGCCCGCCACCCGAACGAGACCGACGAGCGCATGATGGTGCGGCTGGCGGCCCTGGCCATTGCAGCGCACCAGCTCAACGACCTGTGCAACGGCGATGCCACCCTGGCGTTTGGCGCGGGGCTGTCAGACCCGGACGACCCTGATGCCTCGCTGACCGACTTCACCGGCCGCAAGCGCGTGTGGATCGAAGTGGGTCAGCCCGAGGACAAGCCGCTCACCAAGGCCTGCAGCAAGGCCGATTCGGTGATCGTCTATTGCTTCAACCACGCCGCCGAGATCTGGTGGAAGGGCATCGAAACCAAGCTCTCGCGCCTGGAAAAACTGCAGGTGTGGCGCATTCCCACCGAGGCCTCGCAGGCGCTGGCGCAACTGGCCGAGCGCAGCATGCAACTGCAGGCCACGGTGCAGGAGGGGGCCATCACCCTCAGCAGCACCCAGGGCAGCGTGCATGTGGAGCCTGTGCGCTGGAAATAAGGCGCCGGGTTTTGCATAAAACTGGCTGCTAGCGCTTCCCCATCAAGCGCTAGAAGCTATCAAAAAAAGAGCATCAGTCGCGTGGCATGAGCGCGCCGCTGGGCCCTTCGGCCGCGCGTTCGGCGTAGCGGTTGAAGCGCCAGGCGGCGTGTTCCAGCGTGATGCGGCGCCACACGGCGCGCTTTTCGGCGGGGCCCATGGCGGGCCACAACTGCACCTCGTCAAAGCTGCGCCCGCAGCCCTTGCACCAGTCGTCGCCCTGGCTGGTCGAGCAGATGGCGATGCACGGCGTGTCGGGCGTGGTGTCGTACCAGGCCAGCCAGGCGGCCCGCGCCGGCGCCGGCAGGCTTTGCTCGTCGGCCTCGTCTTCGTGGCGGAACACCATGCGCGCATACACCTCGCCCAGCGCGCTGATCTCGGGCGCCAGCGCCGCCCCAGCAGTGGCGGGCGCGCGCTCGCGCCAGTGGTTGATGGCGGCTTCGATGTCGGTGATGTGGATGGCGGCCATGGCGTGCAGTTGCAGCAAGAGGGGGCAACGGGGCACGGATCATAGCCGCGCGGCGTGCCCCGGGCGGGGCGCCACGCCGGTGGCCCTGTCTGGCGCGGGGGCAGGCGAGCGGGCTTTGCGCACTCCTGTTTTAATAGCTTCCTGCGCTTGCCAGCAAAGCGCTTGAGGCCGATTTCTCTTGAATAATGGCCCACAAAACCATGGTTTCTGGCTTGCACGCCCCGCGCGGCCTGTGTTCCAATCGCCGCTTCGAAGGGGAGTAGCTCCCGACATGTGTTCCGACCGAGGCAGTCATTGGCGATCGGGGGCATGGCATCGGAACCGTCGTCAATACGAAGCATCGCTTCCGGCGGTCCGGGTTCGGCACACACCAGGGTGCCGAACCGAGCAAGACCTTTGATGGGCCCACCGTGGGCTGATCAAGGCCGTCACCTCGCCATCTCTGCCCCTGGTGGCACGCCCCTGATCCGCCCACAGCAAGCCTCCTATCCCCGGGACGAACTCGGCGCTACAGTCGCAGCCGGGTCGTCCTTTTGCCCTTTGATATTGAGGAATTTATGGACTTTTTGGCATCGCCCGAATTCTGGCTGGCACTCGGCCAGATCATCATCATCGACATCCTGCTGGGTGGCGACAACGCGGTGGTCATTGCGCTGGCCTGCCGCAAACTGCCGCCCGCCCAGCGCACCAAGGGCATCATCTGGGGCACGGCCGGTGCCATCGTGCTGCGTGTGATCCTGATCGCGTTTGCCATGACGCTGCTGGCGCTGCCTTTCCTCAAGTTCGTGGGCGCGCTGCTGCTGGTATGGATTGGCGTGAAGCTGCTGGCCCCCGATGAAGACGGCCATGGCGACATCCAGACCAGCGACAAGCTGCTGGCCGCCATCAAGACCATCATCGTTGCCGACCTGGTGATGAGTGTGGACAACGTGATCGCCATTGCGGGCGCCGCGCAGAACGCGGGCGAACACCAGTTCCTGCTGGTGGTGCTGGGCCTGCTGATTTCCATCCCGATCATCGTCTGGGGCAGCCAGCTGGTCATCAAGCTGATGGAGCGCTTCCCGATGATCATCACGCTCGGCGGCATGCTGCTGGGCTGGATTGCGGGCGGCATGCTGGTGACCGACCCCGTCTTCTCCAACCCTGACAAGTGGCAGTGGATGTTCAAGATTGCGCAAACCGACACCATCCGCTACGCGGCCAGCGTGGCCGGCGCCTTGCTGGTGTTTGTGGCTGGCAAGGCCATTTTGGCGCGCCGCGCCGCCGCCGCGCCTGCACAGGGCTGAGGGCAAACGTAAACCCGCCGGTGCGCGAACCGTCAAACCGGCGAATGGGCTAGCGCAAAGGGGGCACTATGCCCCCTTTGTCATGCTCCCGCCTCTGGAGGTGGTATGGACAAAGTCATCGTGTACGTGGACGACGCAGCCCATGCGCAGCAGATCCTGGCGCCCTTGCTGGCGGGCGAGGCGGCTGCCGGCACGCATTGGGTGCTGGTGGCCTGCGCCCCGCGCATGACGCACCGCGTCAGCAAGTGGGTGAGCCACCGCGCCCGCGAAAACTGGCGCGACAAATGGGCCGACAAGCTTTTTGCGCAGCTGCTGCCGTGGCTGCGGTCGGGAAGCCACGGCAACGTGACAACCGTGCTGGCCAAAGGCCCCTTGCCCGAGCTGGCCACGCAATTGCAGGCCGAACTGGGTGCCGCCCGTGTGGTCGATGCCCGCCGGCCCAAGCTGGATGCCGCCGCCGACCTGTCGTCCGCTGCGTCGGCCCGCCTGTTGTTTCCGGGCACCTTGCCCGGCCTGCTGACCGGGCTGGGCGCACTGCTGGTGCTGGACATGGCCTGATCCGTTCGCCCAGGCTTCGACGCGCAGCCTGTGGTGTCGTGTTTCAAGAACGCCGCCACCAGCCAGCGCGCCCGGCCGCCTGCAAAGCCAGCCCGGTGTTATTGTGCGCGCATGAAACTCCTACTCAAATGGCTGCTCAGCGCTGCGGCACTGCTGCTGGTGGCTTACCTCTACAGCGGCGTGCAGGTGCAAAGCTTTACCTCGGCCCTGATTGCCGCGCTGGTCATCGGCCTGTTCAATGCCGTGCTGCGCCCCGTGCTGGTGGTGCTGACGCTGCCGGTGACCATCGTCACCGTGGGCCTGTTTCTCTTTGTGATCAACGCCCTGATGTTCTGGGCCGCCGCGGGCGTGCTGGGCGGTTTTCATGTCGCCGGCTTTGGCGCGGCCCTGCTGGGCTCGCTGATCTATTCGGTGCTGGGCTTGCTGATCGAATCAGCGCTCGGCGGCCTGTTCCTTCAAAAGTAGCTCCATCGCACGCAGCCGCGTGTCGATGATGGACACCTCGATGTAGTCGGCGGCGCTGCTGCTTTTGCGCGCCAGGTCTTGCCCGGCCTTGAAGCGGTCCACCGCGGCGGCATAGTCGTAACGGGCGGCGTGCGATTCGGCTTCGGCGCGCACGGCCCGCAGCGGCTGCCCCTGCGCCTGCCAGGCGCTCGCCAGCAGTTGCCACACTGTCGCATCGTGCGGGTGGGTGGCCACCCAGGTCTGCAGGGCGCCGGTTACCTCGGCGGGGCGGCCCACGCGCAGCAGGGCCTGGGTGCGCAGCACCAGCTCTGGTCGGCCGGAGCCCTGGGGCAAACGCTGCAGCGCGGCCTCGGGCAGGCCGGCAGCCAGCTCGATCTCGGCCGCCAGCCGCTGCGACTGGCGCTGGGCAGCTGCATCGCCCCGCACCACCTCGTCCAGCTTGGCCTGGGCCGTGCGTGCAGCCGCAAAATCCCGCAGCTGGTTGCTGGCCAGCGCGGCGGTGTACAGCGCCGCAGCGCGGCGCGCGGCGGGCTGGCTGGCAAAGCCGGTGCTCTGGGGCTCGGCAATCCACAGCCGCAGCGCATCCACCCCAGGGTTTGCCAGCACACGGGCCCGGGCCGCCACCATGGCGTGCTCCAGGCTGGGCGGCAGTGGTGGTGCCGCGCCGCCCGGCGGCAGCCGCGAGTGCATGTCGGCCATGCGCTGGGTGGTCAGCGGGTGGCTGCGCAAATAGGGCCACGAGCCGTTGTCGTTGAGGCGGTTGGCCTGCTGCAGCTTGTCAAACATGCTCACAAAGCCCTGGGGTGCAAACCCCGAGGGCTCCATCAGCCCGTAGCCGATGCGGTCGGCCTCGCGCTCCATGTCGCGCGAAAAATTGAGCTGGTTCTGGATGGCCACCGCCTGGCCGCCCACCATCATGGCCTGCGCGGCCCCAGGGTTCTTGCTGGCGGCCAGCGCGGCCAGCACCATGGCACCCACCAGCAGGGGCGTCTGGCGGCCTTGCTGCGCGATCAGGCGCGAGATATGGCGCTGGGTGACATGGCTCAGCTCGTGCGCCAGCACCGAGGCCAGCTCGTCGCGCGTGGCCACCACGCCGATCAGCCCCAGGTGCACGCCCAGGTAGCCACCGGGCAGCGCAAAGGCATTGACCGTGCGGTCGCGCCCCAACAGCACCTCCCAGGCAAAGCGCTCATCGAGCTCGGGCGAGAGCTCGCCGCGCGCGCGTGCAGCCGCCAGCAGCGCCTGCCACAGCCCCTGCACATATTCCACCAGCACCGGGTCATCGATGTAATCGGGGTCGCGGTACAGCTCGCGGATGATGCGGTCGCCCAGGCGGCGCTCTTCGCCCGTGGTGAGGGCGCTGCCATCGCCCAGGGTGGGCAGGGCGGGCTGGGCCGCAACAGGCAGAGCGGCACCCGCGCCAACCGCTATCAATAAAGAAGCTATCAGCGCACGCCCAGAAAGCGCTGGAGGCGAATTTTGATGAATTTTTTGTGCAGCCAAAGAGGCATCAGCCCAAGGCATTGCAGGGGTGCGTTTGCGGTTCCACATGCACGTATGATGCCCCTTCGCCCAAATGTTTCCCACCGATTCACCTGGTTACCACGCCATGTCCGCACTCACGCACTTTGACGCCCAGGGCCAGGCCCACATGGTTGACGTGGCCGCCAAGGCCGCCACGCACCGCATCGCCATCGCCAGCGGCCGCATTGACATGCTGCCCGCCACCCTGGCCCTCATCGAAGCCGGCACCGCCAAAAAAGGCGACGTTCTGGGCATCGCCCGCATCGCCGGCATCATGGCGGCCAAAAAAACGAGTGACCTGATTCCGCTGTGCCACCCGCTGGCACTGACCCGCGTTGCTATTGAATTTGAAGCTGCCAGCGCACGCCAGCCGGGCGCTACAGGCATATTTTGTGCTGCAACCGTGGAAACCGTCGGCCCCACCGGCGTCGAGATGGAAGCCCTCACCGCCGTGCAAATTGCCCTGCTCACCATCTACGACATGTGCAAGGCCGTGGACCGCGGCATGTCCATCCACGACGTGCGCGTGGTGGAAAAGCACGGGGGCAAATCAGGGAGCTTTGTGGCGTGAAATGCTGCGCGCCGAACACCCTGCGCAACGACAATAGGCCACACCCCTTGCCTGGAGATGCCGCCATGACCGTCCCCGCCACCAAACCACAGTTCGATGCCCCGTCCTACCTCGCCTGGGAGGCCGAGCAGCCCGAAAAACACGAATACCTCGATGGCGAAGTGTTTGCCATGGCCGGCGCCTCCGAATCCCATGTCACCCTGGCCGGCAACCTGTTCATGGCCCTGCGCAACCACCTGCGGGGCAGCCCGTGCAGCGTCTTTATCTCGGACATGAAATTGCAGGTAGAGGCCGACAACGCCTTCTTCTACCCCGACGTCTTCGTTACCTGCGCCGAATCCGACCGCGCCCACAGCCACTACAAGGCCGCGCCCAGCCTGGTGGTGGAAGTGCTCTCGCCCACCACCTCGGCCTACGACCGGGGCGCCAAATTTGCCGCCTACCGCAAACTGCCCAGCCTGCGCGAATACGCGCTGGTGGACACGGAACGCCTGAGCATCGACCTGTTTCGCCGCGACGAAACCGGCCACTGGGTGCTGTACCCGTCTGAGGGCGGGGACACGGTGGAATTTGCCAGCGTGGGGCTGAACATGCCGGTCGAGCAGCTTTATGAAGACGTCAGCACAGCGGAAAAAAGAATCGCCGTTGAATGACGCCCATGCGCCAACACCAAGGCATTAATGGGGGGTCTCATTAATTGGGGTCAGACTCCAATTTCCACTGCCGATAGATACCGCCGTTGCACAGCGCTGCGCAGCGCTTCATGTGCCCGACCCGCGCCCGGCCATGGACAGCCTGATTGCAGCAACCGCGCTCGTTCATGGCATGACCTTGGTAACGAGAAACGTGGCTGATTTCCAATCAACCGGCGTGGCGATTCTCAACCCATGGGAGGCCCCATGATCGACCACTGCTGATACAGCGCGGCTGGCCGCAGAAACTCAGTTGCGCCCCGTCGATAAAGTGTTTGAGGAAATTAATTGGACTCTGACCCCAATTATTCAATGGCGTTTATTCACATAAAACCAGACAAACCTCGCGCCGGATTTGGTACCCCCGTGCCCGTATCATCCGATGGCTGCCTGCGCAATGCCTTACATGCCAAGGATCTTTTTCGGCACCCAAGCCCCACAGTCTTTCGAGTCATTTTTTTACATAGCGGACAAAATCCGATTTTTATTGGCCACGACCACCCTATGCAACTAGCCACCCCAGACGCACTCGCGCTACTTGAGGAAAAAATCAGCCGTAAATCGGCCCTTGTCGGCATTTATGGCTTGGGCTACGTAGGTCTGCCTTTGGCTCTGCGCTTTGCCGAGGTGGGGCTGAAAGTGCTGGGTTTTGATATTGATGCGGCCAAGGTGCAACAACTCAATGCCGGAGGGAGCTATATCGAAAGGCTGATGCCTGCCAGCATTCAGAAAGCATTGGGGCAGGGGTTTGAGGCCACGTCTGATTTTGCGCGCACCGCCGAAGTGGATGCGCTCATCATTTGCGTGCCCACACCACTGAATGCGCACCGCGAACCCGACCTGAGCTTTATCACCGACACCATTGATGCTGCACTGCCCTACATGCACGCCGGCCAGCTGGTGAGCCTGGAAAGCACCACCTGGCCCGGCACAACCGACGAAGTGCTGGCGCCGCGCCTGCGTGCGTGTGGCCTGGAGCCCGGTGAAAACTGCGCGCTGGTCTTCTCCCCCGAGCGCGAAGACCCCGGCAACGCACATTACGGCACCAAAGACATCCCCAAAATCATCGGCGGCACTTCGCCGCGCTGCCTGGCGCTGGGATCGGCCCTATACCAGCACGCCATCCAGACCATGGTGCCCGTGAGCAGCACCCGCGCCGCCGAAATGACCAAGCTGCTGGAGAACATCCACCGCAGCGTCAACATCGGCTTGGTCAACGAAATGAAGATCGTGGCCGACAAGATGGGCATCAACATCCATGAAGTCATCGATGCCGCCGCCACCAAACCCTTTGGCTTCGTGCCCTACAAACCCGGCCCAGGCCTGGGCGGGCACTGCATCCCCATCGACCCCTATTACCTCACCTGGAAAGCGCGTGAATACGGTGTCAACACCCGTTTCATTGAACTGGCTGGCGAAATCAACCACTACATGCCGCACTGGGTGGTAGAAAAAATCACCGGCGCGCTGAACGAGCGCGCCCAAGCGGTCAAAGGCAGCCGCATCCTGGTGCTGGGCCTGGCCTATAAGAAGAACATTGACGACACCCGCGAATCGCCCGCAGTGGAAATCATGGACTTGCTGCAAACCAAGGGCGCCCACATCGACTACAGCGACCCGCATGTGCCGGTGTTTCCGCGCAAGCGCAACTACCACTTTGATCTGCAATCGGTAGCCCTGACCCCCGCCACCATCGCCAGCTACGACTGCTTGGTGCTGGCCACCGACCACGACAGCTTTGACTACCCACAACTGCTGCAACACGCACGGCTGGTGGTAGATACGCGTGGGCGGCTGGGCGTGGGGCGGGGGAATGTGGTGGCGGCGTAAGCCGCTGCAACCGGGATAGCCATGCACCTTGAAGAACTCCAGCGCATCGTGGCTTGTGGCGAGGACAGCCAGCACCAGTTCAAGCGTGAAATCACCCATCTGGACAGCCTGGCTGCCGAGCTGGTGGCCCAGACCAACAGTGGCGGCGGGCGCATATTCATTGGGGTGGAAGACGATGGCCGCATCAGTGGCCTGAGTCCACAACAGGTAAGGGCGTTCAATCAGCTGCTCAGCAACGCTGCCAGCAACAACGTGCGCCCGCCCATCCACCCCAGCACCCGCAATGTTGCGACGGAACAGGGCATCGTCATGGTGGTCACCGTGGCCGATGGCTTGAACAAGCCCTACATGGACGCGCAAGGCCGCGTGTGGGTCAAAAACGGCGCCGACAAACGCCACGTCACCTCGCGCGAAGAAATGCAGCGCATGTTCTTGAACGCGGGGCTGATTCAGGCCGACACCCTGCCCGTGCCGGGCACCCGCGTGGCCGATGTGGACATGGCCGCCTTTGACCGCTACTACCGCCAGCGCTTTGGTCAGCCCTGCCCAGAGGCCGAGCAAATCGCCAGCCTCACCAGCCTGGGCCTGCTCAAAGACCAGCAACTCACCCTGGCCGGGGTGCTGCTGTTTGGCCTGCAGCCCCAGCGCTGGTTGCCCGTGTGCATGGTCAAAGCCGTGGCGTTTTATGGCAACTCGATTGGCGATACCCAATACCAAGACAGCGAAGACATCTACGGCGCCCTGACAGAGCAGTTCCAGCGCAGCTTTGCCTTCATCAAACGCAACCTGCACCATGTGCAAAACGGCAGGGGCTTCAATACCCTGGGTGAGCTGGAAGTGCCGCCCATGGCTCTGGAGGAGTTGCTGGTCAACGCTCTCATGCACCGCGATTACTTTGACAGCGCATCCATCCGCATCCTGGTGTTTCGTGACCGCATTGAAATCATCAGCCCCGGCCACCTGCCGGGCGACCTCAGCACCGACGACATCCAGCACGGCAAAACCAAGCGCCGCAACCCCATTCTGAGCGAGCACGCCGCCCACCTGCTGCCCTACCGGGGGCTGGGCAGTGGCATTCACCGGGCGCTGCAAGCCTGGCCGCAGATTGAATTGCAGGACCACCGCAGTGGCAACGAATTCAGGGCCGTGGTGGGCAGGCCAAAGCCCCAGACCCAAGTGATTGCACCCGCAGGCATAGGCGGGTATGGGCTCTCCCCCGAAGTCGCCGACCCAGTCGCCGACCCAGTCGCCGACCCAGTCGTGCGGCTGCTGCGGGTTTTGGTGGATGGTGCGCTAGCGCCTTCTGAAATACAGCGCATCCTCGGCATCAAGCATCGCCCGACCTTCCGCGCCAACTATCTGCATCCCGCGCTGGCAGCAGGTTGGGCAGAAATGACCCTTCCTGGCAAGCCCAATAGCCGCCTACAACGCTATCGCCTGACCGATGCAGGGCACAGGCTGATGCAACAACAGCCAGGCCGCCCATGAGCCAACCCCGCATCCTCCACATCACCCGCAACCTGCCCCCCCTGGTGGGCGGCATGGAGCGACTGAACTGGCACATTGCCGATGAGCTGTCGTGCCTTGCTCAAGTGCAGCTGATTGGCCCCCAGGGCAGCGCCGCCCTGCGCCCTGCTGCTGTGCCAGTGACCGAAGTGCCGCTGCGCCCGCTGCCCCGCTTTTTGCTGGCGTCCGCATGGCAGGCCGTGGCCGTGGCGCGGCGCTTTAAGCCCCACATCGTGCTGGCAGGCAGCGGCTTGACAGCCCCTGCCGCCTGGCTGGCCGCCCGCGCCAGTGGCGCCCGTGCCCATGTGTACCTGCACGGGCTGGATGCCGCCGTGCAGCACCCCGTGTACCGCGCCGTGTGGCACCCTGCTATCCGGCGCATGGATGGCGTGATTGCCAACAGCCAACCCACTGCCGAACTGGCGCGCAATTTGGGCGTGGCTGCGGAAAGGATCCGCATCGTGCATCCTGGGGTGGCCTTGCCCGCAGCCCCGCAAAGCCCAGCGGCGCTGCAAAACTTTCGGCACCGCCACCAGCTGGGCGACCAGCGCTTACTGCTATCGGTGGGCCGCCTGACCACCCGCAAAGGCCTGCGCGAATTTGTGCAGCATGCACTGCCCGCCATCGTTCAGGCGGCGCCCGACACCCTGCTGGCCGTGGTGGGTGAAGCCCCTGCCGACTCGTTGCACGCCAGCGTGCAAACCCGCGCCAGCATCCAGGCCGTGGCCGATGCCGCAGGCATTGGCCAGCACCTGCGCTTTCTGGGCGTGATTACCGACCCGCAAGAGCTGGCCTGCGCCTATGAAAGCGCCGCCCTGCACATCTTCCCCGTGCGCCACCTGCCCGGCGACCCCGAAGGCTTTGGCATGGTCGCCATTGAAGCCGCCGCCCATGGCCTGCCTACCGTGGCCTTTGCGACCGGCGGCATTGTGGATGCGGTGGCACCGGGCCAATCTGGGCACTTGGTTACACCCGGCGACTACCCGGCCCTGGCCCAGGCCGCGCTGCAAGTGCTGGCCGATAGCCCGGGCGCGTGGCAGGCCCGCGCCAGTGCCTTTGCCGCGCAGTTTGCCTGGCCGGTCATGGGGCAAAAACTGGGGGACATACTGCAAGCGGATATAAGCCCGCAGGCCAAAGATTGAGATGCCCACAAATACTGCAGCCCCCGCCATCTGGTTCCCCACCGTGCGCACAGGCACAGGCACTGACGTGTTCACCCAGCGCCTGGTGGCAGATCTGCGCAAGCGCGGGGTGCGGGCAGAAATCACCTGGCTGCCGCTGCGCGCCGAATATGCGCCCTGGACGGTGCCCATACCCCAGCCGCCCGCGTGGGCCACGGTGGCACACGTCAACACCTGGCTGCACACGCGCTTCATCCCACGCGGCCTGCCCGTGGTGGCCACCATCCACCATGCCGTGCACCACCCGGATGCCAGTGCCTACAAAGGCCCACTGCGTGCGGCCTACCACCGCTGGTGGATAGCGCCCAACGAGCGCCGCGTGCTACGCCGCGCCCATCGCGTGGTGGCTGTGAGCCAGTTTGTGGCGAACAGCGCCCGGCACAGGCTATTGGACGTGCCCATGCAAGTCATCTACAACGGCGTGGATACCGACCGCTTTAGCCCCGGCACACGCCAGCACCAGCTCGGCAAGCCCTTCAAGTTGCTATTTGTGGGCAGCTGGATGGCGCGCAAAGGCGTGGACTTGTTGGCCCCCATACTGCGCCAGTTGGGTGATGGCTTTGTGCTGCACTACACCGGCGGCCCGGCGGCAGAAAAAGACAAAGCCCAGATGCCGCCCAACATGATCGACATGGGTCGCCTTGAGGGCGATGCTGCCGTGGTGGCAGCGATGCAAAGTGCAGATGCACTGCTGTTTCCTTCGCGCAGCGAAGGCCACCCCTTAGTGGCTGTGGAAGCCATGGCCTGTGGCTTGCCCATTATTGGAATGCATGGATCGTCCGTCTCCGAAGCGGTTACTGACGACCAAACCGGCCTGCTGTGTCCACAAAATGATGTCGCGGCGTTTGTTACTGCCACGCGCAGCCTGGCTACTGACCACGTCCGATACGCCAGACTGGCGCAAACCGCGCGGCTGCAGGCAGTGGAGCAGTTTTCAGAAACCACCATGATCGACGCATACCTGCACCTCTACCACTGCACCACAGCAAGTGCCAAAGGTGCCTTGTGACTGCCGCCATCACCATCCATTTCAAAAAACCCAAGCTCACCAGTGCGTGTATTGACAGCTTGTTGGCTGACGGCTGGGCCCCCATTCTGGTTTGGGATAACTCAGAAGACGCAGGGGTCAGCTTGCAAGAGCTGCAAACCCGCTATGCGGCAGAGCCCCGCGTAGTGCTGGCAGCCAACCCCCGCAATCTGGGTTTTGGCAAAGGCATGAACGCTGCGCTGGCCGCCTTGGGGCGCTATGGCTATACCGGACCGGTGCTGCTGATCAACAACGATGCCCAGGTGCAACAGGGGATGCGCTTGGCGCTGGAGGCGCAACTGACGCACACCAGCACCCCCATGCTGATTGCACCGCGCCTGATGCAGGACGGCCAAGAACAAGGCTGGCTGTACTACCAGCCATGGCTGGCGTTGGTCACCAAGCGACCCGTATGGGGCAGCTTTGCGTACCTGAGTGGCTGTTGCCTGCTGGTGCAACGGCCCGACAACACCCAGCCTTTGTTTGACGAAAGCTTCTTCATGTACGGAGAAGACGTAGAACTGTCCTGGCGCATGCGCCGCCAGGGCGGGCAATTGGTGCTGCTTGACCGCAGCTATCTGCACCACGACGGGTTGGCCAGCAGCGGCCATGCCAGTGCTGCTTACGAGCAGTATTTGGTGCAGTCCCACTGGCTGCTGGCGGGGAAACTGGGGGCCAATGCCTTTTCTGCCACTTTGATGCGTGTGTCACGTATTCCATCCCTGCTGGCCCGTGCTTGCCTGCGGTCGTGGCGGTATCGGTCATGGGTGCCATTGCGGGCAATTTTAAAAATTATTTAAACCAAACCCTATCAAAATCACCTTGCCAGAAGTGATGTACTTCTCAGCCACCAAAAAAACCGCCTATAACCACGTGTCAAATACCTCGGCCCTACCATCACCCACTCTATCATAAGCAGCTTACTGGCAAGCCAAGGATATTTTTTAAATACATATTGCATAGGATGTGCATTTGAATCTATCTTTTGAGCATTTTTTATTACCCGGCTAAAAAATAACGGGGCCAATGGAAAAACAGAATGGGCGTGAGTAAGTAGTGCAGCAGCCGCAGCGGCAGACCGCTCAGACGATCCTCTACCAGCAGACAGCAATTGCTGATGAAATGATAATATTGAATTCACCAAAATTTGGGAATTTTCGATAGTGCGATTTACACGAGAAAGTCGTTCAGCGTCGTGCTGCACATAAACAACAACCGGGAAATTCTCGACCAATAACTTTTTTTCCTCATTCGCCACAACACCAATGATCCAAATGTAATCATCATGAAGAACTACATCTTCGCGCCATGTTTTTTTATTTATTGCAGCTCTAAGAAAAATACACCCAGCCGTCATATTATTTATGGAAATAGACAGCAAGCTAGAGCAAACAAAATCTCGCGTTTTTGGCAACGACTGCAATGAAAAAATATTATTACGCTGGTCAAATATCAAAAGTGGCGCAACCGAAATATCAGCCTTCGAATTTTTTATATTCTTTAACTGATCCGCAGACGAAGGCAACAAATAGTCATCATCATCAAGAAACCTGACGTACATGCCTCTTGATTTTTTTAAACCATGATTTCTCGCCACGCAAGCATGGCCGCAGTCAATGTGAAACCATTTTACCCTTTCATCCTGGCGATATTTGCCTTCGACAATCTTCCATGCATCGTGCGGACCATTTGGCACCACAACCACTTCAATATTTTCATCTGCAAATGAATCAAGAGCACTCTTAATTGCTCGATCTAGCATATCAGATCGATTGTAAGTTGGAATAATTATAGATAGCAACGGATCCATAGCAATGCCCCAAATAACATATCGAAAAATTTTAAGAACACTTAAAAATATAATTTTTGGCTGGATTCCTGGTGGGTCTTTTAGGTGCAATATATGCGGGAACAATGTTTGGACGTTCACGCCATACCGAGACGGAACCAGAATTGCATCTATGGATGCGCTAGGATTTGTTAATGGCAATACAGAAAGTTTTGGTTGCCCTCGGTGCGGCTGCAATGACCGCGAGCGGCACTTGGTTTTATTTCTCGAGGCATCAAGAATTTCCACCAAACTAACCAATTCAAAAATTTTGCATTTTGCGCCAGAACATCATCTGACGCCTTGGATAAATTCCCTATCTCCATCAGAGCATGTATTATGCGATTTGAATCCAAAATCAAAAAATATCGAAAAAATAAATATTGAAAAAATTCCATATCCAGATAAATATTTTGATTTTGTGATAGCAAATCATGTACTAGAGCATGTTGGAGATGACTTTCGTGCGCTATCTGAAATTAGAAGGGTACTATCGATCGGCGGATACGCAATACTCCAGACCCCTTTCAGTTCTGTAATTAATTCCACTTGGAGTGACCCCGGAATATCAACTGAAAACGAAAGGCTTCATGCATATGGACAAGAGGATCATGCAAGACTATATGGCCTCGATATTTTTAAAAGACTTTCATCAAGCGGCCTCGTCTCTCGCTGCAAGACACATGGAGAACTACTAAGCAATATTGACCACTCCCGCTATGGAGTCGGAGAAAAGGAGCCATTTTTTCTCTTTGAAAGAATTGATTAATTATTTATTTCTTAAATGAAATTTAATACGAAAGAAAATAAATTTTTATCTCTACCCTGTCCACAACAACTATAAACATCGACTGACAGCCAGCTGGGTGTATCACCTAACACTCCTATGGAATCAGGTAAGGGCATGCCAAATTTTCATCAACCGGAGTATTGGTACTTGCGCAGTACGCTGAGGAGAAAAAACACGACCATCGTGACCTCTGCGGCGTAACTAGCCCACACAGCCCCCGTCAGGCCGTACACGGGTGCCAATACTGCCACGCTCACCACGCTAACAACCCCGCCGATCGCATAGGCCCAGCCAATCTGCTGCATTCGCCCATAGTGGATGGCGTGGCAATTAAGCAGTGCGCGCAACACCTGCAGCAAAGGCAACCAGGCCAACATGCGCAACACCGCCACCGCATCGGCAAAATCGGCACCAAACATCACAGGCAGCACCGGAGCCACCAGCCATAGGGCAACACCCATAGCCAACGCCAGCACCAGCAGGGCTGCACCGGTGCGGAGCAACTGCCGCACCGGGTTGGCTTGGGCATACAAGCGCGGCCACAACGCTTCCTGCAATGCCAAAACAGGCAGGCTGGCCATGTCCACAACCCGCTGGGCCACGTTGTAGGTGCCAGCCAAGCCAAACCCTGCTTGTGCCAGCATGGGTTTGTTGAACTCGCTTTGCAATTTGGCGGCAAAAACGGCCAAACTGAACGGTAGCCCGCTGCGCGCTGTCATGGGCTCGGGCAACACTGCGTCAGGCGCTTTAGCTGCTGCACGCAAAGGTCGCCATAACAGCCCGGCATAGATCAAACCGCTGGCGGCGTAAGTCCACAGCACGGCGACAATTCCTGCATCCCCCATGCTTGCCCACAACAAACCCACAGCCGCCAGCCGCACGCCCGGTAAACCAGCGTGTACGGCGCCAAAGGCGTGGGTGCGCTGTTGCGCTTGCAGGTGGCGAGCGCACAGCTCGGTCAACGAGGTCGCCGATAGTTCGGCTGCCGCCACCACTATGAGGGCCTGCAACGCTATGCGCTCAGGCAGCAACCACAGGGCCACCACCACCGACGCTGCCACACACGGCAGAAGTGTGCGAAGCCACCAACGCAGCGCACGCGCCAGGTAATGGCCTGCGTGCGCTGGGTCGCGTGCCGCATTGCGCAGCAGTATGTGCGATAAGCCCAAGCCCACAAAAGGGGAGAAAAACGAGGAGACAGCCACCACCGCCACGAACTGCCCATAGGTCTGTGCACCCAGTTGCCGCGCCAGCCACACCACCGTGGCGGCCTGCATGGAGGCCCGCAGCAGCATCCAACCGAGCAGGATCGTGCCATTACGCGCCAAGCGACCAGGGCGGTAGCGGGCGAAGATTTGTGGCCTCATACGCTACACAGCACCAACCAGGCAGGTGTCACTGATGGGCAGCCTCATTTGTTGTCACGGTACATCAGCGCCGTGATCTGCTCAGAGATCAACCCCATCATGAAAGTGATCACGCTGCCGGTATAAAGCAATGCGCTCATATTGGTAAAGCGCCCTTCATGTGCCCAAGTCCAGCCGTACCAGCCGCTGGCGAATAAAAACATGGCCAAAGCCACGGGCGCAAAAATCTTCAGCGGTGAAAACAGCGTGCCAATCTTGAAGATGATGAGCAAAAACCGCGTGCCGTCGCGCAGCAGGCGGATGTGGCTTTTGCCGATGCGTTTGGCTGCGTGGATGGGGATGTAAGCGACTGAATATCCAGCACGGAAAAACGCCATGGTGCTGGTGGTGGGGTAAGAAAAGCCGTTGGGCAGCAGGTAGAGAAACTCCCGGAACTTGCTGGCCCGCACGGCGCGAAAGCCGCTGGTCAGGTCTTCCACCTTGTGCCCGGTCATCCAGCTGGCCAGGCGGTTGTAGAGGCCATTGGCAAAACCGCGCCCCAGGCTGGCTTGCGAGCCTTTTTGGCGCGCGCCCACCACCATGTCGTGGCCGTTGTTCAGCTTGTCTAAAAGGCGCGGAATGTCGGCGGGGTCGTGCTGGCCGTCCGCGTCCATAAAGACGATCACTTCCCCCGTGGCTGCGCGAGCGCCAGTCTTGATGGCCGCGCCGTTGCCTTTGCTGTAGGGGTGGTGCACCACGCGCGCGCCTGCTGCCTGGGCCACGGCGGCGGTTTCATCGGTGGAGCCGTCGTTGACTACGATGATTTCGGCGTCTTGCCAGAGACTGCGCAACCGCTCTATGACAGCACTTATTGCTTTGGCTTCGTTTTTAGCTGGCAGCACTATTGAAATCATATCCTTCATGGCTTTTCCATTTTTGCAAGAATATTGCTGCGTTCATTTAAAATATTTGCCCTATATTCAAGATGGCTATCCATCATGGCCGCTTTGTTTAGCTCATCCAATGCCAAATCAAACCTGCCACTCATAGCCAAGGCCTGTGCATACATGATGCGACTTGCAACTGTGTCATTAATATCAATCGCTTTTTTGATCGAATTTGTACCGCCTGGCAAATCGCGCATGCGATTAATGCGATATTGTGCAATAAGTTTCAATATCTCACCCCGCTCACTGTGCGGGGTAAGTGGGTTATCAAATGCAGCCTGCAAAATTTCCAGCGTATCACCATCCGGCAAATTACATACCTCGTTCACCTGACAAGATACCAGTGAACTCAATACGGATGTATTTACATTTTTATATCGTTCGTTTCTGAAGCCGTTCTTCATTAGAGATATCAAATCATCTTCAGGCATGTTTCCCAGCATATAAGCCAACTGTACACGCGCCATAAGCGGCAGCATGGACGTAGAATCATTTTTGGCAGATTGCATGAATGCTTCATCAGCCAATTTGGCAAAATTGGGGTCCCCAGAAGAGTTCATCAAAATAACATACACCCGGCCCAACTCATAATTGGCACGCGCAGATGCGGGTCGATTTTCCGCCTCAAGCGCAGCCCATTCGACGGGATTAGACCACTGAAGCGAACGCACATGAGTGACAAAACCCAACAAGCACAAATAAAATATCAAGGATATCACGACGATGCGGCCGTATTTTTGCAAATCAATTCGTTTCACCAAAAGTGGCAAAACCAACAACGGACCAATAATGGCAAAATAATTTCTATGCTCATATACCAGCTCAAGTGAAAAAATAGTAGATTCGAGAGCGTGAGAAATCAGAAACCACCCCCAACCATAAAGCAGAACGCCAAATCGATTGCGTTGATGCCATGCCACCAATGTTATAAAAATTAAAATGGCAAAAGCAAAAATGGTTGAAGGAGGGGATAGCAATGATTGAGACAATTCAAAATCATCGTGGTAGAGCGACAGCTGAGAGTTTGCCGGAAAAACCAGCATGCGCAGATAAAAAATCAAAACTCGCGCCTGAGTCAGCCCGCGTTCAAGCAATGTAAAATCGCGGTTAGCATAGGCAGCGGGACTTACCATGCTAGGCAATTTAAAAATAGCTACATAAGCCACGGCCAACCCAACCATCCACATCACCACGGTGCTGAGATGCCAGCGCACTACCTTGATCGCTTGATTGTTGTAGCGAAAGCGAAAAAGGCACCATTCCGTCCATAAGAGCAGCGGCATAAACAACACGCCAGACTCTTTGGATAGTGCAGAGAGAAGCAGGCAACAAACAACCAGAACGACACAAATTGCACCCCAGCACAGTGGGCGCTTAAGCTGCACTTGTGCATAAGTTGCACTGCGATAGCTGGAATAGATCACAAGACCAGCCATTCCAAACAATGTGCACAGGCTGGTCATGCGCTGCACTACGTAAAGCACCGCCGTCAAATTCAACGGATGCAAGCCCCACAGCGCAGCAACAATCAGGCTCGCCCAAGCCAAATGCTGCTGGTTTCTGCGTTCAGTGCCTTCACCAAGCACCCGTATGATAGTTTGCGCAAAACAGCCCACCAAAACTGTATTGAGCAGGTGAATAAAAAGATTGACCAGCTTGAACTGAAAAGGGATGAAATCGCCAGCCCAGTAATAATTCAAAGCAAAAGTCAGCAATGCGACAGGTCTTCCAAGCGGGCCCGCTTGGCCAGAAACTGCTGCAGCCAAAAACTCTAGCCCATCGCCATTTTTGATACGTAAATTGCGGTTTTGAATGATATTTACATCGTCATCAAAAACAAATCCGCCATACATGCCCGGCCAATAACAAATGACAACAATACCCAGAAGCACACCCCAGGCGATCAAAAAAACATGCTTCTTTTGCACCACTATTGGGCCCCCTGAAATTCAATTGCCAATAGAAAAACGGGCGCCCTGGGCGCCCGTTTAAAGATCGAAAAATGCAGTTTAGTTACGGCATTCAGACGGTACGTATTTAGCGTTAAGAGTCGTTGTGCACTTCCAAGTCACGCTGCCAACGTTAGCAGTGCTAGGCGTCAATAAAATATTTCCACTTGCCACCAAGGTACCGTTGTAGGCCACGGTGATTACCCCATTGGTGTCAATGGTAACAGAATTAACACCTTTACCCTTGATGGAAGCAGCAGTTGGCATACCTGCCGATGCATTGCTTGCAGGGAACCTGCCGGTGGTGGACCAAAACTCTGTCACGGTGGTCTTGGCGCCAGATGCCAAGCTCAACCCTTCAGAAACGCGAGCGCGCTTGGTGTAGTCCTGATAAGCAGGCAGAGCCACGGCAGCCAAGATACCGATGATCGCGACCACGATCATCAATTCGATCAGGGTGAAACCCTTTTGTGCCATTTGCATGGAACGCTTCATAAAAAACTCCTTGGAGGTCAATTGCAATTGAAAACCTGCAGAAGGATTCTCCAGGTTCGCGACAGTTGCAGCAGGTTCCGTGCCAGTGGGTGGGTGCAACAAGACGTTTCTGTCGCTGCTGGATGTGGGGGCAATCGGCAGCGGGTTGTTGCTGCGGTGTCTTTGCGGCGGGTGTGGCTGACAATTTTGTCGTGACAGAAAGTGTCGCAAAGTGCGTTTTTGGAGGAGATTCGGGGTCAGATGACAATTTTTGCTCCAATTGGCCTTAAGCCCTTATGTAGAAAGCGCTGGCAGCTATCAAAACAGGTGCAACCTACACCTCGAATCCTGCCCCGCCTGCAGCCAGAAAATGCCATGCGGCGCCCCGTTGCCGGGGGGTGTGATGGCATCGAAGCGGCGCACTTCTTTGCCGATCATCTCCGTCTCGGATGGCTTGGTGTGCGTGATGTCGATGGGACAGCGCTTGCCGGGGCTGAGTTGCGCCAGGGCGCGCGGTACAGAAAACGATGGGCGCCCACCTAGAACGCACCTTGGATGAACCCATGGCGCGGCCCATGCCGCCACCTCACAATTGCGCCACAATCGCGCCATGGCACCCAAAATCGCGCCACTTACAGACCATGCAAAGCCGGCTGATCTGCTGCGCAGCATTCAGAATGCCCCGGCCGGGTTGACGCTGGCGCAGTTGCTGGAGCGCCACCCCAGCGTGGCGCGCCGCACGGCACAGCGCTGGCTTGGCCAGTGGGCGGCCGATGGCAGCATCGTGGCGCAAGGCGCTGCGCGTGCGCGGCACTATCGCGCCGCAGCCATGCAAGGCGTGCCAGGCTTGGGCCCACATCCACGCTCAGGCCCAGACGGCTTCCCGGCCGCCATCCCGCTGTCGGCTGACAGCCTGGATGTTTTGGCTTACGTTGACCAGCCCCTGCAGGCGCGCAAGCCGGTGGGCTATCAGCGCGATTTTCTGCAGGCTTATCAGCCCAACCTGACTTGGTATCTGCCAGCACCACTGCGCCGCCAGTTACACCAGATGGGCCAAACCGCCGATGCACACGCGCCTGCGGGCACTTACAGCCGTGCTATCTTGAATCGGCTGTTGATTGATTTGTCTTGGGCGTCTAGCCAACTGGAGGGCAACACGTATTCACGCCTGGATACGCGGGCGCTGATTGAGCATGGACAGGTGGCCGCTGGCAAGGCGGGCATCGAGACGCAGATGATCTTGAACCACAAATCGGCCATCGAGCTGCTGGTAGAGAACGCTGGCACTGCGCGCCTGGACCGCTACACGCTGATGAATTTGCATGCGGCACTGGCAGAAAACCTGCTGCCCAACCCGGCTGACGAGGGGCGTTTGCGCCAGCATGTGGTGGAGATTGGGCAAAGCGTGTTTCGCCCGCTGTCGGTGCCGCAGCAGCTCGATGAGGCGCTGAACGAACTGCTGGACAAGGCGGGGCAAATCAGCGACCCGTTTGAGCAGTCTTTTTTCATGCTGGTGCATGTGCCTTATCTGCAGCCTTTTGCGGACATCAACAAGCGCACCTCACGCCTGGCGGCCAACCTGCCGCTGTTTCGCGCCAATCTGTGCCCGCTCACTTTTGTGGATGTGCCCGAGCAGGCTTACAGCCGCGCCATTTTGGGCGTGTATGAGTTAACCCGGGTCGAGTTGCTGCGCGACGTGTTTGTCTGGGCCTATGAGCGCTCTACCCAGGAGTATCTGGCCATCAAGCAAGACTTGGCCGAGCCAGACCCGACCCGGCTGGCCTACCGGGGTCTGATCAAGCAAACCATCCATGCGGTGGTGACGCACCTGGGCGGCGACGCACTGGCCCTCATCGCGCAAGCCGTGGCCGCGCACGTGCCAGAAACCGAGCGGCCCGCAGTGCACGCGCTCATCGTGGAAGAACTGCGCCGCCTGCATGAAGGTGTGCTGGCGCGTTATGGGCTGCGGCCGTCGGAGTTTGCGGCGTGGCAGGCGGGTAAGGGTTAAACCTATGGATCCGGCCCTGTGAAGTTTGACCCGCTCGCCCTGGGGGGCTATGACTGCTGCACCCAGTTTTCCAGCCGCAGGCCGGGCACCCGCTCGAACTCGCGTGTGTTGTGCGTGACCAGGGGCGCGTCCAGGCTGAGTGCGTGGGCGGCGATCATGGTGTCTAGGGCACCGATGGGTTGGCCTTGGCGCTCCAGGTTGGCGCGCAAGTCGCCATAAGCCCAGACCGCGTTGGTGTCGAAGGGCAGTATTTCCAGCGGCGCCAAAAACATCTCCAGTGCGGCCCTGTTGCGCGCCGAGCCGCTTTTGGCCACGCCGTAGGCCAGCTCTGCCGCCACCACGCTGGACAGGCCCACGTCGCCCAGGCGGTATTGGCGAAACCGCGCCAGCACTTCGGGTGGCCTGGCGTTGATGATGTAGATGCAAATGTTGGTGTCCAGCAGAATCATGCGCAAATCTCGGGGCGCACCTGCTGTGGCGGCTGTTCGCGCGCAAGCACAAAGCCGGGCTCGAAAGCCGACAGGGCGGCTTCGAGGGTGTCCCAAGGGTTGTCCAGCGGCAGCAGCAGCACGCCGTTGCCGAAGTGTCGAACCCCGACATCGGTCCCTGTGAAACGAAATTCCTTGGGCAACCGGACCGCTTGGCTGCGACCCGATTGAAAGAGACGGGCGGTTTCCATGGTGTGCCTTTGATCATTGATAATCACCAATGGTAGCTACTCTCTTGTGTTCGCGCAAACAGGGCAAGGCAAATTGGAGTCTGACCCCAATTTCTCCGGGCCAAATCCAAGCAGATCGGCATCGCGCGTTGGCCGATGTGGTTGGTCGTACCACAGTGAAAACAGCAGCGCGCCCTTGAGCAGGTAGTTGGCGGCATGTGGCGAGATGGACAGCCGGTACAGCAGCCGCTCTAACCCGAAGTGGGTGAGCGTGAGGTTGAAGTCTTGCTTCGTGGCATCGGCGCGCTGCTTCAGGCGGGCGCGGATGGAGGCAGCCAGGTTGCGGCTCATGCCACGATGCTTTCCAGATAAGGCCGCATGACATTGGCCACGCGATCCACGGTGGCGTAGCGCCAGAGCGCATCCATCGTCAGCTTGCGTTGTGACCAGCCATCGCGCAGCGCTTCCAGCGCCACGTCCAGGCCGATTTTGTTGCGGTATTTGAAGCAGTCGGCCACTGTTTTGGCCGCGTTGTACACGGGCACCTGCACGCCATCAATCGTGACCGTTTCGATGCCTTCGGTCAAAGCCGCCCCCGACATGCGCACCACGCGCAGCGCCGGTTGGTCCAGGCGGGGCGTGGGCGAATGGTGGGGGATGGCAGTCCAGACCTCGTGCGGTGCCTGCGTGCCGATGCCGTGGACACGCAGCGCCGACAGCAGGCACACCACGCCACGCGGCACACGCAGGGCGACCTCGGCCAGAGACCGGTGCTCGCTGAGCACGCGCCCCGGCAGGCTGTAAACGCCGCGGGCGACACGCTCGAGCTTGCCGACGGAGACCAGGCGGCTGAGAACCACTGTCGGAAGGCCCTGCCCAGCGAGATCGCGCGCACGCATGAGCGGCTGGCGCTCAGCAAGCGCCAGGACGGCTTGTTCGAGCGTGGTGGATTCCGAGCTGGGTGCCATGCGGGATTTTGTTGTAATTATTAGTCATTTGTCAACAAATGACTTGATAATGGAAACCCAAAAAAATTGGGGTCAGGTTAATTGGGGTCAGATTCCAATTTTGCTGGGGCAGGTTTTTTAAGAATGCGGCCCACCCGACCCGCGCCCAGAACTGCATTGAGCCTACAAGCCCGCGCAGCCAGCGCACTCAATGGCTGTGCAGCTTTTCTTGTAGCCAGACTTTGATGAGCGACTGGTAGGGCACGTCGCGCGCGTTGGCCGCCACTTTGAGTGAGTCCAGCAGGTGCTGGGGCAGCCGCAGAGAGATGGTCTTGGTGGTGGGCTTCAAGTTCGGCAGGGTGACTTTTGTGGCCTTCGACCAATCGAGATGCTCGGTCGAGCTGTGCGTTTCCCAATAGGCACGCTCTTCGGCCTCGTTGGCGAATGTGGGAATGGCTTTAGTGGGCTTGTTCATAAATGGCTCGCTCCTTTCGGTGCATGTCCCGCGCTGAAATGACACGGATCAATGCGCCTGACTGGCGCAGGGTGAACGTGATGTGCAAAGCCCGCCCGTCGTCTGTCTTGCCCAGCGCATGAAGGCGAAGCTCTGTCTGACTGTGGTTCGTGTCCTCCACAAGTAACAACGGAGCGTTGAAAAATACTTGCTCAGCTTCTGCCATGGAAACACCGTGTTTGTCGTTCTTGCGGGCGTTACCGTCATCCCAGTTGAATCCGGTGATGGTGCTGAAATCAATCATATTTGTATATTATCATCATATCAATTTCTTTAAAAATCGAAGAAATTGGGGTCAGACCCCCAAAGAAATTGGGGTCAGACCCCCATAGCAGACCATGCAAAGCCGGCTGATCTGCTGCGCTGCATTCAGAATGCCCCGGCCGGGTTAACGCTGGCGCAGTTGCTGGAGCGCCACCCCAGCGTGGCGCGCCGCACGGCACAGCGCTGGCTTGGCCAGTGGGTGGCCGATGGCAGCATCGTGGCGCAAGGCTCTGCGCGTGCGCGGCACCAGAAATTGGGGTCAGACCCCCATAGCACCCTCTGACTTGCCGTGGTGCATGCGATGGGGGTCACTTGTTCGTGCCGACCCAGTTTTCCACTTGCAGGGCGGGCACCCTGGCGAACTCGCCCACGTTGTGGGTCACCATGACGAGCCCTTCGCTGCGCGCATGGGCCGCTATGTGCAGGTCGTTCACTCCCATGGGCTGGCCGATTTTTTCCAGCCCGGCGCGGATGGCGCCATAGTGCTGGGCCGCCTTGCTGCCGTAGGGCAGCACTTCAAGGCGGCTGCAAAAGTCTTCGATGACCGCCAGGTTTTCGCTGACCTTGCTGCTTTTTTCGGCGCCGTGCATGAGCTCCGACAAGGTGATGGCCGATATGGCCATGCGGCCGGCGTTGGCGTTAAAGATCGGCATGACCTCGACGGGGCGGCGCTTCACAACGTAGATGACGATGTTGGTGTCGAGCAGGTAGCGCAGCATCAGAGCGATTCCCGCTCTGCCTGGTGCTGGCTGGCGCGCTCTGGCATGAAGTCGTCGCTCACTGCAGGGCCGTTCAGAAAGAAGCTGTCCCATGTCTGCCCCACGGGGGAAATGATGCGCTCGTTGCCTTTGGCCCGCACTTCGACTTTGCGCACGCCGTCGGGCAGGCGCAGGTCGATGGGGATGCGGACGGCTTGCGTGCGGTTGTTGATGAAGACGGTGCTGATGGTCATGGCCGCGCTCCTGGGCAAGGGTATATGGCGAAAGTATATGGCAACGGGTTGCCGTGCCACAGCTGTGCCCTACACCTCAAACGCTTGCCCCGCCTGCAGCCACGAAATGTCATGTGGCGCCGCGTTGCCGGGGTGCGTGAGGGCGTCGAAGCGGCGCACTTCTTGCACGATCAATTGCGTCTCGGACGGCTTGGTGTGCGTGATGTAGATGGGGCATTGTTTGCCGGGCGCGAGCTGCGCCAGCTCTTGCGCCAGGGTGTGGGGTGCCAGGTGCAGGCTGCGCTGCGCCAGGGCGCTTTCGTGGTTGCTGAAGGCGGTTTCTATGACCAGCATGGCCAGGGGCAGCTGGTTGATGCGTTGCCAGAAGGCGGGGTTGGGGCCGGTGTCGCCGCTGAACACCCACCAGCCGGTGTGGCCTTGCACGGCGTAGCCCACGGCGGGCACGGTGTGGATGGCGGGCAGCACTTCGATGTGCAGGCCTGCTATCTGCAGCACTTGCCCGGTTTGTAGTGCTGTGTAGGCCAGCAAGGGCGCTGCAGCGCTGGGTATGCCACTGAAATCAGGCCAGATGATGTTGTTGAATATGTGGGACTGCAGCGCGGCGATGGTGGCGGGCAGGGCGTGCACCTGCACCGGCGTGCTGCGCAGGGAGGACACGGCATCGAGCATCAGGGGCAGGGCTGCCACATGGTCCAGGTGCGAGTGGGTGAGCAGCACATGGTCGATCTGGCGCATTTCTGCCAGGGTGAGGTCGCCCACGCCGGTGCCTGCGTCGATGAGAATGCGCCCATCCACCAGAAACGAGGTGGTGCGGCAGCCCTGGGCAATGGCGCCGGAGCAGCCCAACACGCGAACCTTCATGCCAGCCTTGCTCGAAGTTGAATCAGAACGGTCTGTTTTGTCGGCACCCAAAAGCCACCCCCGGGGCGCTGCTGGCAATGCAGCAACCCACAGAGTTATCAGATTTGTTCGAATTGCATGTCGGTGCCTGCCAGGGTGATGCGGTCACCATGTTTGAGGGGCACGGAGGCGCCCACCATGGGGGCGCCGTTAATCAAAGGCATGTTGGCCCCTTCGACGTGGGCCAGCACATGGCCCTGGTGGCGCTTGGTGATGGCGGCCACGGCCACGCCGGGCTTGCCAATGGTGGTAACCACTTTCCGCAAGGCCACCTCGCGCCCGGCGGCCGCGCCCGACAGCACGCGAATGCGCGCCGAATAGGGGGCGACCCCCGATGGGGTTGGTGCAGGGGCGGGGCGGGGCGCCGCCGCCGCAAGCGAGGACGCCATGCTGGGCCTGAAGGCCGTGGTTTTTTCGAAGTTTTCGCTCTCGGCTGCTTGAAGGAAGCGGATCTTGTATTTGCCCAGTTCAATGACGTCGCCGTTGCGCAGCTCCTGGCGCTTGATGGCCTTGGCGTTGACATAGGTGCCATTGGTGCTGCCCAGGTCTTCGATTTCGACCTCGTCTTCGGTCATGTGGATGACGGCGTGCTCTCCGCTGACGGCAAGGTTGTCAATGACGATGTCGTTGTAGGGGCGTCGGCCCAGCGTGGTTCGGTCCTTGGTCAACTCGACCTCTTTGATGACAACGCTGTCGATCGAAACGATCAATCTGGGCATGATCCACTCCTAAGATGTTGAGTTGTTGTATGCGTGAACGGCATCATGCAGTCCTGACCCATCGGGACATGAAGCCACGTTTCTTGCCGCGCGCTGTGGTTTGCACCAGTAGCACGCTGATGTTGTCGCGCCCGCCCTGGGCATTGGCGGTGTCGATGAGCAAAGTGGCTTTGTCTTGCAGCGGCACGGATGCGCGCAGTATTTCGGCAAGGTCGGCATCGGACACCATGTCGGTCAGGCCGTCCGAGCACATGAGGAACAAATCGTGCGGGGCCACCTGGAACTCGTTCACTTCCATTTGCACATGCGGCTCCACCCCCAGCGCACGCGTGACCAGATTGCGGTTGCCGGACGCGGCGGCTTGCTGGGGGGTGAGAAAGCCTGCGTCCACCTGTTCCTGTAGCCAGGAATGGTCGCGCGTGATTTGCTGCAACACGCCATCGCGCAGGCGATAACAACGCGAATCGCCGACGTGGCCCAAAATGAGCCGGTCGCCCCGAAATACGCCCACCACCAGCGTGGTGCCCATGCCGGCGTACTGGGGGTTGGAAAGGGATGCGCCCAAAACGGCGTGGTTTGCGTTTTCCACGCAGATTTCGAGCGCCTTTCGAACGTCGACAACTTGCGCAGCCTTGCCCATTTGAGTGAGCCAACGCGCCATTTCCGAACGAATGAAGGTGGTGGCCATGGCACTGGCGACTTCGCCAGCGTTGTAGCCGCCCATGCCGTCCGCCAGTATGGCCAGTTGCGCATCGCGGTCAAAGGCCACCGCATCTTCGTTGTTGCTGCGCACCCGTCCACGGTCGGTGCGGGCGAAAAATTCGTAGGTCATGGAGGTTGCCGCGTGCGTCGTCAGGCAGCCGAAGACTGTGAAAGCGCCGAATTCCGGACAGCGGGAGGTTTCATCACGGTTACCAGGAAATCTGCCATGTCAGGCCCATTGCATTGCGCCCCGCATCATAGACGAGCGCATGGGGTTTGCAGCGCTAGCGCCATGGGGGTGGTGACCAGCCCTGGTGTCATGGATTGGGAAGCGCTTGCATGGTCAAAAAACTCTCAGTCTTGCTGTTTCGACTGGGAGTCAGGCAGCAATTTCTGCGCCCGCATCATGATGCGCCCCGGCCAAAGCCAATAGCCTTGGCTCGCCGGGCCTGGCGCTCAATCGCGCCCTTTTACTGACGATCCTGGCGGCAGGTCGTCATGGACATGTCATTTTTGTCACTGTCCAGGCTGTCCACGCTACGTCGCACCTGCGGCCAGAACTTGCCGATGCCCACCGTCAACGCTATGCGCAGCACCACGGCTGCGCCGGAACCCCAGAAAACGGCCTTGCGTTGCTGGTGCGGCGGCAGGGAGCGCGCGGCCAGTGCAATGACGACCGCGATGTCGCCAGAAAGAACGATGTTGATCCAGACGATCTTGACGAGACCGATCCAAAAATCGGCACTGCGCAGAAATTCAATGACGTAACTCCATTGTCATGAATGCAAGAAGCGCCCGAAACCAGGGTTTCGGGCGCTTCTGTTTTTTTGAGACGCCAATCTATCGGGCGGCGGCGCCCGGGTCGTCCGTAATTCTGCTTACGGCAGCGACTGAATTACTTCAGCTGGGCCTTGAGCAGCTTGCCCAGTTCCGAGGGGTTGCGCGTGATGACGAAGCCCGACTCTTCCATGATGGCGAGCTTGGCATCGGCCGTATCGGCACCGCCGGAGATCAGCGCGCCTGCGTGGCCCATGCGCTTGCCGGCCGGAGCCGTCACGCCCGCGATGAAGCCGACGATGGGCTTCTTCATGTTGGCCTTGCACCACTGCGCTGCTTCGGCTTCGTCGGGGCCGCCGATTTCGCCAATCATGATGACGGCATCGGTGTCGGGGTCGTCATTGAAGGCCTTCATCACGTCGATGTGCTTCAAGCCATTGATGGGGTCGCCACCAATGCCCACGGCGGTGGATTGGCCCAGGCCCACTTCGGTCAGCATGGCCACGGCTTCGTACGTCAGCGTGCCCGAGCGGCTCACCACGCCGATGCGGCCCTTGCGGTGGATGTGGCCGGGCATGATGCCGATCTTGATTTCGTCGGGCGTGATGATGCCGGGGCAGTTGGGGCCCAGCAGCAGCGTCTTCTTGCCGCCGGCGGCTTCCTTGGCCTTCATCTTGTTGCGCACCATGAGCATGTCGCGCACTGGAATGCCTTCGGTGATGCAGATTGCCATGTCCAGGTCGGCCTCGACGGCTTCCCAGATGGCGGCAGCGGCGCCTGCGGGCGGCACGTAGATCACCGACACGGTGGCGCCGGTTTGCGCGGCGGCTTCCTTGACGGAGGCGTAGATCGGGATGTTGAAGATCGACTCGCCGGCCTTCTTGGGGTTCACGCCGGCCACGAAGGCGTTCTTGCCGTTCGCGTATTCCTGGCACTTTTCGGTGTGGAACTGGCCAGTCTTGCCCGTGATGCCCTGGGTGATGACCTTGGTGTCTTTGTTGATGTAGATCGACATGGGTATTTCTCCGGGCTTCTTACTTCACTGCTGCCACAATTTTTGTAGCGGCTTCGGCCATGGTGTCTGCGGCAATTATGGGCAGGCCGGACTCGGCCAGCAGCTTCTTGCCCAGCTCTTCGTTCGTGCCCTTCATGCGCACCACCAGCGGCACCGACAGGTTCACGGCCTTGCAGGCGGTGATCACGCCGGTGGCGATGGTGTCGCACTTCATGATGCCGCCGAAGATGTTGACCAGAATGCCTTCCACCTTGGGGTTGCTCAGCATGATCTTGAAGGCTTCGGTGACCTTCTCGGCGGTGGCGCCACCGCCCACGTCGAGGAAGTTGGCCGGCTCGCCGCCAAACAGCTTGATGGTGTCCATGGTGGCCATGGCCAGGCCGGCGCCGTTGACCAGGCAGCCGATGTTGCCATCCAGGCTGATGTAGGCCAGGTCGAACTTGCTGGCTTCCACTTCGGCCGGGTCTTCTTCATCGAGGTCGCGCAGGGCCACGATTTCGGGGTGGCGGAACAGCGCATTGGGGTCGAAGTTGAACTTCGAGTCCAGGGCCATCAAGTTGCCCTTGGAGTCGCAGTTCAGTGGGTTGATTTCCACCAGCGACGCGTCGGTTTCCATGTAGCACTTGTAGATCTTGGCGAAGATGTCTACGGCCTGGTCGATGGAAGCGCCGGTCAGGCCAATGGCTGCGGCAACTTTCTTGCTTTGCTCGGCGGTGATGCCGGTCATCGGGTCGATCATCTCGGTGACGATCTTCTCGGGCGTGGAGTGGGCCACTTCCTCGATGTCCATGCCGCCCTCAGACGAAGCGATCAGGGCCACCTTTTGCGTCGCGCGGTCGGTGACCAGCGATACATACAGCTCGTTCTTGATGTCGGCGCCGTCTTCGATGTACAGGCGGCGCACCTTCTGGCCTTCGGGGCCGGTCTGGTGGGTCTTGAGCTGCATGCCCAGGATTTCGCCCGCAATGCGCTTGACGTCGTCAATGGTCTTGGCAACCTTCACGCCGCCGCCCTTGCCGCGCCCACCGGCGTGGATCTGGGCCTTGACAACCCACACGGGGCCGCCGAGTTTCTGGGCTGCTTCAACGGCTTCTTGCACCGTGAACGCGGGAATGCCACGCGGAACGGGCACACCAAAATTGCGCAAGATTTCCTTGCCTTGGTATTCGTGAATCTTCATGAGGTCTCTCTCAGGGAAGGATGGTATTTACCCGTTTACCATGAACAACAATTGTCTGGACGCGGGCTGGGAACATGGCAGCGGGCGACTGTATCATGCTGCACCGCACCAACCCTTGTGCCCAGCTTACAAGGTCGCCCACAGCACATTCACCCCTTGCAGGAGCATTCACATGTCCAGAATCTTTATCGATGGCGAAGCCGGCACCACGGGCCTGCAAATCCGTGAACGCCTGCAGGCCATGCCGCAGATCGAACTGGTCAGCATTGCCCCCGAGCTGCGCAAGGACCCTGCCGCCAAGCGCGAACTGATTGCGGGCGTGGACCTGGTGGTGCTGTGCCTGCACGACGACGCCGCGCGCGAGACCGTGGCCATGGTCGATGACATCGAAAAAAACACCGGCCGCCAGGTGAAGGTGATCGACGCCAGCACCGCGCACCGCACGGCACCGGGCTGGGTGTTTGGTTTCCCCGAGCTGGCCGCCGGTCAGGCGCAGGCCGTGCGCGAGGCGCTGCGCGTCTCCAACCCCGGCTGCTACGCCACCGGCGCGATTGCCCTGCTGCGCCCGCTGGTCGATGCGGGCCTGGTGCCTGAAGACTTTCCGCTGGCGCTGCCTTCGGTCAGTGGCTATTCGGGCGGCGGCCGCACCATGATCGAGGCTTATGAGCAGGGCCAGGCCGCACCGTTCGAGCTGTACGCGCTGGGCCTGTCGCACAAGCACCTGCCCGAGATCCTGAAATACACCGGGCTCACGCGCCGGCCCATCTTCGTACCGGCCGTCGGCAACTTCCGCCAGGGCATGCTGGTGCAGTTGCCCCTGCACCTGGATCTGCTGCCGGGCCAGCCCAAGGCGGCCGACCTGCACGACGCGCTGGCCGCGCACTACGCCCAGAGCAACACGCCCGCGCAGTGGGTGAGCGTGCTGCCACCCACCGAAGATGGCAAGTTGGAGCCCACCGCGCTCAACGACACCAACAAGCTGGAGTTGCGCGTGTTCGCCAACGAAACCTACCGCCACGCCGTGCTGGTGGCGCGCCTGGATAACCTGGGCAAGGGCGCCAGCGGTGCTGCGGTGCAAAACCTGCAATTGATGCTGGGTTTGTAAGCGGGCACGCACTGCGATAGCGGGATGTGACGCAGCCGGTTGGCTGGCCAGGCCACTGATTTGCTCTGCATTTGATAGCTTGTAGCGCTTATCAATAAAGCGCTTGATGCCCTTTTCGCTGCGAAACTCCCCCACGCAGGTACCATGGCCCGATGAGTACCCATTACGAAACCCTGCAGCAAGCCGATACCTACCGCGAGGCGTTTGCGGTAGAGCCCCCAGCAGCGCTGGGCGAGCGCCACCTGTGGCCGCGCAAGCCAGGCTTTTTCATCGTGCATGCAGCGACGGCGGCGGCCCTGTCGCAACCGCCAGGGGCCGCGCCCGAGGCCGCGCCGCCATCCACCGACAACGCTGCGCCCGCACGCGTGCTGGTGCCAGCGCAGTGGGGCCTGGTGCCGCACTGGGTCAAGTCGGCGTCCGACGCCAAGCTGCGCGCGCCCAAGCTGGTCAATGCCAAGTCCGACACCGCCTCGACCGGCACGGCGTTTCGCGATGCCTGGCTGAAGGGCCAGCGCTGCATCGTGCCCATGGCCGCGTTTTATGAAGACGACCTGCGCAGCGGCAAGGCCGTGCCCACCCGCGTTGCGCGCGTGGACGGCAAGCCCATGGGCGTGGCAGGCCTGTGGGCACGCTGGCAAGGCGCGGATGGCGAGGTGATCATCAGCTACTGCCTGCTCACCGTGAACGCCAACAACCACGCGCTGCTGCACCGCTACGGCCAGCCGGGCAGCGAGAAAAGCATGCCCGCCATCCTGAACGAAGGCGCCTACGACGCCTGGCTCACGGCCCGGCCCGAGAAGGCCAAGGAGTTCATGCGGCAGTACGCGGCGCAGTGGCTCACAGCCAACCCGGTGGAGAAGAAAGCGGACAAGGTGCCCAAGGGCTTGCTGGGCTGACGCTGCACCTACCGCCCAGGGGCGCGCTCAGGAAGGCCGCCTCATCTGGCAAGAAGTGGGCTGGGCGCTAACGTAAGAGTCCCAGACCACTTCGGAGCGGAAGCCGTAACCGGTTTTCTCGGCGTCGTACTTCACACCCTTGCTGCCCTGCTTGGCCCAGATGCCCAGGTAAAGCGGGGCTTCGAGCTGGTGGTCGGTCTTGCGCATGCGCACCTCGCCCATGGGGCTCTTGTAGGTCATGCCTTCCAGGGCGAGCGCGACCTTCTTGGCGTCGGTGGACTGCGCCTTGCGCATGGCCTCGCGCAGCATGTGCACGCTGTTCCAGTGGGCGGCAAACACAAAGTCGTCGCCCGTCTTTTTCTTGTAGTCCACGTAGATCTTTTCCAGCTCGGGAGTAGGGGCGTTGTGCACCCAGTTCCAGATCACCCCCACCTTGTCCTCACCCCAGGGGCCAATTTGCGCGGGCGTGCCAGGGTTATTGGCGTTGAGCGTGAAGTAGTTGATGTTCAGGCCGTAGTCGCGGGACGACTTGAACAACAGCGTCAGGTCGCTGCCCCAGTTGGACGTGATGACCGTATCGGCCTTGGCAGCGGCCATCTTCGCCACGTACGAGGCAAAGTCGCGCGTCTGCGCAATGGGGATGAAGTCTTCACCCACGATCTCGATGTCGGGCCGCTTGCGGGCCAGGTACTCCTTGGCGGCCTTGGAGACCTGGCGGCCGTGGGTGTAGTCCTGGTTGATCAGGTACACGCGCTTCACATCCTTGCGGCCTTGCAGATAGGTGGTCAGCGCCTCCATCTTCATCTCGCTCGATGGATAGAAGCGGAAGTGCCAGAAGCTGCAGCGCTCGTTGGTGAGCTGCGGGTCCATGGCGGCGTAGTTGAGGTACACGGTGGCGCGCTCCGGGTCGCGCTCGGCGAGCTTGTTGAGCGCATCGACCAGCGCCAGCGCCACGCCCGATCCGCCCCCCTGGGTGATGTAGCGCACACCCCGGTCGGTGGCGGCCTTGAGCGCGTTCAAGCTCTCCTGCGGCGTGCCCTTGTTGTCAAAGTCCACCACCTCGAACCGTGGCTCGTTGGGCCCCGCCTTGGCGTTGACCTGCGCCACCACCTCGCGCAGCTGGTTGAGCGAGCGTTGGCCGGTGAGCGCAAAGGGGCCGGACAGCAGGTCGATGAAGCCGATCTTCACCGTCTCGGCCGCGCCGGCGTGCGCCGCGATCACCAGCGCTGCGGCGCAGGCGCCGGCCTTGAGCCATTGGTGAGGCCATTTCCTGGGAACCATGTTCATGTGTGTCTCCGTGGGGTGGGTGAGTGGGAAAGAAAGGAAAGCCGACAGCCGTCAACGCGTGGCTGTGTCACTCGCCGCCGAACACCGAGCCATGGCGTTGCCGCAGCTCGTTTTTCTGGACCTTGCCGGTGCCGCCCAGCGGCAGGCTGTCCACAAACAGCACGTCGTCGGGCAGCCACCACTTGGCGACACGCTGCGCGAGAAAGTCCAGGATCTGCGCTTTGTCCACCGGCTGGCCCGGCTTGCGCACGATGAAGAGCAGAGGGCGTTCGTCCCACCGGGGGTGCTTGACGCCGATGACGGCCGCCATGGCCACTGCGGGGTGGGCCACGGCGGCGTTCTCCAGGTCGATGGAGCTGATCCACTCACCGCCGGACTTGATCACGTCCTTGGTGCGGTCGCGGATCTGCACCACGCCTTGCGGATTGATGGTGGCGATGTCGCCCGTGGGGAACCAGCCATCGGCCAGCGCCGAGCGCTCGGCCTTGTGGTACCGGTCCACAATCCATTGGCCGCGCACCATCAGCTCGCCCTGTGCAACGCCGTCACGTGGAAGGCTGGCGCCGTTTTCGTCCACCAGCTTGAGTTCGATGCCGAACACCGACTTGCCCTGCTTGGCGATCAGCGCGTGGCGGTCCTCGGGCGGCAGCTCGGCATCACCCGCGCCCAGCGTGCTCATGGTGGCAATGGCCGTGGTCTCGGTCATGCCCCAGCCGTGGCGCACGTCCACGCCAAACTGGTCGTTGAACTTGGCGATCAGCGCCTTGGGCATGGCCGAGCCGCCCACGCCCGTGCGCCGCATGGTGCTAAAGCGCAGCTGGTGCTGTTCCACATGCTGGATCAGGCCCATCCAAATGGTGGGCACACCCGCGCTGACGGTGACGCGCTCGGTTTCCATCAGCTCGTACAGGCTGGCGGCGTCCAGGCGCGGGCCGGGCAGCACCAGCTTGGCGCCGCCAATCAGGGCTGCATAGGGCAGGCACCACGCGTTGATGTGGAACATGGGCACCACGGGCAGGATGGTCTCCTGCGCGCTGATGCTGAGCACGCCCGGCATGCAGGCCGACAGGGCGCTGAGCACCAGCGCCCGGTGCGAATACAACACGCCCTTGGGGTTGCCGGTGGTGCCCGACGTGTAGCACAGCGCCGCGCCAGTCTTTTCATCGCATTCGGGCCAGGTGAAGCGGTCGCCCTGGCGGGCCACCAGCGTCTCATAGGCCTCGACTCCGGGCACCCCCTGCAGGTCGATGGCGCCCAGCGCACCGGCATCACACAGGGCCACCCAGTGCCGCACGCGGGGGCACGATGCCGCAATGGCGCGCACCAGCGGCGCAAAGCTGGTGTCGAACAGCACCACCTCGTCGTCGGCGTGGTTGACGATGTAGGCCAGCTGCTCGGGGTGCAGGCGCGGGTTGCAGGTGTGCATGACCATGCCGCTGCCGGACACGGCGTAATACGCCTCCAGGTGGCGGTGGTTGTTCCAGGCCAGCGAGCCCACCACGCTGCCGGGGCGAAGCCCCAGCGCCTGCAGTGCGTTGGCGAGCTGCCGGGCGCGCCGCGCCATGTCGGCAAAGCGGTAGCGGTGCAGGCTGCCATCGGTGTCGCGCGAGACGATCTGCTGGTCGCCGTATTGGTTCTCACCATGCTCGAGGATGGCCGAAACCAGTAACGGCCGGTCCATCATGCTGCCGGGCTGCTGCATTGCTTTTGTCTCCTTGTGGTGTGCGCGGTGCTGCATCGCGGCATCCGTGGGGTGCCGGTGCAGGGCCCTCTATGCCGGGGCTGGCGCATCGTCGCAAACAACGCGGGGCGTGCTTGTCTTCTGCGCGACTGGGGTGAGAGCCGCCCCCGTGGTGCGCCTTGGCCCGCGCAGAATGACCGGAATGCCGCGTTGACGCAGGGCCTACGGCCTTGGCGCGCTAAAAACCGAGCGCTGCGAAGAGCGCGTCCATGCGCGCCTGCACGGCAGCGTCCATGGCCATGGGGCGGCCCCACTCGCGCTGGGTTTCGCCGGGCCACTTGTTCGTGGCATCCATCCCCATCTTGCTGCCCAGGCCGCTCACGGGCGAGGCGAAGTCCAGGTAGTCGATGGGGGTGTGCTCCACCATCATGGTATCGCGCGCCGGGTCCATGCGGGTGGTGATGGCCCAGATCACGTCTTTCCAATTGCGCACGTCCACATCGGCATCCACCACCACGATGAACTTGGTGTACATGAACTGGCGCAAGTGGCTCCACACGCCCATCATCACGCGCCGCGCGTGGCCTGCGTAGGCCTTGCGGATGCTGACCACCGCCATTCGGTAGCTGCAGCCTTCGGGCGGCAGGTAGAAGTCCACGATCTCGGGGAACTGCTTTTGCAGCAGCGGGATGAACAGCTCGTTCATCGCCAGGCCCAGCACGGCGGGCTCGTCGGGCGGCTTGCCGGTGTAGGTGCTGTGGTAGATCGCGTCCCGGCGCTGCGTGATGCGGTCTATGGTGAGCACGGGGAACTCGGCGCATTCATTGTAGTAGCCGGTGTGGTCGCCATACGGCCCTTCCAGCGCGTGCTGCCAGCCGCTCGCGTGGGTGGCATCGGGCTGGATGTGGCCTTCGAGCACGATCTCGGCGGTGGCGGGCACTTGCAGGGGCACGCCCAGTGCCGCCACCACCTCGGTGCGCGCGCCGCGCAGCAGGCCGGCAAACTGGTATTCGCTCAAGGCATCGGGCACGGGCGTGACGGCACCGAGCAGCGTGGCCGGGTCGGCCCCCAGCGCCACGGCCACGGGGTAGGGCTGGCCGGGGTGTGCGGCGCAGTGGTCGGCAAAGTCCAACGCGCCGCCCCGGTGCGCCAGCCAGCGCACGATGACCTGGTTGCGCCCGACCACCTGCTGGCGGTAGATGCCCAGGTTTTGCCGCGCCTTGCGCGGCCCGCGCGTGATGGTCAGGCCCCAGGTGATGAGCGGGGCCACGTCGCCCGGCCAGCAGTGCTGCACGGGCAGGCGGGCCAGATCGACATCGGGGCCTTCCCACACCTCCTGCTGGCAGGGCGCGCCGCGCGCCACGGTGTACGGCGCCATGTTCCACAGGGTCTTGAGCAGCTGGCCCATGCCCAGCATGTCTTTGAAGCCTTTCGGCGCCTCGGGCTCCTTCAGCGTGGCGAGCAAGGTGCCCAGGGCGCGCACGCCGCGCAGGTCGGGCACGCCCATGGCGCGGGCCACGCGGGCTGTCGTGCCAAACAGGTTGGTCAGCACCGGCATGCGGTGGCCCGTGGGCTGGGTGAACAGCAGCGCCGGGCCGCCCGCGCGCAGCACGCGGTCGCTCAGCGCGGTCATCTCCAGGTGGGGCGATACGGGTTCCGCCACGCGGCGCAGCTCGCCCGTGGCTTCGAGCTGGGCCATGAAGTCGCGCAGGTCGCTGTAGGCCATGTCAGGTCCAGAATTTGAATGAAATTGGCCTCTAGCGCTTATCCATCAAGCGCTAGCAGCTATCAATTAAGGAGTATCTGGCGCCAGCCCCTGCCAGCGCGGCGCCAGGTCGTGGGGCACGTCGATGAGGTCGAGCACGCGCGCCACGCTGTAGTCCACCACTTCGCCCACGGTCTGCGGGCGCAGGTAGAAGGCGGGCAGCGGCGGGCAGATGATGCCGCCCATCTCGGTCACGGCCACCATGTTGCGCAGGTGCGTGAGGTGCAGCGGCGACTCGCGCACCATCAGCACCAGACGGCGGCGTTCCTTGAGCGCTACGTCTGCCGCACGCGTGAGCAGGTTGTCGGCCAGACCATGCGCAATGGCGGCCAGCGTGCGCATGGAACACGGCGCCACCACCATCGCGTGGCACTGGAACGAGCCACTCGCAATGGCCGCGCCCACGTTGGCCACATCGTGCACGCGGTGCGCCAGGGCCTCGACGGCGGGGCGGTCCATGTCCAGCTCGTGCTGCAGGTTGCGCCAGCCCACGTCCGAGACAACCAGGTGCGTCTCGATGCCGCTCTGGCCCTGCAGCACCTGCAGCAGGCGCGCGCCATACACGGCGCCGCTGGCGCCCGAGATGGCGACGATGATGCGGCGGGTGTGGGCAACATCAGCCATGCGAGGGTTCCACGGCGACAGAGCGAGCCAAGGGCTGCGCCTGCTGGTCGGCCTCGACCTGCTCCAGCACCAGCGCGGCCTGCACCGGGTCGAAATCTTCGTGCGTGCGCTTTTTCACGCCGTATTGCTGCAACTGGTAATGCCGGTCGGGCGCAATGCCGTGGCGCGCCAGCGTGCTTTTGACGCACACCAGCGGGCAGCCGTCGAGCGCGATGATGGGCCGACCCGAGCGCACGGTTTTCATGAGGTGCGGCACATCGCCGCCCACACCGGCGATGCACGACATCTCGGCCACGCCGCGCCGATCGAGCTGCAGCGCGACATGGTTGGCCAGCTGCGCGGCGCTGGAGCAGCCCGAGCAGGAATAGACGAGGGGGTGGTTCGGATCGGCGGCCATGGTCATCCTCCTGTGGTGTGCGAAGCGGAGTCGATGCGCTGCCGGAGGTGGCCCAGCACCTGGCGCGGTGACAGCAACGGCACCCACTGGCGCGGGTCCAGCACGGGCAGCTCGATGGCATCGAGCGCGTTCTTCACCACCAGGCCCAGCTCGGTATCGCCCTCCATCGACAGGCGGCGGTTGAAAAACAGCGTGTCGGGGTCTTGCTGGCGCTGGGCCAGCAGCAAAAAGTCGTGGGCGGTGGCGCTCAGCGTCAGATCGGCGACCTCAGGGGCAACCAGCGGGGCGCGGGGCGCAAAGCGCTGGCCTGTCCAGGCAAAGTCGAACACCAGGCGCGCATCGCGCACCTGCACGCGCATTTTCTTGTGCAGCATCAGCTGCCCCACATCGGCGGGCAGATGCCGGGCCAGTGCCAGGTTGAGCGCCGTCACCAGCAGCAGCGAGCCGGGGTAGGCGGGCAGGCGCGACAGCAAGGCCCCCACCGGTGAGGGAACCAAAAAATCAGAAGAAGCAGCCATGGTGTGGGGGTGGCACGCGGGCCAGGTAGAAAAGCACGATGTCAATCAGAGGCCGGGTGCGGTGGCACCGGCGTGCCCCTGCTCCAGACCAGGACGGCCGAACCAGTAACCGTTGCAGGGCTGGTCGGGCATGAAAGGCTGCATGCGCAACACAAAGTCTGCGCCGCCAGGCTGCGCCAGGCGCCGAGCTTCATCGAACAGCGCAATGATCTGCGCCATGTGCTGCGACTGCGGGCTCAGCCGCACCAGGTCCACGCCCATGGCGCGCATCGCGGCCAGCTCGTTGGCCAGGTTGTAGACCCGGGCCGATTGCGTCTGCGTGCCGTTGAGCATGAGGAAGTCCTCGCTCTCGCGGGTGCGCAGCGTCAGGCCGTCGGCATGCTCCAGGCAGCTGAAGCGGCAGTCGTCTTTGGGCAGGTTGCAGTGGCGCGCCGTGAAGCAGCGCGCCGAGTAGGCCAGCGGCATGCGCCCGTAGGCGAACACTTCCGTTTCCAGGCCCGCAGGGCGATTCACCAGCATGGCGGCCAGCGCATCCTGCGCCATCTCCAGCGGCATCACCCAGCGGCTGGCGCCCAGCTGCGCCATCCATTGCAGCGAGGGTGCGTTGTACAGGTTGAGGTGCGGGCCCGCCACAAAGGGCCGACTTGTCGGTTGGCCCGACAGGCAGCGCACCGCGCCCATGTCGTTGGCCTCGACGGTGAAGTCCGCGTTGTCAGCGATCTTGTGCAGCACGCTCACGTCCGAGCCCGACTCGATCAGCACCTGCGTGGACAGCACGGCCTGCTTGCCGGCGTCCTGCAGCATGCGGGCGATGTCCAGCCAGTCGGTCAGGCGCAGTTCGTGGCGGCGCGAGCACACCGTCTCGCCCAGATACACGACATCGAGCGGCGTGGCGGCCATGGCCTCGTAGAACGCAAAGATGGTTTCGCGCGGCCAGTAATACAGCAGCGGTCCCAGGGATAGTTTCATGGTGCGGTCTCCGGGGTGCGTCATTTCCAGGGCCGGTGGTAGGCACCCAGCGTGTGCTGCTGGCCTTCTGCCACTTGGTCGAGGCTTGCCATCCAGGTGGTCTTGGGGGCGTAGCGGTGGGGGTTGGCCAGGCACTGGTCCATGGCCTCGCGCCAGACCTGGGTGACTTGCGCCACATAGGCCGGGCTGCGCTGGCGGCCTTCGATCTTGATGGCGCGCACGCCGATCTTGAGCAACTGGGGCAGCAGCTCCAGTGTGTTGAGGCTGGTGGGCTCTTCGATGGCGTAGTAGTTCTCGTCGTCCCCCACGTCGAACCGGCCCTTGCACAGGGTGGGGTAGCCGGCGTTTTCGCCGGGCGCATAGCGGTCGATCAGCACGCCATTCAGGCGCGACTCTCGGCCCTGCGGCGTCTCCTGCCAGCGCACGGCCTTGGGCGGCGAGCACACGCCGTGCGTGTTGGGGGATTCGCCCGTGACGTACGACGACAGCGCGCAGCGCCCCTCGACCATCACGCACAGGCTGCCAAAGCCGAACACCTCGATCTCCACCGCGGTCTTGTCGATGACCTGGCGCACCTGCTCCATCGACAGCACGCGCGGCAGCACGGCCCGCACGATGCCGAACTGCTCGCGGTAGAAGTTGATGGCCTCGTAGTTGGTGGCCGAGCCTTGCACCGACAGGTGCAGGCGCAGCTGGGGATGGCGCTGCGCCGCGTAGTGCATGAGCCCGGGGTCGGCCAGAATGACGGCGTCCACACCCAGATCCACCGCCTTGTCCATGGCGCTGCGCCAGGGTGCGGGGTCGGACGCCTGCGGGTAGGTGTTGAGCGCCATGAAGACTTTGCAGCCGCGCTCATGCGCGTAGCGGATGCCGTTGGCGATAGCCGCCTCGTCAAAGTTCAGTCCGGCAAAGTTGCGCGCGTTGGTGGCGTCGCGCAGACCCAGATAGACGCAGTTGGCACCGTTGTCCACCGCAGCCTTCAGGGCGGGCAGGCTGCCGGCGGGGCAGACCAGTTCAAGGGCAGGCGCCGCAGGGGGCGCCGCAATCGGGTTCAAGGATTCCATCACAAGCAATCAATAGCCGGCTCCGGGCGTGGAGCCACGGCACTGGCGGCACCTTAGCGATGTGGAACCGTGCGGCGGCTGATCTTCGTCAACTGCAGGGCACAATTCCAGACGAATACAGTCGGGCTTTGACGCAGGCCATGCCTTCGGGCCACTGGCATCGCGTTCATGCGCCCCGTCACCCTCTCCCCAACGCCCTACCGCCATGAACAAAAACCTCTGGCTGCTGGCCTTGTGCCAGGGCCTTTTGCTGACCAACAACGTGGTCTTCATCGCCATCAAGCGCTGGTGCGAGCTGCCCATCATGGGGGCGGGCGTGCTGCTGAACCTTGGCCTGCGTGGCCGTCGCGCTGTTGGGGGTGGACTTGCACCACTTCGGCATTGCGCTGTTCATGCTGGGGGTGGGCTGGAATTTTCTGTTCACCGGCAGCACGGCGCTGGCCGTGACGGCCTACCGCCCTGAAGAAAAAGACCGCGCCCAGGCGGCCATCAACTTCTGCGTGTTTGCCACGCTGGCCGTGAGCTCGCTGTTCTCGGGCGTGCTGGTCACCACCCAGGGCTGGACGCTTCTCAAACATGGCCCGCTGGCGCCCATTGCGGTCACCGGCGCGGCCTTGCTGTGGCTGGCATTGCGTCAGCGCCGGGCGCGGGTGGCGTCAACGCCCTAGACCGCCATCGATATTTGTTTTTGTCATTTGCAAGCGCGAAAAACGTGGTTTTCACCGCCGGGCGCCTTCCCTAGACTTCATTCGCACTGACCCGCCCGGGCCGCATCGGCGGCCCCGGTTTGGCGCCGGTGTCGTGAGAAGTCGCCCATGTCTGCTGTTCTGTCCGCTGGTGATGCCGCCACCCCGGTGGCTGCCACCCCCGCATCGCAAACCTTTGAAATCCGCCCCGTCGCCGATGCGGCCGGCCCGCTGGGGGCCGAGGTGCTGGGGCTCGATCTGGCGCAAGCGCTGACCGCCGATGACTTTGCGCGCCTGCACCAGGCGCACCTGCACCACCATGTGTTGGTGTTTCGCAACCAGCGCATCACGCCGCGCCAGCACATCGACTTCAGCCGCCGCTTTGGGCCGCTGCAGATCCATGTACTGAAGAACTTCCAGCTCGCGGGCCACCCCGAGATCCTGGTGGTGTCCAACATCAAGGAAAACGGCCAGCCCATCGGCCTGGGGGATGCGGGCCATTTCTGGCACTCCGACCTGTCGTACAAGGTCGTGCCCAGCCTGGGTTCACTGCTACACGCCCAGGAACTGCCTGCCGTGGGCGGCGACACCCTGTTTGCCGACCAGCACGCGGCCTACGACGCCTTGCCCGAGGCGCTGAAAAAAACCATCGCCCCGTTGCAGGCCGAGCACAGCTACCTGGCCCGCTACGACGAGCTGCGCGCAAAGAGCCCCTGGCGCCCCGCGCTGACACAGGCGCAGATCGATGAGGTCAAGCCTGCCGTGCACCCCGTGGTGCGCACCCACCCCGAAACCGCGCGCAAGGCGCTGTTTGTCAGCGAGCACTTCACCACGCGCATCGTGGGCCTGCCCGAAGACGAAAGCCGCGACCTGCTGGCCCAGCTGTTTGCTGCCAGCGTAAAGCCCGAATTCGTCTATCGCCACCGCTGGCAGCCGCATGACTTGGTGTTCTGGGACAACCGCTCGGTGCAGCACCTGGCCACGGGCACCCCCGACACCGAGCGCCGCAAGCTCTACCGCACCACCATCGAAGGCGATCTGCCTTTCTGAGGCACTTCATTTTTTATAGCTGCTAGCGCTTATCCCATAAGCGCCATAGGCATTTTTTACTTTTATTCCACCGAAAGCCCTGCCATGACCCACCCCACCCGCCGCCTTTTCACCCGCCGCACCTTGGGCCGCAAGACGGCCGCCGTGCTCACTGCTGCGGGCCTGCTCACGGCGGGCCTGGGCTTGTCGGCCCCGGCGCATGCCGCCGAAGGCCAGTTGCGCATTGCCCAGCAGTTCGGCATCGTCTATCTGCTGCTCAACGTGGCGCAGGAACAAAAGCTGATTGAAAAACACGGCAAGGCAGCCGGGGTGGACATCAAGGTGGACTTCCTCAAGCTGTCGGGCGGCTCGGCGGTGAACGATGCGCTGCTGTCGGGCAACATCGACATTGCCGGCGCCGGCGTGGGCCCTCTGTTCACCCTGTGGGACCGCACCAAGGGCAAGCAGAACGTCAAGGGCGTGGCTTCGCTGGGCAATTTCCCCTATTACCTGGTCAGCAACAACCCGGCCGTGAAGACCATTGCCGACTTCACCGACAAGGACCGCATTGCGCTGCCGGCCGTCGGCGTTTCAGTGCAGTCGCGCGTGCTGCAACTGGCCTCGGCCAAGCTTTGGGGCGAGAAGGAATACAACCGCCTCGACAAGCTGCAGGTGGCCGTGCCGCACCCGGACGCCACCGCCGCCATCATCAAGGGCGGCACCGAGATCAACGCCCATTTCGGCAACCCGCCGTTCCAGGACCAGGCCCTGGCCGGCAACCCGAATGCGCACATCGTGCTCAAGTCCCACGACGTGCTGGGCGGCCCCGCCTCGGCCACGGTGCTCTACGCCACCGAAAAATTCCGCGCCGAGAGCCCCAAGACCTACAAGGCCTTTGTCGATGCACTCGACGAGGCGGCCAAGTTCGTCACCGCCAACCCCGAAAAGGCGGCCGACATCTACCTCAAGGTGTCGGGCGGCAACACCGACCGCAAGCTGCTGCTGAACATCATCAAGAACCCCGAGGTGCAGTTCAAGGTGAAACCCGAGAACACGCTGGGCCTGGGTCAGTTCCTGCACCGCGTGGGCGCCATCAAGAACCAGCCCACCGCGCTCAAGGACTACTTTTTTGACGACGCCCTGACCGCGGGCGGCAACTGATCGCCACCATGCCCTGGCCCCACTGGATTCGCCACCGCTCGCGCCAGCAAGGCCTGGTGGGCCTGCCTGCCCGACCCGCGCAAACGCCAGCACCCGCGCCCGGGGCCACGCCCGCGCTGGAGGCACCGCTGCTGCAGGTGGACGGCGTCAGCATCGACTACCGCACCGATGCGCGTGTGGTGCGCGCCACGCACCGCGTCTCGTTCGACGTGCACGCGGGCGACCGCTTCGTGCTGCTGGGCGCCTCGGGCTGCGGCAAGTCCACGCTGCTCAAGGCGGTGGCCGGGTTCATCGCGCCGAGCGAGGGTCGCATCCTGCTCGATGGCCAGGCCGTCACGCGGCCGGGGCCGGATCGCGTGGTCGTGTTCCAGGAGTTCGATCAACTGCCGCCGTGGAAAACGGTGCGCGACAACGTCATGTTCCCGCTGCTGGCCTCGCGGCGCGTGGGCCGGGCCGAGGCGGCCGAGCGCGCGGCGCTTTACATCGACAAGGTGGGCCTCACCCCGTTTGCCGACGTGCACCCGCACCAGCTCTCGGGCGGCATGAAGCAGCGCGTGGCGATTGCCCGCGCGCTGGCCATGCAGCCGCGCGTGCTGCTGATGGACGAGCCCTTTGCCGCCCTCGACGCGCTCACGCGCCGGCGCATGCAGGAAGAGCTGCTGGGCCTGTGGGACGAGTTCCGCTTCACGCTGATCTTTGTCACGCACTCGATTGAAGAGGCGCTGGTGGTGGGCAACCGCATCGCCATCCTCTCGCCGCACCCGGGGCGCCTGCGTGCCGAGATCAACAGCCACCTGTTTGGCCTGCACAGCCTGGGCGGCGTTGAGTTCCAGGCCACGGCGCAGCGCATCCATCGACTGCTGTTCGACGAACCCGGCGCCGTGCCCGGATCGGTTGCCGCCGATGCGGCGCAGATCGCCCAGCGCCCGCCCCCTGCACCGGGCCACCTGCCTTTCCGGATTTCCGTATGAGCACCACCTTCCCATCGCCCGTGCCTTCGCTGGCGCTCCAGCCACCGCTCACCCCGCCCGTGCGCCCCGAAATCGAACGCGGACTGGAGCCGCTGGGCAGCATCGCCCCCGAGCAACCCCTGCCGCTGGCGGCCCGCATCTGGCAGCAGGCCTGGGTGCGCAAGTTTGTCATCCTGGCGGTGCTGGCGGCACTTTGGGAAGTAACCGCCCGCTGGCAGGACAACGACCTGTTGCTGCCCACGTTTGTGCAAACGGCCAAGGCGCTTGTCGAAGGACTGGCCACGGGCGAGCTGCTGCAAAAAGCGGCCATCTCGCTGTCGGTGCTACTCAAGGGCTATTTCGCGGGCATCGTGGGCGCCTTCGTGCTGACGACGCTGGCAGTGTCCACGCAGTTCGGGCGCGACCTGCTGTCCACGCTCACGTCCATGCTCAACCCGCTGCCAGCCATTGCGCTGCTGCCGCTAGCGCTGTTGTGGTTCGGGCTGGGGCAAGGCAGCCTGGTATTCGTGCTGATCCATTCGGTGCTGTGGCCGCTGGCGCTCAACACCTACGCGGGTTTTCAGGCGGTGCCCGAGACGCTGCGCATGGCGGGGCGCAACTACGGCCTCACCGGCATCCGCTATGTGCTGCAGATCCTGGTGCCAGCGGCGCTGCCGTCCATTCTGTCGGGGCTGAAAATCGGCTGGGCCTTTGCCTGGCGCACGCTGATCGCGGCCGAGCTGGTGTTTGGCGCATCGTCGGGCAAAGGGGGCCTGGGCTGGTACATCTTCCAGAACCGCAATGAGCTCTACACCGACAAGGTGTTTGCCGGCCTGGCACTGGTCATCATCATCGGCCTGCTGGTGGAAAGCCTGGGCTTTCACACGCTGGAGCGCCTGACGGTGCGGCGCTGGGGTGTGCAGCGCTGAGGCCCGTCAGCCCACGGCCGGACAGCGCTGCAGCAGCCACTGGCGCAGCAGCGCAAACACCGGCGCGGCGAGGTCGGGGCTTTCGTTGAACAGCTCGTGGAACAAGGGCTCAAAGCGCTGTGACTGCACCATGCCCCGGGGCGCCGCAGCGGCAAATGCCCGGCTGCCCGCGGGGTTGACCAGCCTGTCGGCTCCGGCCCACATCAGCAGGGTGGGCACGCTCCAGTGCGCGGCCCGCGCCACCGTGGCGGGCCCGCCGTCGGCGATGAACCGGGCCAGGCGGCCGCTGATGCGGTCGTGGCACAGCGGATCGGCCAGATAGGCGGCCACCACGGCCGGGTCGTGCGAGAGATATTGCGCATCGAGCCCGTTGCCCACGCGCAGGTTGGGCAGGATGCGCGCCAGCGTGGCCAGCAGCAGCTTTTGCACGGCATTGAGCCCCGGGTCCAGGGCGGGGGACGAGAGCACCAGCGCATCCACCGGCCGCAGGTGCATCGACACGAAGCGCGCCGCAACCAGCCCGCCCATGCTGTGGCCCAGCAGCACCAGCGGCTCGCCTGGCGCCATGCGGGCACGGGTGGCGTCCACCATGTCGGCCAGATCCTCCAGCAGGCGCATGTCGCCGGTGAGGCCGCCGCGCGGGCCGCCCGACTCGCCATGGCCATACTGGTCGTAGCCCCGCACGGCAAAGCCCCAGGCATTGAGGCGCTGTGCCACGGCGTCGTAGCGCCCCACATGCTCACCCAGGCCATGCACCAGCAGCACGGTGCCGCGGGTTGCGCCCTCTGTCAGGGGCCAGTCCTGCACCGCCAGGTTTTCGCCATCTGCCGCGGTGAGGGTCGTCAGGGTGCTCAAGGTGGAAACAATGGTGTCAGACATCGGTCGGGCAAGGGTTGGGCCAGTGTGGCACGCAGCGCGGGCGGCACTGGCAGCACGCGTTGCAGTGGAGGTTCCAGCAGACAGCAGGGGAAACGGGAGCGGCCGGGGCGGGCCTGCGCAGCGCGCACGCGCCCCAGCGGTCGATGCTCAGGCGGCAGTGGCCTGTGCTGCGGCCTGCTGTGCCATGGCGCCGATCACCTGGGCCACCGAGGCGGTGAGACGCTTGGCATAAGGCACATGCAAAAACTCGTTGGGGCCGTGCGCATTGCTCTTGGGGCCGAGTACGCCGCACACCATCATCTGGGCCTTCGGAAAGCCCTCGCTGAGCATGTTCATCAGCGGGATGGTGCCGCCCTGGCCGATGTAGCCGCAGGGCGCGCCAAAATGCGCCTGCGAGGCCGCGTTGAGCGCCTGCTCGAACCACGGCGTGGTGGCCGGGGCATTCCAGCCCGTAGCGCCGCCGCCGTTTTCAAAAGTGACCCGGGCCTGGTAGGGCGCGTTGTCTTCGAGCAGGGCTTTGAGCTGTTGCACGGCCTGGGCGGCATCCACCAGCGGCGGCAGGCGCAGGCTGAGCTTGAAGGCGGTATAGGGGCGCAGCACGTTGCCGGCATCTTGCAGTGCCGGAAAGCCTTCGGCACCGGTCACGCTCAACGTGGGCGCCCAGGTGCGGTTGAGCAGCGCCTGCAGTGGGTCGGTGGTGGTGGGCAGCGCAAACTGGGTAGAGCCGCCGCAGTCGTAGTGCGCCCACGGAAAGCGCTTGTACACCTCTTCGCCCAGGATGGCAGCCGTGGCGCGGGCCTGGGCCAGGCGGTCGGCGGGCACCTCGCAGTGAAAGCTGGCGGGCAGCAGGCGGCCGGTGGCGCTGTCTTCAAGGCGGTCGAGCACCTGGCGCATGATGCGAAACGACGAGGGCACCAGGCCCGAGGCATCGCCCGAATGCACGCCCTCGGTCAGGATCTCGACCTTGAGCGTGCCGCTGGCCATGCCGCGCAGGCTGGTGGTGAGCCACAGTTGGTCGTAGTTGCCGGCGCCGCTGTCCAGGCAGATCACCAGCCCCACATCGCCCAGGCGGGCGCGCAGGGTGTCGATGGTGGGCAGCAAATCGCGCGAGCCGCTTTCCTCGCAGGTTTCGATCAGGCCCACGATGCGGGGGTGCGGCACATCCTGGCGCTTCAGTTCCTGCACCGCTGCAATGCTGGCATAGACGGCGTAGCCATCGTCGGCACCGCCGCGGCCGTAAAGCTTGCCGTCTTCGTATTTGGGCGTCCAGGGGCCCAGGTCGCTGCGCCAGCCGGAGAACTCGGGTTGCTTGTCCAGGTGGCCGTACATCAGCACCGTCTGGTGGGCGGCGGGCTCGGTGGCCTCGATCTCGAAGAACAGCACCGGGGTGCGGCCGGGCAGGCGCACGATCTCCAGCCGCAGGCCGGCCACTTTTTGCGCCTCGACCCAGGCGGCGGCGTTGCGCACCACGGTGTCAAGCAGCCCCAGCTGCGCCCAGTCGGGGGCAAAAGTGGGCGACTTGGCCGGGATGGCGATGTATTCGGTGAGCTGGCGCAGGATGTCGTTGTCCCACGCCTGGCTGACCCGCTCCAGCGCCAGCGCAGGTTGAAGGACTTGGGAAGGGACACGGGCGTTCATGGGCGGGCTCCAGCGGCAATTCGAAAACCGCATTCGACCACAACGCGCCCGCCGGCGCCACGGCTCAATGGAGAGATACCGGAGCGGTCTTGGGATTGCGGCCTGCGACGGCGCGGTGCAGCAGGCTCGCCACCGCAAGGCAGGGCAACTCTGGTGGGGCTGGCCCGCTGTAGTGATCAGGGGGTCAGGGCCGTGGCGTCAACACCCTGCGCGGGGGAATCTCCTATACGGCGCCCGGCAGGGCAATGTGCCCGGCCGCGTCACCGCCCGACAGCTTGAACACCTGCACCGCATCGGCAAGGCGCGTGGCCTGTTCGCGCAGGCTGTGGGCGGCTGCGGCCGACTCTTCCACCAGCGCGGCGTTCTGCTGCGTCATCTGGTCGAGCTGGTTCACGGCGATGTTGACCTGGCCGATGCCCTCGGACTGCGCGCTGGACGCCGCGGTGATCTCGCCAATGATGTCGCCCACGCGTTGGACCGAGCCGACGATTTCGTCCATCGTGGTGCCGGCGTTCTGCACCAGGCGTGCGCCCGATTCAACCCGCTCGACCGACGCGCCGATGAGCTGCTTGATCTCGCGGGCGGCCTCGGCGCTTCGCCCGGCGAGCGAACGCACCTCACCGGCCACCACGGCAAAGCCACGGCCCTGCTCGCCGGCCCGGGCCGCTTCCACCGCGGCGTTGAGCGCCAGGATGTTGGTCTGGAAGGCAATGGAGTCGATCACGCCGATGATGTCGGCGATCTTGCGCGAGCTCTGGTTGATGTCGCCCATGGTGGTGACGACCTCGCCCACCACCCGGCCACCGCGCGCCGCCACCTCGGCGGCCGAGCTGGCCAGCTGGTTGGCCTGCTGGGCTGCGTCGGCCGACTGGCGCACCGTGGCGGTAAGCTGTTCCATGCTTTGCGCGGTCTGGGCCAGGCTGCTGGCCGTGGCCTCGGTGCGTGCCGACAGATCCTGGTTGCCGCTGGCGATCTCGGCGCTGGCCGTGGTGATGCTGTCCACCGCCGTGCGCACCTGCTGCAGCATCTGCACATAGCGCTGGCGCATGCCCTCCACCTCGTGCACCAGGGCGCCAATCTCGTCGCGCCGCGTGGTGTGGAAGGCCTCGGTCAGGTCGCCCTGGGCCACCAGCGTGATGGCTTTGGTGAGCCCCTGCAGGGGCCGGCTCACGCCGCGGCGCAGCATCATGAACAACCCCACCGCCAGCAGCGCCACCGCCACCGCCATCAGGCACCACACGGCCAGCGTGACGCGGCGTTGCCGCCCATGGCCTCGGCGTCGGGCACCTCGGCCACCACCCACCAGCCATCGGCCCGCGTCTTGCGCGCCAGCGCCCAAGGGTCGGACGACTGCCCGCCCAGCACCGGCGCCGCCTGGCGCACATAGCCGCCGTCGGCCGTGGCCAGCGCGTCAAAGAACGCACGGTCCTGGGGATAGGCCTCCAGCACCTTCTTGCCGCGCGCCGTGGGGTGGGCCACAAACACCGCATCGGCCAGCGACTTGCCTGGATCGATCACATAGGTGCCACCGTTGTCGAAAAAGCGCGTCTGCGCCACCTGTTTTTCCAGCATGGTCTCGAACACGCTCACGTCGTTGGCGATAAACAGCAAGGCAATCACCTTGCCGGTGCTGTCCTTGGACGGAACGTAATAGCCCATGTAGGGCTTGCCGTTGACCACGGTGCGGCCCACATAGGGCTCGCCCGTCTTCACGCGCTGGTAGGCCGCACTGTCGCGCTCAAGCAGCGTGCCTTGCTGGCGCTCGCCCTTGTCGTTCTTGACCGAGGTCGTCACGCGCACGAAGTCGTCACCCTTGCGTGCAAATACGGTCGCAATGCCGCCCGTTTCATTGGCGAACTTGTCCACCGAGCCGTGGTCATCATTGACCAGCGCACCAAAGCTGCGCAACTCGCCCGTGCCTTCGTCGAGCTGCATGTTGGCCTCGAAATAGCGCTGAAAGCCCCGCATGGTGAGCTGCACGAGCTCGCGGTTGGTGGCGTCGGCCGCGTCAATCGATTGCGCCACGCTCTGGGCCGTGTTGCCCACGCTACCGACCACTTCGGCACGGGTGCTGCGCTCGGTAAGAACCGCGATCGCCAGACCCACCAGCACCAGCACCAGCGCCACCAGACCAATGGCCATCAAGGTGACCTGGCGCGCCACAGAACGGTTATTGGCAAGGGATGCTGCCATAAGGGTTGTCTCCGGAAAATGAATGCATGAAGCCGGCTGTGCCGGTCTGCTCCCACTCTAAGACAGGGGCGTAGTTACATTCATTAACGCATTCCCTTACGCAGTGTCGCGTACCGGCGCGTTGGTGCCAGCCCGTTGACGACGCACCATGCAAATTTGAGGAAAAACAGGCTTTTACGCTTATGCAGTAAACGCAAACAGCTCTGTTATTGATAGCAAATCAATTCCCAACCCCGTGGGGCGGCAACCCGGTGCTGGGAATCAGGCGTGCTCGAAATGGAACACCGCAGTGCCCGCCCGCGCGTTCGGGCACCAGCGCACAGCGCGCCCGTCCTGCAGGCCGAACGCGTCGATCACGCGCAAATTGTTCTTAAGCGCCAGCACCTCGAAATCCTTGTAGGTGCCGACACGGATGTTGGGCGTGTCGTACCACTGGTAGGGCAGGCGGCGCGTGACGGGCATGCGCCCGCGCAGCACCGACAGGCGGTTGGGCCAGTGCGCAAAATTGGGGAAAGCCACCACGCCGGTGCGCCCCACGCGCGCGGTTTCGCGCAGCATGACCTCGGCGTTGCGCAGGTGCTGCAGGGTGTCGATCTGCAGCACCACGTCAAACGAGTTGTCGCCAAACATCGCCAGGCCTTCGTCGAGGTTGAGCTGGATCACGTCCACCCCGCGCTGCACGCAGGCCAGCACGTTGGCGTCATCAATCTCGATGCCGTAGCCGCTGCACCCGCGCTCGCGCTGCAGGTAGGACAGCAGGGCGCCGTCGCCACAGCCCAGGTCCAGCACGCGCGAGCCGGGCGGCACCATGCGGGCAATGGCCTGCATCGTGGTTTTCTCGGTCATGCGAACTCCTTTGCAATGCTATCGAAATACGAGCGCATGACGCTCATGTAGCGGGCGTCATCGAGCAAAAAGGCATCATGCCCGTGGGGGGCGTCGATTTCGGCATAACTGACGTGGCGGCGGTTGTCGAGCAGGGCCTTGACGATCTCGCGGCTGCGCCGGGGAGAAAAACGCCAGTCGGTGGTGAAGCTGATGAGCAGGAATTTCGCCGTGGCACGCGCCAGGGCCTGGGTCAGGTCGCCACCATGGCCGCGCGCCGGGTCAAAGTAATCGAGCGCGCGCGTGATCAGCAGGTAGGTGTTGGCGTCGAAATACTCGCTGAACTTGTCGCCCTGGTAGCGCAGGTAGCTCTCGATCTGGAACTCAATGTCCTGGGTGCTGTAAAGGTAGTCGCGCAGGTCCGGCGCTGGGCCGCCCCGAGCCGGACCAGCCCCCTCGGGGGGCAGCGAACCACGCGAAGCGGGGAGCGTGGGGGCACGCAGACTGCGGCCGAATTTCTCGTTCATCACGTCGTCGCTCAGGTACGTGATGTGGCCGATCATGCGGGCGATGCGCAGGCCGCGCTGGGGGATTACGCCATGCCGGTAAAAGTGGCCGCCGTGGAAATCGGGGTCGGTCACGATGGCGCGGCGTGCCACCTCGTTGAAGGCAATGTTCTCGGCCGTAAGGTTGGGCGCGCTGGCCACCACCACGGCGTGGCGCACGCGCTCGGGGTATTGCAGTGTCCAACTCAGGGCCTGCATGCCACCCAGACTGCCGCCCAGCACCGCCGCCAGCTGGGTGACGCCCAGGCGGTCGAGCAGCCGGGCCTGCGCGTTGACCCAGTCTTCCACCGTCACCACGGGAAAATCGGCGCCGTACACCTCTCCCGTGTCGGGGTGCAGGTGCATGGGGCCGGTGGAACCAAAGCACGAGCCCAGGTTGTTCACGCCGATCACGAAGAATTTGTCGGTATCCACCGGCTTGCCCGGGCCGATCATGTTGTCCCACCAGCCCGCGCTCTTGTCCTGGCCTTCGTACACCCCGGCCACATGGTGCGAGGCATTGAGGGCATGGCAGACCAGCACGGCGTTGGAGGCATCGGCGTTGAGCGTGCCGTAGGTCTCGAAGGCCAGGTGGTAATCGCGCAGCGATGCGCCGCTTTGCAGCGGCAGCAGCTGCGGAAAATGCATGGTCTGGGGTGTGGCAATGAACGACATAAAAAAAACCGGCATCGCTAAAAACGAGGCCGGGGATAGGTCGGACGGGTCTTTAGCAGAATTTATTAAGCGCCCGCAAGCTGTGGCAAATCGGCGCGTGGGGCAAATATACCAAAAGGGCCGCCCAACGGCGGCCCTGGTCGATCAGGTTGGCGCAAAAATGGCCACCAGCCCGAGGACCACGAAAATCACCGCCGACACAATGTGCACGATGCGAATGGGCACCAGGCGCGTGATGCGGTCGCCCAGCCAGACCACGGGTGCGTTGGCCAGCATCATGCCCAGCGTGGTCCCGGCCACCACCCACAGGTAGGCGTTGTATTGCGCCGCCAGCATGACGGTGGCGATCTGCGTCTTGTCGCCCATCTCGGCCAGGAAAAAAGCCACCAGGGTGGTGCCAAACACCCCCCAGCGCGGCGTGCCGTCGGCATCCCCCTCATCGAGCTTGTCCGGAATCAGCATCCAGACCGCCATGGCGATGAACGAGGCGCCCAGTATCCAGCGCAAGACCTGCGGCCCCACGACCGTGGTCACCCAGGCGCCAACGGCACCCGCCAGCCCGTGGTTGGCCAGCGTGGCGACCAGAATGCCCAGAACGATGGGCCAGGGCTTGCGGAAGCGCGCGGCCAATACCAGCGCCAGCAACTGGGTCTTGTCGCCCATCTCGGCCAGGGCGACGATGGCGGTAGAAACAAAAAAGGCTTCCATGGGGAGGGGTATCCAATCCGGCCGGATGGGTGGTGAACGCATTGACTGCACCCCGACTCCGGCCAATGGATCGGCATGCAGTCAATGGTCTCGCCCAGCTCAATGCAAGCCGCATGCGCCATAGGTTGTGAGAACCCAAGTGTGTTGACGCCTGCCCCCGGCGCGGTGTGCTGCCAGGCGGGCTACTCCCCAAAGACCGCCGTATTCTAGTGCAGTGCGCCGCCCTGTCCGCTGCGGCGGCAGCCGCCGCCGCCAAGGTTTCCTACCCGAAAAATTTTTCCTTAGAAATAAATATTCACGCGGCGCATAAAAGTGATTAATAATGGCTTCGCTTTTCTGCAATGCAGGAAAGCAGTTAAGTTAGCGGTGATTGGTCAGTTTCGCGTCTTTGAAGTCGTCACAGGTTTGTTGATTGCGTAGGACTCCCATCGCGTTTTCATGTTTTTTCAGGAGTCCTTCATGGGCAACAAACTTTACGTGGGCAACCTGCCCTACTCTTTCCGCGACGAAGACCTGCAGCAGACCTTCAGCCAGTACGGCACGGTCGGCAGCGCCAAGGTCATGATGGAGCGCGATACCGGCCGCTCCAAGGGTTTCGGCTTTGTCGAAATGGGCAGCGATGCTGAAGCCCAAGCCGCCATCCAAGGCGTGCATGGCACCAATTTTGGCGGCCGTGACCTCGTGGTCAACGAAGCCCGTCCCATGGAGCCACGCGCTCCCCGTAGCGGCGGCTTCGGCGGCGGTAACGGTGGTGGCGGCTACGGTGGTGGTGGCGGTGGCTACGGTGGTGGCCGCAGCGGCGGCGGTGGTGGTGGTGGTTACGGCGGTGGCCGCAGCAGCTACTAAGACCGTTTCAGCAGGTGCCTGCACCTGCTACCGGCAAAACAAGGAGCCTCAGGGCTCCTTTTTTCATGCCTGCAGCATTGCGGCAACAACCGCGCAAAGCACTTGCCTTTTTTCAAAAACTGTGAGACATATCGTGACTGCGGGGGTTTTCTCGCCTAAAAAGGTTTGCGGTGATCCGTCGGTTTCGCGCATAGGGCGTCATTGAGATTAGCTGGCTGCGTTTTCTGGACTCCATCGCTTTATTCATGTGTTTTTGAGGAGTCCCGTGATGGGCAACAAACTGTATGTCGGCAACCTGCCGTACTCGGTGCGCGACAGCGATCTGGAACAGGCCTTTGGCCAATTTGGTGTCGTGACGAGCGCCAAGGTCATGATGGAGCGCGACACCGGCCGCTCCAAGGGCTTCGGCTTCGTCGAAATGGGCACCGATGCCGAGGCGCAGGCCGCCATTCAGGGCATGAACGGCCAGCCTTTGGGTGGACGCGGCATCGTCGTCAATGAGGCCCGCCCCATGGAACCCCGTCCACCCCGCAGTGGCGGCGGTGGTTTTGGCGGTGGTGGCGGCGGATACGGTGGCGGTGGCCGCAGTGGTGGAAGCGGCGGCTATGGCGGTGGCGGGAGCTACGGCGGTGGCCGTGAAGGCGGCGGTGGTGGTGGATACGGTGGTGGCGGCGGTGGCCGAGGTGATGGCGGCGGTTACGGCGGCGGTGGCCGCAGCGAAGGCGGCTTTCGCAGCCCCTACGGCTCAGGCTCGCGCAATGGCGGTGGCCGCAGTGGCGGCGGGGGTGGTGGCTATGGTGGCGGCAACAGCTACTAAACCGTACACCAGCAGGATGGTTGGGTAGAAGCCCCTTTGGGGGCTTTTTTCATGGCCGCAGGTTTCGGGAGCTGATGCCGCCCCGACGCCAATTTGCCAAGATGGGCGCCAGCAAGCCTCACACCGGCTTGGTCGTCCACCGCAGTTATTCCACCTCATCCTGGCGGTGCTTGCGGGGCCGGCCTGCCAGCAGTGCGTCCAACAGCGCGTTGGGAAGCAAGCGCAGCAGTTTGGCGACAACACCCATCTGCCAGGGAATGACGCGGTAACTCACCCCTGCGACAATGGCCTGGAAGGCGCGGTCAGCAAAACAATCGGCCTGCATCAGGAACGGCATGCCGTAGCGGTTGTGGCGCGTGAGCGGCGTGTCGACATAGCCTGGCGAAATCGTAACCACGCGCACCCCGTGCGGACGCATCTCGCCGCGCAGGCTTTCGCAATAGCTGATGACCGCCGCCTTGCTGGCGCAATAAGCCCCATGCCCAGGCAAGCCGCGGATGCCCGCCACACTGCCGATACCCACCAGGGTGCCGCCGCGGCGTTGCACCATACCGCTCACAAACGGTTGGAAGGTGGCCGCCATGCCGATGTTGTTGGTGGCAAAGGTGCGCACCATAACGTCGATATCGGCACGGATGGCGGTGTCCATGCCCACGCTGATGCCGGCGTTGGCAATGACCACATCGGGCAGACCCTGGCGCGCTATGCAGTCCCGGCCCGCGGCCATGATGCTTTCAGGCACCGACACATCAGCACTATAAATTTCATAGCTACTGGCGCTTATCCCTTGGGCGCTAGCCCATGATTTGATGTCAAATGTGCGCCGTGCCACCAGCGCCAGCCGATAACCACCCTGATGAAAACGCAGGGCCAGCGCCTGGCCAATGCCGCTGGAGGCGCCCGTGATGAAGACGAGCGGGGCCGTCATGGGGTCGGTCTGCACGCTGTTGGGCGACTTATCGCGACGCCGCAGGCATCAGCACGCCCCGCACACGCCCGCGCAGTTGCAGCACCTGATCGAGGTTGTCATATTCCATGGCATCGGCCGTGAACTGGTCGTTGCCCCGGATGAGGACGACAGGCTGGTCGGAGCGCACACGCTCGGCCTGGGTGAACGCGTGTAGGAATTCACCCCGAAATTCCAGGCGCGGCTGCGTCTCGCGCGTGACCACCGCGTTGCCAAAAAGCTGCACCTCAGAGCCATCGGCATTGCTCAGTGCGCGATGGGCCGTGGCCAGGGTCACGACGCCCTGCGGCGTCACCGAGCGCATGCGCACATTGTCGATTTCCAGGGTGTCCGTGTCGGGAAAATGCCGCCCCATGTCGCCCTTGACCTCGCTTTGCATCCGCCCGGTGGCGTCAAAACTCTTGACCGAAAAGGCCTTCATGAAATAGTCGGGCTGGTGGCCGTTGCTGGGCGCGGCCGCGGCGGCGATGGGCGCGGGGGCGTTGCGCACCAGCCACCAGGTGCCCAAGGCCAGCAGCCCCATGAGGATGATCGGAAGGTAGAGCGTAAACCGCTCCCAGCCCTGGCGCAGCAGCGGGGTCATAGCGTGTAGCCCGCCAGCAGGGCTGCATAGCGGCCACTGGCCACCAGCAGCAGGTCGCAAAATTCGCGCGCCGCGCCTTCGCCGCCACGCGCCAGCGTGGTGTGGTGCGCGGCATGGCGCACTTCCACATGGGCATTGGCGGGTGCACAGGCCAGGGCGCAGCGGCGCATGACGGGCAGATCCGGCCAGTCGTCGCCCATGGCGGCAGCCTGCGTCCAGGAGAGCCCCAGCTTCGCCAGGATCTGCTCGGCCGCCGGGCGCTTGTCTTCGGTGCCAAAAACTGCATGCTCGACACCGAGGGCCTGCAGGCGCAAGCGCAACGGGGCCGAGTCGCGGCCGGTGATCACGGCCGGGGTGATGCCCGCCTGCTGCAGCAATTTGAGGCCATGCCCGTCCAGGGTGTTGAAGCGCTTGAGCGTTTCGCCGGCTTCGCTGATGTACAGGCCGCCATCGGTCAGCACCCCGTCCACATCAAAAAACGCCACACGCACGCCCTGGGCCTGCAACAGCAGCGCCGGATCGAAGTTCAGCACGGGCCCGCCGTCGGCTGCAGGAAAAGTAGAGGAACTGGCGCTCATCAGATCACCTTGGCGCGCATCAGGTCGCGGATGTGGACCACGCCTTCCAGCGTCCCGGTCGCTCCCACCACCAGCACGCTGGTGATGCCGTGGGTTTCCATCATTTCGGCGGCATTGACCGCCAGGGCGTCGGGCGCAATGCGGCGGGGCGGGGCGTGCATGACCTGGGCGGCCGTGGTCTTGCGCAGGTCGGCGCCCGCTTCGATACGGCGGCGCAGATCGCCGTCGGTGAAGATGCCCAGCACCTGCCCCGCGCCGTCCACCACAGCGGCGGAGCCCAGCCCCTTGGCGCTCATCTCGCGCATCAGCTCGCTGAAGGTGGCGTCGGGCAAAACGCGCGGAACCGCGTCGCCCGAGCGCATGACATCGCTCACATGCGTCAGCAGTTTGCGGCCCAGGGCGCCGCCGGGGTGCGAACGGGCAAAGTCTTCGGGCCGAAACCCGCGCGCATCGAGCAACGCCACGGCCAGGGCATCGCCCATGGCCAGTTGCGCGGTGGTGCTGGCCGTGGGCGCCAGGTTCAGCGGGCAGGCTTCGCGCTGCACGCTGCAGTCGAGCGTGAGGTCGGCGTGGCGGGCCAGCGTGGAGTGCGGGCCGCCCGTCATGGCGATCAGGGGCACGCCCAGGCGCTTGAGCACCGGCAGCAGCGCCGTGAGCTCGCCACTTTCGCCGCTGTTGGAGATGGCCAGCACCAGGTCGTCGGCGGTCACCATGCCCAGATCGCCGTGACTGGCCTCGGCGGGGTGGACAAAAAAGGCGGGGGTGCCGGTGGACGCCAGGGTGGCTGCAATCTTGCGCCCGATGTGGCCGCTCTTGCCCATGCCCATGACCACCACGCGCCCGGTGGTCTGCAGCACGCGCTGCACGGCTTGCACAAACCGGGCGTCCAGGCGTGCGGCCAACCCGGTGAGGGCGGCGGCCTCGATGTCAAACGTTTCCCGCGCCAGGCGCAGGACCTGATCCGGATCAAGAGGGGAAAAGGCGGCGGGAGTCATGCGCGGATTCTATCGACCGGGGTGCGGGGCCTCGGATAGCATTGGTCTATGTCCTCACTCGCGCTGACCTTGCTTTATCTCCTGGCCGCGGTGTTGGGGGTGGTGGTGTGTCGCAGCCTCAAACTGCCGCCGATGCTGGGCTACCTGGCCGCGGGCGTGCTGATCGGACCCCATGCGCTGGCGCTGGCGCAGAACTCGGAAGGGGTGCGGCACCTCGGTGAATTCGGGGTGGTGTTCCTGATGTTCGCCATCGGGCTCGAATTCAGCCTGCCCAAGCTGCGCGCCATGCGCCGCCAGGTGTTTGGCCTGGGGCTGCTGCAGGTGGTGCTGAGCATGCTGGTGGTCACCGGGCTGCTGCTGGCGCTGGCGCACCTGGTGGGCGGCGTGTGGGCGCTGGGCTGGCAGTCGGCCCTGGCGCTGTCGGGGGTGCTGGCCATGAGCAGCACGGCCATCGTCGTCAAGCTGATGGCCGAGCGCTCCGAACTTGAAAGCGAGCATGGCCGGCGCGTGATGGGCATCCTGCTGTTCCAGGACCTGGCGGTGGTGCCCCTGCTGGTGCTGATTCCGGCCCTGGGCTCGTCGCCCGACCGCCTGCTCACGGCGCTGGGGCTGGCGCTGCTCAAGGCCGCGCTGCTGGTGGGCCTGCTGCTGACGGGCGGCCAGCGCCTGATGCGCTGGTGGCTCACGCAGGTGGCGCGGCGCAAGAGCGACGAGCTGTTCATGCTGAACCTGCTGCTGATCACGCTGGGCCTGGCCTGGCTGACCGACCTGGCCGGCCTGAGCCTGGCCCTGGGCGCCTTCATTGCGGGGGTGCTGGTCTCGGAGACGGAATTTCGGCACCAGGTGGGCACCGATATCCGCCCGTTCCACGACGTGCTGCTGGGCCTGTTCTTCATCACCATCGGCATGATGCTGGACTGGCATATTCTGGTGGACCGCTGGGCGCTGGTGCTGGTGCTGGTCACGGTGCCACTGCTGCTCAAGCTGGTGCTCATCCTGGTGCTGGCGCGCGGCATGGGCGCCACGGCCGGGGTGGCGCTGCGCACCGGCCTGTATCTGGCGCAGGCGGGCGAGTTCGGCTTTGTGCTGCTGTCGCTCACGCTGGAAAACGGGCTGGTGCAGCCGGCGCTCATGAACCCGATTTTGGCGGCCATGGTGCTGTCGATGCTGGCCACGCCGTTTCTCATCCTGTACAGCAACCGCATCGTGATGAGGCTGGTGGCCAGCGACTGGCTGCAGCAGTCGCTGCAGATGACCACCATCGCGCGCAAGTCCATCAACACCAGCAAGCATGTGATCATTTGCGGCTTTGGCCGCTGCGGCCAGAACCTGGCCCGGATGCTGGAGCGCGAAGGCATTCCCTACATGGCGCTGGACCTGGACCCCGACCGCGTGCGCCAGGCCGCCGCCGCGGGCCATTCCGTGGTCTATGGCGATGCCACGCGCCTGCAGGCGCTGATGGCGGCGGGGCTGGTGCGCGCCAGCGCGGTTGCGGTGACCTATCTGGACGTGCCGTCGGCACTCAAGGTGCTGGCCAACACGCGCGCCCATGCGCCGCAGGTGCCCGTGGTGGTGCGCACGCAGGACGACCTGCACCTGGACAAGCTGCAGGAGGCCGGCGCCACCGAGGTGGTGCCCGAGGCCATCGAGGGCTCGCTCATGCTGGCCAGCCACGCACTGGCACTGGTGGGGGTGCCCATGCGCCGGGTGCTGCGGCTGGTGCAGGACCAGCGCGATGCGCGCTACAACCTGCTGCGCGGCTACTTCCATGGCGCCGATGACGACACCGTGAACGAGCGCGACCAGGAGCGCCTGTCCACCGTCACGCTGCCACCCGGCGCCAAAGTCGTCGGTCAGTCGCTGGGCGGGCTGGCCTTGCCGGCGATGGGCGTGCGGGTGGTCAATTTGCGGCGCGGCGACGGCCATCCGGGTGCCGCGGTGGCCGAAGCGCTGCTGGCGGCGGGCGATACGCTGGTGCTGTCGGGGCACCCTGCTGCGCTGGCGCTGGCGGAAGACAAGCTGCTGCGGGGGTAAAGGCAGGAGGCAGCCCCTGAGCGGCGGGGCGGCCCTTGCGCGGCGGTACTCGCTTCACGCAGTGCCTGTACCCAAAGGGACTGGAAAAAATGAATGGAATACGGCTCTAGCGCTTATCCATAAAGCGCTAATAGCTATATTTTACATAGCAAATCGACAGGTCCGGGCCGCCCGAACAGGTAGCCCTGGAACTGCCGGCAGCCGTTGCGCAGCAAAAAAGCGCGCTGGCCCTCGGTTTCCACCCCTTCGGCCACCACATCCAACCCCAGGCTGCTTGCCAGCGTAATGATGGTGCAGGCGATGGCCGCATCGTTGGGGTCGGTGAGCACATCGCGCACAAAACTCTGGTCGATCTTGAGCTGGTCGAGCGGCAGGCGCTTGAGGTAGCCCAGCGAGGAATAGCCCGTACCAAAATCGTCGAGCGAAAACCCCACCCCCAGGGTGCGCAGGGCCTGCATTTTCAGGATGCTGTCTTCCACGTCATGCAGCATCAGGCTTTCGGTCAGCTCCAGCTTCAGCCGGCGCGGGCTGGCGCCGGACTCGCGCAGGGCATCCAGCACCTGCTGCACAAAGTGGGGATGCCGGAACTCCTGCGCACTGACGTTCACCGCCACGCTCCAGCCGACGCTGTGCGGCATGGCCGCCCACAGCGCCAGTTGCGCACATGCCAGGCGCATGACCTGTCGCCCCAGGGGCAAGATCAGCCCGGTCTGTTCGGCCAAGGGGATGAAATCGCCGGGCGGCACCATGCCGCGCTGCGGATGCATCCAGCGCACCAGGGCCTCTGCGCCTAGCACATCGCCTGTCTCATTGACCACCGGCTGGTAGTGCAGCAGGAACTCGTCGCGCTGCAGGCCCTGCCGGATATCCCCTTCCAGTGCCGAACGTGCACTGGCGGCCGCCTGCATGGCCGGGTCAAAGAAACACAAGGTGTTGCGCCCCTGGGCCTTGGCCTGGTACATGGCCAGGTCAGCGCGCTGCAGCAATTCATGCACCGGCTGCCCTGCGTCGCGAAACAGCGCAATGCCGATGCTCGGGGTGCTGTGTATCTCGCGGTTGTCCACCTGAAAGGGCCCGTTGAGCGACGCGATGATCTTCTGGGCAATGGCCTCCGCCTCGACGGCGGCCTCGGGCTCCGCGCTGTGCAGCTGCTGGAGAATCACCACAAATTCATCACCGCCCAGCCGTGCCACGGTGTCCATGGCACGCACGCACGATCGCAAGCGCGCGGCCACCTGCACCAGCAGGCGGTCGCCCATCTCGTGGCCCAGGGTGTCATTGATGGCCTTGAAGTTGTCCAGGTCCAGAAACAGCAAGGCGCCATGGCACGCTTCGCGCACACAGCCCAGGGTGGCGTGCTCCAGCCGGTCAAGCAAAAGCCGGCGATTGGGCAGCGCCGTGAGCTCGTCGTAAAACACCAGCCGCTGGATCTCGGCCTCCGCCTTCTTGCGTTCAGTGATGTTGCGCGCAACGCCGCGGTAGCCGGTACACCGGCCTTCGGCATCAAAAATGGGTTCGCCACTGATGGACACCCAGACGGGTGTGCCGTCAGTGGTGGTGCGCTGCATCTCGAAGTCATGAAAGACCTCATGGGCCTGCAGCTGTTGGCGGTGCTTGCTCCACTGCCCGGGCGCCACCACGGCGTCGGGCAGTTCCCAGCGGGTCAGTCCGTACTGCGTTTCGTCCGGGATACCGCGCTCGACGCTGCCGTCGAACCGGACAAACCGGAAGTCGGCATCCTGCTCCCAGTACCAGTCCGAGGAAAGATCGGTAACGCTGCGCCAGCGCGCCTCGCTCTCCCGCAATGCCTGCAATGTGCCCAGGTAATCGGTCACATCCGCAAAACTACGCACCCAGCCGCCCGCCTCCAGCAGTCGCGTGCGCACTTCCAGGTACCGCCCTGCGCGTGTCTTGCGGATATAGGTTTCGGGCATTGCTGAGCCCCCGGCGTGGTCCGATGCCAGGTAGGCCCGTGCGGGCGATTCGATCAGGTCGAGATCCTGCCCGAAATCTCCCCGCTCGGTCTGGAAACGCACCACGTCTTCCACGAGCGGCTGCGTTGCGAGCAGTTCTTCGGGCAAATCCAGCAGTTCCAGATAACGCCGGTTGTACAGGCGTATGCGCCCGTTGGCATCCACGTTCGCGATGCCCTGGGACACGCTGGCCAGCGTGCCTTCCAGCGCGCGGGTCTTTTCGGAGAGCAGGGCACTGGTGCGTGCCAGCCGGGACTCGACTTCGCTGCGCGCCAGCTCGGCCCGGCGGGCCAGTTCCAGCTGGCCCACGGTGTTGCGCAGCGGCTGCAAAAACTGCACATCGGCCTGCGAATAGCCCCCCGGGCGATTGGCCAGCCCGACCATGGCGACCAGCTCCCCTGCGGCATGGATCGGCAGGCCCAGATAGGTTGTGAGCGCCGGGTGCCCCTGCGGCCGCCCGGCACTGCGCGGGTCTGCGGCGGGGTTGTTGCTGATGACGGCCTCGCCCGTCAACAGCGCCGCGCCCAAGAGCGAGTGCGGATTGTCAAAAACCATCCCCTCCTGGGCGTGCTGGGCATAGCGGACCCGCGAAGCTGCGTCCCAGCTGATGTCGGTCATGGCATGCACCCGCAAGAACGGCAGGCCCTGGGGCGCGCGCTGTACCTGCCCCACCAGCCCGAACGCACTGCCGGTGAGCGCCATCAACTCCTGCAGCACCGCATCAAACGCCGCGCGGGGAGAAGTTTGGGCAATGAAAATGGCCTGAACTTTGGAGATCGCCTGCAGCAGGCGGTGCTGCCTTGCCAGCATGGCCTCGGCGGTCTGGCGGGCCCGTGCGACCGTGCTGCGTTCCAACACCGCCTCAATCTGCGCGGGAAGCGCCAGCAAGTGATCGCGTTGCGGGGTCTGCACCAGAAAATCACTGAACCCGTGCCGCATGGCCTGGGCCGCCTGAGCCTCCTCGCCCGGGAGCACCATGATCAGCGCCGGCACATCGTCGAGCATTTTCAGCACATCAAAGGCCGTGCCATCGGCCATGCTGCGCACCGTCAGCACCACGTCGATTTGCTGGCGGGCCAGTATCCGGCGGGCTTGCGCAAGGGTGGGCGCCATGTCGACTGTCCAGTCCAGCCAGGGATCGACCAGCGCATGGACGACGGACTGCGCATGGTCAGAGTCGCCATCGATCAAAAGGACAGAGATGGGCATGGGCCGATCCGGAGTGCGAAACCAAATCGGCCCCAAAAAGCCGATGGCGGAACAAGGAGAAACAACAGTTACCGATTATGGGGGCAGCCCAGGCTGCACAGCCGCTGTGTCATGCGTGCGACGCAGTCCTTACACTTCGGGCGTCGAGTGAAACGGGCTTGCCCGCGTTGCTCTTTGTTCATTTCCCAATCCACCCCTCCATGCAGCCCCTTAGCGTCAACGAGTACCTTCGCCAGCACATCCGCACGGTTCCTGACTGGCCCGCGCCCGGAGTGCAGTTTCGTGACATCACGCCCCTGCTGCAGGACCCCAAAGTCTTTCGCGTCCTGATAGATGCCTTCGTTCACCGCTACATGGACCGCGCCCTGCGCCCCGATGTGGTGGCCGGGCTCGACGCGCGCGGTTTCATCCTGGGGGCCGTGGTGGCCTACGAACTGAACGTGGGGTTCGTGCCCATCCGCAAGAAGGGCAAGCTGCCATTCACGACGGTCGAGGAAACGTATGAGCTCGAATACGGCAGCGCCACGGTCGAATTGCACACCGACGCCGTCAAGGCAGGAGACCGCGTGCTGCTGATCGACGACCTGATTGCCACCGGCGGCACCATGATGGCCGGCAAGAAACTGCTGGAAAAACTCGGCGCCACGGTCACCGAAGGCGCCGCCATCGTCGATTTGCCGGAGCTTGGTGGGTCACAACGGCTGCGCGAAGGCGGCCTTGCGCTGTACACCCTGGTGGACTTCGCCGGGCACTGAAGCCATACCGGGCGCTCCAGGCGGCCAAGGCCTGTGTGTCTGGCCCTGCCAGACGCCTTGCCTCAATTCAGATCGCCGTACTGGGTGGTGCTGAGATCGGGAAAGGTCCCGTCGGCACCGGGTATCACCGTGTCTTCAAATCCGGTCGGCCGCGACGGCGGCAACAGCGGGCCCGATCGCACAGACACCCCCGGCTTGACGGCCGCGGCAGGGGTGGGCCGGGCACCCGCTGCATCCGACAGCGCACGCTTGAATGCAGCCACTTCATCGGCCTCGATCGGATCAAAACGCTGCACAGGGCGCGCCGCAGCGGCAGCAGGGCGGGCCGGCACCGGGGTGGCTGGCAGCATGGGCGCTGCAGGGGCCGCCGCGCTCACCGGCGCGACCGGGCGTGCGGCCGGGGCCTGCGGCGCCCGCACCGGCACCGCGGGCGCAGCAGAGGCCGTGGGCAGCGACGCGCCAAGGGGCGCAATGCCCTTTTGGGGAATGCCCACGGCCACATGATCATTGATGCGCCAGTAAACCGCCGTCACCAGAATGTCGTAACGGGCCTTGGCCGTCTGGGCGATCAGCGCCTCGATCTCGCTGAGCCGCACGGTTTCTCCACCAAACTCGCGGGCCAGGTCCATCATGACGAGAAACTGCCGGCCCCGCTGGTCCAGCGACAGCACCTTGAACTTGTAACTGGCCGACAGCACTCCAGCGCGCACCATGGCATCGCGCACCACGGTGTAGAGCAGTTCGCGCCGCTCCATGCGTTCATTCTTGCGATTTACCGCGTGTTCCGCAGGCTGGGGTTCCAGGGTGGGCTTGCGTCCCACGGCCAGCGGAACGGTGGCATCGGCATTGAACAACCCCGAAGGGTCCAGGGCTGCACGGGCTTTCGGCGGTGAAGGTTTGCGGCTAAACCAACTGAACAGGGACATCGTTTGCTTTCTGGCGATAGCACCGGTAAATAACCCGATCAAGTTTACCCGGCGCCTCCCAGCAAGCGCCCCCGCAAGCGTGCTGAAAATACCCGGTTTGACATCCTCGCCGCCTCTGCCCAGAGGCTGAACTCTGGCCCGCAAAGTGAATTTGCCCGGCCTTGTACCTGGCGTGCCCGCCTTTGAACGGAATCCAACCCAGCGATTACTTGCCCGATTTTGGATTGCTGACGCGCCAGTTCAGACGGGCCTTCTTGAACTGCTTGCGCCGCGTAGCGTATTCCACGCACACCAATTGCACAGTGCCGCTGCCCACGCTCACGCCGTCGCATTTACTGCCCCCGTGAACTTTTGCAGGTCGTAGCTTGTGCTGGCAGCGCTATCCGTCCCCGCTCAAATCAGGCGCCTTTGGTCAGGTGGCTGCAACGCGGCGGCGGCGATTGCTCAGCCGTTTGGCTAGCACGGCGCCAGCGGCCATGGCCAGCCCCAGTGCGATGGCCGGCTGGCGATTGGACAGCTCGGTGAAGCGCAGCGCGGTCAGGCTCCAGAGCTTGGTCGGGGCACTGGCCTGCACCGTGGCGCTGCGGGGGCGCAGCGAGAAGAAGGCGCCTTCACCCACCACCGAGCCCGGCCCCACGATCGCCAGCCGCAAGCGCTCTTTCTCGTCCTGGTAATGCACGCTCAGGCTGCCGCTTTCGACCAGGTAAAGGGTGCGGTCCGAAGCACCCTGGGCAAACAGCACATGCCCTGCTGGCAGGGTGTAGGGCTGCAGATAGGCACAGAAGATGTCCCACTGCGCCGGGGTGAAGGGATTGGTCATGCTGTCTTCCGCGCCCGCCTGGGCAATGGCGTTGAGCAGGTCAGTGAGATCCACTTTGGATTGGAGGGGCGTGATGGCGTTCATGGCCCTCCGAAACTACCTGTGCAACAGAGCAGGCACAAGCATTCTTTACGACTGTTTACAACAAAAGCCAACCGATGCCGTTATTTGCCGATGCAAAAGCTGGAAAAGATGACGCCCAGCAAGTCGTCGGACGAGAATTCCCCCGTGATGGCGCTCAGCGCGTTCTGGGCCAGCCGCAGTTCCTCGGCCAGCAGGTCCAGCGCGGGGCCTTGCGCATCCAGCTGCGCCGCGGCCTCGTGCAGATGCGCCTGCACCGCACGCAACGCCTGCACATGCCGGGCGCGGGCGATGTACACGCCTTCGGGCGCCGACTGCCAGCCGGCCACCTGCAGCAAGATGCGGCGCAAGGCATCGAGCCCCTCGCCCGTGCGCGCCGACAGGTGCACGGCAGCGCGCCCTGCGGCCGGGGGCCGCGCTGCTGCGCCGGGCACGCAATCGACCTTGTTCCAGACATCAATGACAGGGGTTGATTTAGGCAGTTTTTCGGCCAGAGCGCTTTCTATGACTGCGTCTGCAGCTCTGTATTCGATAGCATCCCAGCGGACCAGATCGTGCAGGAACAGCACCGCATCGGCGCCCGCGATTTCGTCCCAGGCACGGGCGATGCCGATGCGTTCGACCTCGTCGTCGCTGTCGCGCAGGCCGGCGGTGTCGATCACATGCAGGGGCACGCCTTCGATCTGGATGGTCTGCTGCACCTTGTCGCGCGTGGTGCCGGCAATGGGGGTCACGATGGCCAACTCAGCACCCGCCAGGGCATTGAGCAGCGAGCTTTTGCCGGCATTGGGCTGGCCGGCAATGACCACCTTGATGCCTTCGCGCAGCAGCGCGCCCTGCCGGGCACGCTGCATCACCTGGGCCAACGTTTGCTCTAGTTTTTGTAGCTGTCCGCGCGCGTCTGCCTTGCGCAGGAAGTCGATTTCTTCCTCAGGAAAATCCAGCGTGGCCTCCACCAGCATGCGCAGATGGATCAGCGCATCGCGCAGCGCATGGATCTCTTGCGAGAACGCCCCGGTCAGCGAGCGGCTGGCGCTGCGCGCGGCCGCCTCGGTGCTGGCGTCGATCAGGTCGGCAATGGCCTCGGCCTGGGCCAGGTCAATCTTGTCGTTCAGGAACGCGCGTTCGGTGAACTCGCCCGGCTGTGCCAGCCGCAAGCCGGGCAGGCAGGGCTGGCCCGTGGCCAGATCGGCGGCTGCGCCCGCCTCCAGGCAGCGCGCCAGCAGCAGTTGCAGCACTACGGGGCCGCCGTGGGCCTGCAGTTCCAGCACGTCTTCACCGGTGTAGCTGTGCGGGCCGGGAAAATACAGCGCCAGCCCCTGGTCGATGGCCTGGCCCGCCGCATCGCGAAAGGGAAGATAGGTGGCTTCGCGCGGCCGCAGCGTGCGGCCGCACAGCGCCTGGACCAGGCCGGCGAGCTGCCTGCCCGAGACGCGCACGATGCCGACCGCGCCGCGCCCCGGGGCAGTGGCGATGGCGGCGATGGGGTCGGAGTGGCGGGGCAGCATGGGTGGGTGGCAGGCGTTGTGCGGGGGAGAAGGGGAGCGGCATGATAGCCGCGCAATGCACAAGGCCCGCGCGTGCGGGCCTTGTGCCAGGGCTTTATCGCTTTAAAAACAATAGCACCTTGCGCTTTATCTCATTGGGCTTGAGGCACTTTTTGCTCAAAATCCACAACGCAGCGGGCAACCCGGGCCATGTCTTCAACAGCTCACTTGATCGTGGTCCAGACGGGCATCGGGCGGTCGTCCGCGCGGTGCTGCGTTTCCACGTTGCTGCGCATGGCCCAAGGACGGATCTGGTGGTGCACCGGCAGGTACAGGTACTCGTCCTTGACCAGCTTGAGCGCGTTGGCCAGCAGCGCGTCGCGCTTGGCGGTGTCCATCTCGACCTTGATCTGGCTGATCTTGGTGTCCAGCTCGGCATTGCTGAAACGCCCGGCGTTGTAGACGCCCGCAGACGTCTTGCCGTCTTTGGTGGCCATGAGGGAGTCGAGCGAGTAAAGCGCATCGAACGTGGCCACGCCCCAGCCGAACAGGTAGGCGCTGACGTCGTTGTTCATGACGCGCGTGACGAACTGCGACATGGGCGCAGCCTGCAGCGTGGTCTTGACGCCAATCCGTGTCCACATGGCGGTCACTGCCTGGCAGATGGCCTCGTCGTTCACATAGCGGTCGTTCGGGCAGTCGAGCTTGAGCGAGAAGCCGTTGGGATAGCCGGCATCGGCCAGCAGCTTTTTGGCGGCTTCGACGTCGTACTTGGCGGCGCGCTCGTCCAGTGCCTTGCTCCAGCCGTGGACCATGGGTGCCACCATGGTGCCGGCGGGCACCGAGAGGTTGCGCATGGTGCGGCTGTGCAGGCCGGCCGAGTCGATGGCCTGGTAGAGCGCCTGGCGCACGCGCTTGTCCTTGAGCGGGTTCTTGCCTGGTGTGCCCGCACCGGGGAGCTCGTCGCGGAACTGGTCCAGGCCCAGGTAAATGGTGCGGTTCTCGGCGCCTTCGACGAGCTTGATGTCGGGGCTGCCCTTCATGCGCGCCAGGTCTTGCGGCGGCGGATCAGACACAAAGTCCACCTGGCCCGAGATCAGCGCGGCCGAGCGCGTGGCGGCCGACTTGATGGGCGTGAAAACCACCTCGTCGATGTTGCCCGTGGGCTTGTCCCACCAGTTGGGGTTCTTCTTGAGCGTGACCTTCACGTCCGGCTGCCAGCCGACCATGATGAAAGGACCGGTGCCGTTGGCGTTGCGCGCAGCGAAGTTTTCTTCCTTGGCAGCGTAGTCCTGCGATTTCAGGGCATTGTTCTTCTCGGCCCAGGCCTTGTTCATGATGCGCGCTTCCGTCAGCTCGCGCAGCAAGATGGGGTTGGGGCCCTTGAGGATCAGATCCACGGTGTGATCGTCCACCTTCTTCACTTCCTTGACGCTCTGCACGGCCGACTGCATGTTGGACGGCGGTGTCATCGCGCGCGTCAGCGAGAAGACCACGTCGTCCGCCGAGAAGGGCGCTCCGTCATGGAATTTGACGCCCTTGCGCAGCTCGAACCGGATCTGCGTGGGCGAGATCTGCGTCCACTTGGTGGCCAATGCCGGCTCGATCTTGTAGGCCTTGTCGTAGCGCACCAGGCTTTCGTACACCTGCTGCAGGAAGGCGTGCGTGGTCTGGTGGTTTTGCGCGTGCGGATCCACAGTCAGGATGTCATTGGCGCCTGCCCAGCGCATGGTGGCAGCCCCCGCCGCCCCGGTAGCCAGCAGCGCAGCCAGACACAGGGCACCCAGCTTGAAGTTCGGTCGATGGTTCATCAGCTTTTCCTCGTGGTCGTGAATCGTGAATGAGGTGACAAGCAAGCATCGTACCCAAAACGACAACGGCCGCATGCGCGGCCGTTGGGTTTCAGTCGCACCGCAGTGGTGCGCCAGTGTGGGGGTCAGCGGAACTTCGGCAGATTGAACTGCGGCGGCACGCCCATGCGGGTGTTGATAAGCCACTGCTGCGCAATCGACAGGATGTTGTTGGTCAGCCAGTACAGCACCAGGCCGGCCGGGAAGAAGAAGAACATCACGCTGAAGATCAGCGGCATGAACCACATCATCTTGGCCTGCATCGGATCGGGCGGTGCGGGGTTCAGCGCCGTCTGCAGCAGCGAGCTGGCCGTCATCAGCAGGGGCAGGATGAAGTACGGGTCGGGCGTGGACAGGTCGGTAATCCAGCCAATCCAGGGCGCGTTGCGCATCTCGACGCTGGACAGCAGCACCCAGTACAGCGCAATGAACACGGGGATCTGGATCATGATGGGAAAGCAGCCACCCATGGGGTTGACCTTTTCCTCGCGGTAGATGCGCATCATCTCCTGCTGCATCTGCTGCGGCTTGTCTTTCAGGCGCTCGCGCATCTCCATGATCTTGGGGTTGATGGCCTTCATCTTGGCCATGCTGGCGTAGGCCTTGGCGTTGAGCCAATAGAACAGGATCTTGAGCAGCAGCACCAGGCCCACGATGGACCAGCCCCAGTTGCCCAGGATCTTGTGCAGTTGGTCGAGCAACCAGTACAGCGGCTTGGCCAGGATGGTGAGCCAGCCGTAGTCCTTGACGAGTTCGAGGCCGGGGGCCAGCTTTTCCAGGCTGGTCTCGATCTGTGGGCCGGCGAACAGTTGGGCCTGCACCGTCTTGCTGGCGCCGGGGGCGATTTCACCCACCGGCGTGATCATGCCAACCGAATACAGGTTGGTGTCGACCTTGCGCATGAACAAGTCGCGCTGGATGCCGTCGCCCAGCAGCCAGGCGCTGGCAAAGTAATGCTGCACCATGGCCGCATAGCCGTTGGTGGCGGTCTTTTCGATCTCGGCCTTGCCTTCTTCGATCTTCTTGAACTCGACCTTCTGGTATTTCTTGGCGTCGGTGTAGACCGCGGGGCCGGTGAAGGTGGAATAAAAGGAAGACTCTCCGGGAGGCGGGTTGCCGTCGCGCACCAGTTGCAGATACAGCTGGGGCGACACCGGCGTGCTGCCGGTGTTGACCACTTCATGGGCCACGGCCATGTCGTAGGCGCCGCGCTTGAGCGTCCAGGTCTTGACCAGCTTCAGGCCACCCAGGTCGGGCGATTCAAAGCGCACGCTCAGTTCGTTCTCGCCGTCCTGCAGCGCGCGAGGGCCCGGCACGGCCTTCATCACCGTCTTGTGGGTCGGGTAATTGCCGCCGATCAGGCCCGTCTGGGCCATGTACACCCGCTGGGCGCTCTCGTCAAACAGGACGAAATTGCGGGACTTGTCGGCCATGTCCACATGCTTGAGGAGCTCTGCATGGGTGAGCGAGCCGCCTTCGCTGTCAAAGGTCAGGCGGTACACATCGGTGGTCACCTCGACCCGCTCGCGCACGGCGGGCGCTGCGGGGGCAGGCTGGCCCGGCACCGCGGCCGCCCCTTGCACAGGCGCGGCAGGCGCCACCGTGGGCGACGGCACGCTGGCAGCCCCCGCCAAGGCGGATGCGGCACCCGCAGGGCCCTGTGCAGGCGCCGTCACGGCGGGGGTGGGTGATGGGAAAAATGTGGCTTTGTTCCCGTTGTGCAGCTGCCACTTGTCCCACAGCAGAACCATGGAAAAGCCAAAAATCACCCACAGGATGGTGCGGCGAATGTCGTTCATGAAGACTTCTTTGGTGAGGATGGTTGGGTGTTGGAAGGAGAAAGCCGCGAGAAAAGCCGCATGCTGCGCGGCAAGTCTTGCGGGCCCGGAGGAACCGGATCGAGACCCCCGTCACACCAGGGGTGGCAGCGTACCAGCCTGCGCACTGTAAGGTAACTGCCCGCCGCAGCGCCATGCTGCTCCAGCGCCTGCAGCGAATAAGCCGAACAGGTGGGTTCGAACCGGCAGGCCGAGCCCAGCCAGGGGCTGAGGAACAGCCGATAGCCTTTGACCACGCCGATCAGCAGCGCACGCATCATGGGGCGGCCACCTGCATTGGCGCTGTCGCTGGTGCCTGCGCTGCGGCAGAGCGCCGCGCCGCATGGCCAAACAACTGCAGCAACTCGGCCCGCACCGCCTGCTTGAGCGGGCCGGACGTGGCGCTGACGAACTGCTTGCGATCAAACGTGGAACGCAAGCGCACCACATGGGCAGCCTGCGGCAACCGGGCCTCGAACAAGGCCGCCACGGCATAAATCTGTCGCTTGATGGTGTTGCGGGTGACGGCGCGACGCGCCCAGCGCTTGGGCACCATGGCGCCCAGCCACACATCAGACACGCCAAACAGGGCCTGCGACCCTTGCGCAGACGGCAAGGAATCGGGCCCTGTAGGAGCAATGCGGGTCGCTGCCGCGGCGGTATTCTCGGCGTCCAGCACCAGACGGTGCAGCGCGAAATGCGCAGTGCGGGAGACAGTGCCCCCCGCCATGGCCGCCTGAAACTGCGGACGGGTTTTCAGCCGTTGCATGCAAGCGCCCCGTTTGGAACCTGACGGCGCAAACCGGGGAGCAGGCCGGAGACCGTAACGGCCTCAGACGGCCAGGCGCTTGCGGCCCTTGGCGCGGCGTGCGTTGATCACGGCGCGGCCGCCGCGGGTCTTCATGCGGACGAGGAAACCGTGGGTGCGCGCGCGGCGCGTCTTGGATGGCTGGTAAGTACGTTTCATGATGCTATTCCTTGAGGTTCAGTTCCGGACTGCTGCTCTTGAACCCCGCCCCCGTGGTCGCAGCGCCCTTGCGGGAAACGCGCACAAACCAAAGACTTGGCGGAGCACCAATATCGGCGCGCCGGGTCAAATCACCCTGAACACATTCAGGGAAACCCGAAATTATCGCAGGCTTGACGCCGGCTGGCAATGCCCATCTGGTTGTGGGCCTTTGCGGGCGGGGCGGGCACACCCGCCTTGGCGACCCGCCACCCCCTTCCCGCAGGTGCTTTTCAAATTGTGGATAACTCCTTGACAAGCTACAATCCGCGGCCTGCAACCGTTCCTCCTATCCACAATAACAATGCCCCCTGAAATGACCGAGGAATCCCATCGCAGCCCCATGGGTCAGCCCGGCGCCGATGCCGGCCAGGGCCTCTGGCAGGCCTGCGTAGAGCAGCTCGCCCAAGACCTGCCCGAGCAGCAATTCAACACCTGGATCAAGCCCCTGGTAGCGCAGGTGGCGGAAGACTTTTCCAAGGTCACGCTGCTGGTGGGCAACCGCTTCAAGCTCGACTGGATTCGCGCCCAGTATGCGGGCCGCATCGCCGCCCTGCTGGAAGCCATCTATGGCCAGCCCGTCACGCTGGAGTTAGCGCTTGCTCAGCGGGAAGCCGTTGCCCGCACTTACATCCGGCCTGCAGCCTCCCCAGCCGCTGCCCCTTCTGACGCGTCCACCCACAGCAGCGATGAAGCCCCGGCGGGCGCCTTTCGCACCCGGCTCAATCCGGCCCTGACCTTCGAAACCCTGGTGGAAGGCACGGCCAACCGCATGGCGCGCTCGGCCGCCATGCATGTGGCGGGCATGCCGGGGCATCTGTACAACCCGTTGTTCATCTACGGCGGTGTCGGCCTGGGCAAGACCCACCTGGTGCACGCCGTGGGCAACCGCCTGCTGCAGGACAAGCCCGACGCCAAAGTTCTCTACATCCACGCCGAGCAGTTCGTGTCGGATGTGGTTAAGGCCTACCAGCGCCGCACCTTTGACGAGTTCAAGGAGCGCTACCACTCGCTCGATCTGCTGCTGATCGACGATGTGCAGTTTTTTGCCAACAAGGACCGCACGCAGGAAGAGTTCTTCAACGCGTTCGAAGCCCTGCTGGCCAAAAAGAGCCACATCGTGATGACCAGCGACACCTATCCCAAGGGACTGCCCAACATCCACGAGCGGCTGGTTTCGCGCTTTGATTCGGGCCTGACGGTGGCCATCGAGCCGCCCGAGCTCGAAATGCGCGTGGCCATCCTGATCAACAAGGCCCGCGCCGAAAGCACCGAAATGCCCGAGGAAGTGGCCTTCTTCGTGGCCAAGAACGTGCGCTCCAACGTGCGCGAGCTCGAAGGCGCGCTGCGCAAGATCCTGGCCTATTCGCGCTTCAACCAGAAAGAAATCTCCATCCAGCTGGCCCGCGAGGCGCTGCGCGATCTGCTGTCCATCCAGAACCGGCAGATTTCTGTGGAAAACATCCAGAAAACGGTGGCCGACTATTACAAGATCAAGGTCGCCGACATGTACAGCAAGAAGCGCCCGGCCAGCATTGCCCGGCCGCGCCAGATTGCCATGTACCTGGCCAAGGAGCTGACGCAAAAGAGTCTTCCGGAAATCGGCGAATTGTTTGGCGGCCGCGACCACACCACGGTGCTGCATGCGGTGCGCAAGATTTCTGGCGAGCGCCAGCAACTCACCGAACTGAACCAGCAGCTGCATGTGCTGGAGCAAACGCTCAAGGGTTGATGCAGGTGGTGCAACCCCAGCGGGGGCGCCCCGGTTAACAGGCAAAATGGCGGTTTATGCGGCAGGGAGGAGGCACGATCTGTGCTGCTGTCCACACACCGTCCCCAAAACCACAAGAGGTTGACATGATCGTTTTGAAGGCAACACAAGACAAGGTTCTCGCGGTATTGCAATCGGTCTCCGGCATCGTGGAGCGCCGGCATACCCTGCCCATCCTGGCCAATGTGCTGATCCGCAAGACGGGCAACGCCCTGCAACTGACGACCAGCGACCTCGAAATCCAGATCCGCACCACGGCCGAGCTGGGTGGCGACACCGGCGACTTCACCACCACCGTGGGCGCGCGCAAGCTCATCGACATCCTGCGCACCATGCCCGGCGACCAGACCGTGAGCCTGGAATCGGCCCAGTCCAAGCTCATCTTGAAGGGCGGCAAGAGCCGCTTCACGCTGCAGACGCTGCCCGCCGAAGACTTTCCGCTGGTGCAGGAATCGGCGGCGTTTGGCCCCGTGTTCAGCGTGCCGCAAAAGACGCTGAAGGACCTGCTCAGCCAGGTCTCGTTTGCCATGGCGGTGCAAGACATTCGCTATTACCTCAACGGCATCTTGTTCGTCGCCGAAGGCAAGCAACTGAGCTTGGTGGCCACCGACGGCCACCGCCTGGCCTTTGCCAGCGCCACGCTGGATGTGGAAGTGCCCAAACAAGAAGTGATTTTGCCGCGCAAGACGGTGATCGAGCTGCAGCGCCTGCTGTCGGATGCGGGCGGCGACAACCAGCCCCACATCGAAATGCAGTTTGCCAACAACCAGGCCAAGTTCACCTTTGGTGGCATGGAGTTCGTCACCAAGCTGGTCGAAGGCAAGTTCCCCGACTACAACCGCGTAATTCCGCGCAACCACACCAACAGCGTGACCCTGGGCCGCGCGCCGCTGCTGGCCAGCCTGCAGCGCACCGCCATCATGACCAGCGACAAGTTCAAGGGCGTGCGCCTGAACCTGGAGCCCGGCACCCTGCGCGTGGCCAGCAACAACGCCGAGCAGGAAGAGGCCGTGGACGAGCTCGACATCGACTACGGCGGCGACTCCATCGAAATCGGCTTCAACGTCACCTACCTCATCGACGCCCTGGCCAACATGGACCAGGACATGGTAAAGGTGGAACTGTCGGACGGCAACAGCTCGGCGCTGATGACCATCCCCGACAACGCCCACTTCAAGTACGTCGTCATGCCCATGCGCATCTGACGCACCATTACCACAAAACACTATTGTTTTGATAGCTGTTAGCGCTTATTGGATAAGCGCTAGAGCCCGTTTTTATCATTGAACACATTGGAAACCGCCGGTTTCCACGGATCCCAAGGCCCACCATGACCGCTGACAACACGCAACCCGAGCCCACCGAAAACGGCTCCACCGGCAATGGTGAGCCCGTTGTGCAAAAGATCGACACCAACCAGGCCGGCGCCAGCGAAAGCTACGGCGAAGGCGCCATCACCATCCTGGAAGGGCTGGAGGCCGTGCGCAAGCGCCCCGGCATGTACATCGGCGACACGAGCGACGGCACGGGGCTGCACCACCTGGTGTTCGAGGTGGTGGACAACTCCATCGACGAAGCGCTGGCCGGCCACTGCGACGACATCGTGGTCACCATCCACTCCGACAACTCGATTTCCGTCACCGACAACGGCCGCGGCATTCCCACCGGCGTGAAGATGGACGACAAGCACGAGCCCAAGCGCTCGGCGGCTGAAATCGCGCTGACCGAGCTGCACGCCGGCGGCAAGTTCAACCAGAACAGCTACAAGGTCTCGGGCGGCCTGCACGGCGTGGGCGTGAGCTGCGTGAACGCGCTCTCCAAAAAACTGCGCCTCACAGTACGCCGCGAAGGCAAGGTGCATGTGCTGGACTTCAGCCAGGGCTTTGTGCAAAACCGCATCATCAACCAGGTGGACGGCGTCGACGTCTCGCCCATGAAGGTCATCGGCGACACCGAAAAGCGCGGCACCGAAGTGCACTTTTTGCCCGACACCGAAATCTTCAAGGAAAACAGCGATTTCCATTATGAAATCCTGGCCAAGCGCCTGCGCGAGCTGAGTTTTCTGAACAACGGCGTGCGCATTCGCCTGAAAGACGAACGCAGCGGCAAGGAAGACGACTTTTCGGGCGCCGGCGGCGTGCGCGGCTTTGTCGAGTTCATCAACAAGGGCAAGACCGTTCTGCACCCCACCTCGTTCTACGCGGCGGGCGAGCGCCCGGCCGAAACCTATGGCGGCATCCCCGGCACGCACATCGGCGTGGAAGTGGCCATGCAGTGGAACAGCGGCTACACCGAGCAGGTGCTGTGCTTCACCAACAACATCCCGCAGCGCGACGGCGGCACCCACCTGACCGGCCTGCGCGCCGCGATGACACGCGTCATCAACAAATACATCGAAGAAAACGAGTTCGCCAAGAAGGCCAAGGTTGAAGTGACCGGCGACGACATGCGCGAAGGGCTCTGTTGCGTGCTGAGCGTGAAGGTGCCCGAGCCCAAGTTCAGCAGCCAGACCAAGGACAAGCTCGTCAGCAGCGAAGTGCGCGCGCCCGTGGAAGACATCGTGGGCAAGCTGCTCACCGACTATCTGCAGGAGCGCCCGGCCGACGCCAAGATCATCTGCGGCAAGATCGTGGAAGCCGCCCGCGCCCGCGAGGCCGCCCGCAAGGCGCGCGAAATGACGCGCCGCAAGGGCGTGCTCGACGGCATGGGCCTGCCCGGCAAGCTGGCCGACTGCCAGGAAAAAGACCCGGCGCTGTGCGAGATCTACATCGTCGAGGGCGACTCCGCCGGCGGCTCTGCCAAGCAGGGCCGCGACCGCAAGTTCCAGGCCATCCTGCCGCTGCGCGGCAAGATCCTGAACGTGGAAAAAGCGCGCTACGAAAAGCTGCTGACCAGCAATGAAATCCTGACGCTGATCACGGCCCTGGGCACCGGCATCGGCAAGGCCGGCGGCAGCACCGGCAACGACGATTTCGACGTCGCCAAGCTGCGCTACCACCGCATCATCATCATGACCGACGCCGACGTGGACGGCGCCCACATCCGCACCCTGCTGCTGACCTTCTTCTACCGCCAGATGCCCGAGCTGGTCGAGCGCGGCCACATCTACATCGCCCAGCCACCGCTGTACAAAGTGAAGGCCGGCAAGGAAGAGTTGTATCTGAAGGACGCACCCGCGCTCGACGGCTTTTTGCTGCGCATTGCCCTGAACCATGCCAGCGTGTTCACCGGCAGCGCCGGCGAGCAGACCCTGAGCGGCGACACCCTGGGCGAACTGGCGCGCAAGCACCAGATCGCCGAAAGCGTCATCGCCCGCCTGGGCAACTTCATGGACGCAGAAGCCCTGCGCGCGATTGCCGACGGCGTCTCGCTCCAGCTCGACACCGTGGCCGAAGCCGAAACCAGCGCCGTGCAGCTCCAGGCCAAGCTGCGCGAACTCAACACCACTGGCGCCCCCGCCGAAGTGGCTGGCGAATTCGACGCGCGCACCGACAAGCCCCTGCTGCGCATCAGCCGCCGCCACCACGGCAACATCAAGAGCAGCGTCATCACGCAAGACTTCGTGCAGGGCGCCGACTACGCCGCCCTGGCCGAAGCCGCCGAAACCTTCCGCGGCCTGCTGGGCGAAGGCGCCAAAGTGATGCGCGGTGAAGGCGACAAGCGCAAGGAAGAAAAAGTGGGCGACTTCCGCCAGGCCATGAAGTGGCTCATCAGCGAAGCCGAACGCTCCACCAGCCGCCAGCGCTACAAAGGCCTGGGCGAAATGAACCCCGAGCAGCTGTGGGAAACCACCATGGACCCCACCGTGCGCCGCCTGCTGCGCGTGCAGATCGACGACGCGATCGAGGCAGATCGCGTGTTCACGATGCTGATGGGCGATGAGGTGGAGCCGCGGCGGGATTTCATTGAAACGAATGCGCTGCGGGCGGGGAATATTGACGTCTGATCTTGTTGTCAAACGATAGAGAACATGCAAACTTTGCCAAGTTAGTGCAAAAGTACTGCCAGAGAAAAGAAAAAGGCGCTCAAATTGAGCGCCTTTTTCTTTGGATAAGTATGTGTGGGCCGGGTATCTTCGGGAACCTCAACAGATCAACCGCTGGTGTATCTCAGACAGGCGACGCACCAGCTTACTTGAACGAATGGGTGGCTGGAAGGTTTTGTAAACCTTTCGTAGGTGAGTTTCTGCGGAGCCTTTGTTCATTTATTATTCACGTTCATTCGAAATGAACACGATGTACAAATGAACAACAGCGGTATTCTCACTAAGGCGATTGAGGCCACCAGCCCCCCTTTGAACTGGGAGGTTCTTGAAGAAGAGGCTCCTTCATCACCGGGCGATGCGGATGCCATCCTTGCACTGCGCCTTAAGGAAGGCCCAGCTCAACGGTTCGCGGTGGAAGTAAAAACCGTTGTGCGTATTGAAACCCTGAGAGCACAGGTAACCCGTAGTTCAGCAATCTCTCGTCACCCGAGTTGGCTTGTTGTTGTTCCCTACATGTCGAAGAAAAATTCCGCACTTTGCCGGGAGGCCGGGTTGAACTTCATAGACACCGCAGGAAACGCCTTCATCGACGTTCCCGGTTGCTACGTCTTCATCACTGGCAAGCAACGGCTTGAACAAGAGCCCGTTGGATCTGGCCATGAGGTCATGGGGTCTGCAAGCGCCTTACGGGTCATCTTCACTTTGCTGACTGAACCCGGCATGCCGGAAAGCCCGCTACGCGACATCGCCACAAAGGCGGGGGTCTCACTTGGCTCCGCAGCAAAGGCTATGGAAGGCCTTCGACGCCTGGGCCACTTGAGCCCCGGTGACACCCAAAGCCGCAGACTTCTCGCCGTTGACACCCTGCGAACGGAGTGGGCCCGCAATTACCCCATCGCACTGCGCAACAAGCTCAAGCCTCAGCGGTACGCACCGCAGAATGGACGGTGGTGGAAGGACGCCAAGCTGCAGCCGGAAGAGGCGGCTTGGGGGGGCGAGGTGGGCGCCGCCCTCAAGACCTCCTATCTCCAGCCCGAGCTGGCCACCATCTATTGCTGGAAGGACCGAGGAGGGCTGTTGATGCAGCATCGCCTGCGGCCCGATCCCAACGGCACCGTTGAAATCCTCGACGCCTTCTGGACGCCTCCCAGTTCTAGCGCTGAGCCCATCGCACCGTTGCTGCTGATCTACGCAGACCTCATGACCAGCCTGGATGGCCGCAATCGCGATGTGGCAAGCCTGCTGAGAAAGGAGATCTTCGATGCTGAAACGGCTTCCTGACCGCGACATAGACCCTGCCCTGCGCGCGATCCTGGAAGAGGCGCGCAGCGCCACCGAAGCTCTGGAAATCCCGTTCTTTGTGGGCGGCGCCATGGCTCGGGACATTACCTTGACCCACGTCTTCGGGCAGGAGGTGAAGCGAGCAACACGCGACGTGGACCTCGGGCTCTACCTTGACAACTGGGACCGCTTTCAACACCTGAAGAATGCGCTGGTTGACACGTGCTTGTTCCACGCGGTGGATGGCAAGCCCCACCGGCTGCACTATGGATCTCCAAAAGGTATCCCTCTGGATCTGATCCCGTTTGGCCGTATAGAGCACCCTGCGGGCGAGATTGCGTGGCCTCCAGGCAATGACGTAGTGCTCAACGTGGCCGGGTTCGAGGACGCGTTTCGCAGTGCGCTGGTGGTAGACCTTGGCGCGGGGCTAGTCATCAAGACATGCGCCCTTCCATCCTTGGCTGTGCTCAAACTCATCGCATGGCATGACCGTCGGAAATATTCCAACAAGGACGCCACCGATCTGCTGTTCATCGCACAGAACTACGCCGCCGCCGACAACATGGATCGGCTCTACGAAAGGGAGTCGAAACTGATGGAAGCCGCCGACTACAACCCTGAATTGGCAGGTGCCTACTTGCTTGGCAAGGATGCGGCTTTGCAGTCGGGAAACGACACAGCGGCTATCGCCAAAGCCATCCTTGAAAACAAGGTGCTGCAACAGGAGCTGATCGACCAAATCGTCCGCGCGAAAGCGGTATCGCACAGCCGCGAAGACGAGCAGAGGTATACCCAGTATCTGAAAGGTTTCAGCACGAGCTTCCTCAAGCAACTGGGTGAGCTCGGTCAGTAACGGGTACACGCGAATCGGCATCGCTCGTGTGATTTGCCATCGTGTATGTCCTCCCGCTCTAAAAGTGATGAATACTTGGCGGAAGCCATTGGAATACCTCCGGCGTCGCCCATGCCCACCCTCAACCAGCAGCGCACCCACAAATACATCGCAACCCGCCAGCAGCACCCGGCCTGGCTGCTGCTGGCGTCGCGGCGGGCGCCGCTGGTGCTGAGTTGCCTGGATGCGCTGTTTGAACACCAGCGCGATGGCGTGCCGTTTGATGCCGCCGTGCAGGCGCTGGCGGACATGCTGGCCGCTCATGCCAACGAAGTGGACTTCGAAATCGACAGCACCGACACCCTGAGCCAGGCCCGGCGCGAGGTGCGCGAGTGGATACGGCGCGGGCTGGTGGTAGAGCGTGAGGGGCGTGTTTTTGAGACCGATGCGCTCAAGACCGCGCTGCGTTTCATCGCGCAACTCGATGGTCGGATGATGACTTCCACCGCGTCACGCTTGGCCGTGGTGCAGCGCGAAATCGACAACCTGGCGGCCGCGCTCAACCCCGACCCGCAAAGCCGCACCGAGCATCTGCAGCGCCGCATGGCTGACCTGCAGCAGCAGCTTGATGATGTGCAGGCGGGCCACATCGCCACGTTGACGGCGGAGCAGGCCGTGGAAGGCATTCGCGAGGTGTATGCGCTGTCGGTCAGCCTGCGGGCCGACTTTCGGCGGGTGGAGGATTCGTGGCGCGATGCCGACCGTGCGCTGCGCGAGGCCATCATCAGCGCCCGCCACCACCGGGGCGCGGTGATGGACCAGCTGCTGGACGGCCACGCCAACTTGCTGAACACGCAAGAGGGCCGCGTGTTCGACAGCTTCCACCAACAGCTGTCCAACCAAACCGAGCTGACCGAGATGCGCCAACGCATCCGCCAGATCCTGGCGCACCCGGCAACCGACCATGCGCTCGATGGCCTGCAGCGCAGCACGCTGCACCTGCTGGTGCAACAGCTCATCAAAGAAGCCAAGGTGGTGCAGGCCGTGCGCGCGCGCAGCGAGCGCGAGGTCAGCCAGTTCATGAAAACCGGCCAGGCGGCCGAGAACCAGCGCGTGGGCCAGTTGCTCAACGACGTGCTGGAACAGGCCCTGCGCATCGACTGGCAACGCCAGGCCGTGCGCCGCCAAAGCGCGCCGCTGCCGCCACTGGGCGTGGCCCTGGGCAGCGTGCCACTGGTGGAGCGGCTGCGCGCCAAGTCGCTGGACGGCGGCGAGCAGGCCGCGCTGCTGCTGACCACCGAATACGCCGACCTGGGCCAGATGGACGTCGAGTTCTGGCAGGCGTTTGAAGGGCTGGACCGCGACGCGCTGGTGCAGCGCACCTTGCAAACGCTGGCAGACCGGGGCCAAGCAATGACCTTGGCGGAACTGGCCGCGGCACTGCCCCCGGGCGAGCACGACCTGGAGACCTTTGCGCTGTGGCTGGCCATGGCGCGCGAGGCGGGTATCGATCTGCAGCCGGGCGAGGAGCACATCGACACAGAAGATGGTGGCCAGCGCTGGCGCTTTACGGTGCCACGCGTGGCGCTGGATGGCGCGCAACTGGCGCACAGGGAGTGGGAGCTGTGATGGAGCAAGAGCCGGATATTTTTGACCGCATGGCCGCCCAGGCGGTGGACAAGCAGGCACCACAGTCACTATCAAAAGAAGAGCTGCCCGCGCTTTCTGAAAGCCCGCTGGCAGCACAAAACCCCGCAAAAACTCCGCAAAACGTGCGCCAGGCGCTGCAGTTTTTGCTGGCCCATGGCTGGCTCGAATCCGTCGCCAAGCCCAAACTGTTCAGCGTGATCGCGGCGCAAACGACGCTGCTCGATGCGCTGCTGGAGCCCCTGGACTTGCGCGTGGTGGTGGACGACGTGCGCGGCCTGGCCTTTTTGGCCGTGGTGCCCGACTACGCGGGCGACGACGCCGACGAAAGCGAGCAGGACGACTGGACGCACCCGCTGATGAAGCGCCAGCGGCTGACGCTGGAGCAGTCGCTGCTGCTGGCGATTTTGCGGCGCGAGTTTTTGCAGCGCGAGCAAGAAAGCGGCACTGGCGCGGTAGTGCGCGTTACCGTGGACAGCCTGCTGCCACAGCTCGAAACCTACCTTGGCAGCACGGGCAGCGACATGCAAGAGCGCAAGCGCCTGGGCCAGTTGCTGGAGAACCTGCGCACGCACGGCATGGTGACGGAGGTGGATGCGCAAGACTGCATCACCATCCGCCCCATGATCGTGCACCTGCTCAACCCCGAGAACCTGCAAACGCTGCTGCTGCGCCTGCGCGAAGTGGCCGAAGGCGGCGCAGGCCAGGTGGAGGGCACGCCATGAGCGCCGACGCCTCCTTCATCCTGCAAGAGCTGCACCTGTACAACTGGGGCGCATTTGCGGGCCGCCACCAGGTGGCCATCGACCCGGGCAACAGCGCCATCATCGGCCCCACGGGCAGCGGCAAGACCACGCTGGTGGATGCGCTGATGACGCTGCTGTGCGCCAGCCCGCGCTACAACCTGGCCTCCACCGGCGGGCACGAAAGCGACCGCGACCTGGTGAGCTATGTGCGCGGCGCCAGCGGCCAGGGCAATGACAGCGGCGACCACATTGCGCGGCCCGGCCGCTGCGCCACCGGCGTGGCAGCACGGCTGGTGCGCGAGGGCGCGGCGGGGCAGGAATCCGTCTGGCTGGGCGCGCTGCTGTGGTTTGACGGCAGCAGCCAGTCGGCGGGCGACATGCAAAAGCGCTGGTTCTTTGCGCAGGGGCAGGGCCACAGCCTGGACCTGTGGCTGGAAGAACAACACAGCGGCGGCGCGCGCGCACTGACGCGGCTGGCCAAGGACAGCGACGGCTTGCAGATGTACAGCAGCAAGGCGCCGTACCTGGCCAAGCTGCACAGTTTTTTTGAGGTCGGCCCCAACGCCTTCACGCTGCTCAACCGTGCGGCAGGCCTCAAGCAGCTCAACAGCATTGACGAGATTTTTCGCGAGCTGGTGCTAGACGACCATTCGGCCTTTGACGACGCGCAGAAAGTGGTGGATGGGTTTGCCGAGCTGGCCTCCATCCACGCCGACCTGGAGCTGGCCAACGCGCAGTGGGTGTCGCTGCTGCCCCTGCGCGATTTGGCCGCACGCGAGCAGCAGCAGGCCCAGCACCTGGCGCACTTGCAGGCGCTGCAGCAGCAACTGCCCCACTGGTTTGCAGCGCAGGGCGTGCAATGGTGGGGCCAGCGCGTGGCGCAGTTGCAGGCACAGATCGCTGCCCGCAGTGGCGAGTTGCTGGAAGCGCAAGAGCGCGTCCACACGGCGCGCAAGCATGAGCAGGATCTGCACGGCCTGTACCTGCAAGCGGGCGGTGCCAATATCAATGTGCTGCGCGAGAACATCGACCACGCACGCAAGGAACTGGCACGCATCCAGGGCCATCTGGTGCAATACCAGGCGCTGGCACGCAACCTGGGGCTGGGCGAGAACGCAGGGGCCGATCACCTGAGCCACCACCAGGCCCAAGCACAGGCCGCGATGGAACAGATCGACGCACGCCAGGCCGAACTGCAGGCCAGCGCCGAACACGCCATCGCCCAAGCCCACAACGCCCACACCCGCTTGACCGAGACCCAGGCCGAATACGACGCCGTGCGCCAACGCCCCGGCTCCAACCTGCCGGTGGAGTTTCAGCGCTTTCGCACCGATCTGGCCGACCATCTGGGCTTGCCAGAGAGCGACTTGCCCTTTGCCGCCGAGCTGCTCGAGGTGCGCAAAGCCGAGCAGGCGTGGCGCGGCGCCATCGAGCGTGCGCTGGGCAGCCACCGCCTGCGCATCCTGGTGCCCCAGGCGGCGATGCACGCCGCGCTGCAATGGGTGAACCAGCGGCACAACAAGCTGCATGTCCGCCTGCTGGAAGTGCGCGATGCCACGCCTGCGGCGTTCCTTGCCGACGGCTTTGCACGCAAGCTCAACCTCAAGCCCGCCACACCCACAGCGCACCTGAACACGCTGCGCCAATTGCTGTCTGGCCTGGACCGCCACTGCGTGCCCGACGTGCAAACCCTGGAGCGCACACCCCACGCCATGACGGCGCAAGGGCTGATGTCCAGCCACTCCGGCCACTTTGACAAGCAGGACCAAAAGCGGCTGGACCAGGACTGGATGACAGGCTTTGACAACCGCGACCGGCTCGCGCATTTGCTACAACAAAAGGAGCTGCTCGCGATTGACTATCAAGCGCTGGAGGCCGAAAAGATCCAAATCCTTGCCACCCAGCGCCGCGCGCAGGAGCAGCGCCAACTGTGGGCGGCACTGCAAGCGCTGCAGCACGACGACCTGGACACCACTGCCGCCGATGCGCAGTTGCAGCACAAAGAGCAGCAACTGCAGGCGCTGCTCCACCCCGACTCAGACACCGCCCAAGCCCAGCAGCGCTGGGAGGCCGCACAGGCCCAGACCCGCACCGCCGATGAACAGCTGCGCCACCTGCAAACAGCGCAGACGCAAGACGAGACCTTGCAGGCTGCTGCACAGACGAAGCACAGCGCTTACCAGGCGCGCAGCGCTGGCGCGCCAGTGATCGCCGCCGACTTTGCTGCACAGCTGACCAGTACCGGCCACCGCCTGCCCCCGCTCGATGGCGACAACCTCGAAGCCCAGGAGCGCGACGCAGGCACTGCCGTGCAAGCCAAAACCACCGAGGCCAGCAAGAAGCTCAACACCCTGCACACCGACATCGTGCGCCAGATGGGCAAAGCCAAGGCCGAAGACCGGGGCGCGCTGGCCGACCACGGGCAAGAGGTGGATGCGCTGCCCCACTACCTGCAGCGCCTGCAGGTGCTGGAGGAAGAAGCCCTGCCGCACAAGCGCCAGCGGTTTCAGGAATACCTCAACAACACCTCGCAGCAGGGCGTGGACACCCTGCTCAATGGCATTGCCGCGCAGGTGGCAGACATTGAAGAGCGCATTGCCCAGCTCAACGCCACATTGCGGCGCGTGGATTTTCAGCCCGGCCGCTACCTGCAACTGGAGCCCCGCGCCGTCGTGCACCAGAGCCTGCAAGAGCTCAACCGCGCCCAGGCCCAGCTGCGCACCGAAAGCCTGCGCGACGATGGCGGCCAAAGCCACTACCGCGCGCTGCGCGCCATCGTGGAGATGCTGCAAACCCACGCCACCAACCGCCGCAGCAAGGCCGCGCAGGCGCTGCTGGACGCCCGCTACCGCTTGCAGTTTGCCGTGCTGGTGCTGGAGCGGGGCAGCGGCCAGATGCTGGAGCGGCGCACCGGCTCGCAAGGCGGCAGTGGGGGCGAGAAAGAAATCATCGCCAGCTACGTGCTCACCGCATCACTGAGCTACGCGCTGTGCCCCGACGGCGCCAGCCGCCCGGTGTTCGGCACCATCGTGCTGGACGAAGCGTTCTCCAAAAGCTCGCAGGCCGTGGCCGCGCGCATCATCCAGGCGCTGCGTGAGTTTGGCTTGCACGCGCTGTTCGTCACGCCCAACAAGGAAGTGCGCCTGCTGCGCAACCACACGCGCAGCGCCGTGGTGGTGCACCGGCGGGGTGCGCAGGCCACGTTGGCATCGTTGCGCTGGGAGGAGATTGATGCATTCAGAAAAGCACCCCCTGAGTCGCCTGCGGCGCCCGTTTCAACGGTGACGGGCGATGCGCTGGACGATGCATCACCGGCATGAAATCACCCCAAACCCTGGCGGCCAAACTGGCCCAGCAATGGCACAGCGCCGATTGGCGCGAGCGCCAGCTTCTGGGCGGTGGCGCCGCGTGGCCGCTGACCCTCTCCATCGGCCAACCCGACTCCGCTGTCTTCATCGGTGACGCCGCCGCGCTGCGCAGCCATCTGCAACAGTGGCGCGCGGTGGAGCAGCACGGCCTGGGCAGCGTGCAATGGCAAGAGCGGCGCTACCGTGGCAGCAGCGACGCCATCGCCGTGCCCACGCACTGGCAGCTGGCCAAGCCCTCGCAGTGCGTGGCGGCCATCGGCCACTTCAAGGTGCCGGGGCATGCACAGGTCCACAAGGACTATGCCCGGCTCAGCACGCTCATCGCGGCGGTGGAGCGCAGCGGCTTTCAGCGCCTGCTGGTGCGCCGCCTGGTGCAGTGGCGCGACACACCGACCGAAGCCGTCATCACCGCCGCACGCATGGCGCTGCAACTGGAGCCCGGCTGCGCCCAGGGCAAGCCCCTGCGTGCATTGGCCGTGCAGGGCAACGACAGCAAATTCTTCGAGCGCCACGCCAGCCTGCTCACCGCCTTGCTGGACGAGCGCTTTGACGGCGAGGCCAGCCGCCAAGGGCTGCTCGGCTTTTTGGGCGCGCTGCCGGAGGATGACCACTGGCTGCTCATCACCCCACTGGCCCCCGGCCTGCTGCCTTTTGCACGCCAGCGCGTGCGCGCCAGCGAGCTGCTGACCACACCGCTGCCCGCCCGCCGCATCCTGCTGGTAGAAAACGAACGCAGCCTGCACCAACTGCCCCAGCCCCTGGCGGGCACCATCGCCGTGCTGGGCGCGGGGCTCAACCTGGGGTGGCTTGCAACGCCATGGCTGCAAGAGCGCCAAGTGGCCTACTGGGGCGACCTGGACACCTGGGGCCTGCACATGCTCGCCATCGCGCGTGGCCATGTGCCGCACCTGCGGGCACTGCTGATGGACCGCGCCACCTTCAACGCCCACCAGCCACTGGCCGTGGCCGAGCCGGTGCACGCGCCCGCAACCGCCTGCGGCCCGTTGGGGCCCGATGAAGCTGGGCTGGACGGACACCTGCGCGCGCAGGAAAAAGGGCGGCTGGAGCAGGAGTTCTTGCCCACAGACACCGTGCACCGCGCCGTGCGCGCCTGGGCGGATGGAGATTAGGCACAATCCCACCCCCATGCGCTCTCCCATCTCCATCGTCAACGTCGACCGCCTCGACACCTGGTCCCGCTACCGCGCTGGCCTGTGCGACACCTGCGCCGCCAACTGCTGCACCATGCCGCTGGAGGTGCAGTTGCCCGACCTGGTGCGGCTTGGCTTGGTGGATGCGTTCGAGGCCGAGCATGAGGAGCCCCGGCACATTGCCAAGCGCCTGCAAAAGGCGCGGCTGATTGACCACTTCAACCACAAGAACGTGGTCTTCACGATGGCCCGGCGGGCCAGTGGGGATTGCAACTTTTTGCACCCCACCACGCGGCTGTGCACGGTGTATGACCAGCGGCCCGAAACCTGCCGCCTGCACCCGCAAAAGAAAAGCCCCAAGCCGGGGTTTTGTGCCTATGGCCGCCGCACGGCCTGACGGCATGGGTGGCTGCGGCGGCTGATTCTTCCAATGGCGCTGTCTGACCACGCAACGCCCGCACCATGCCCGCCAAAGCCCTGCCCAGCATCGACCCCGCCCGCTGCACCGGCTGCGGCTGGTGCGTGGCGGTGTGCCCGCCGCATGTGCTGTCGCTGCAGGTTGAAGGAGTTTCGGCATGGGGGCCCAAGCGGGCGCAGTTGCACGATGCCGCGGGCTGCACGGGGTGCGCGCTGTGCGCGCTGCGGTGCCCGTTTGATGCCATTCGCATGCTGCGCTCGGCGGGCGGGGCATTGCCGCGAAAAGATGGGGCGTGAACTGCTGTGGAGCGGATAGCGGCCTGAAGCCTATCTGCTCCATCTGCTCCAGGTGATTTCGTTGTGCCCGTGCTTTACGACTTCCTGGGTGCCTTGATGGCTTTGGCGGGCTTGTCTTTCTTGTCGGCCTTGGACGCCACCGGCGGCAGGTAGTTGGCCCCTGTCACCACCGGTTTACCGGTCTGGCTCTCCAGCTGGTTGCGGGCCTGGCGTGCGATGCGGCCACCGGTTTGGGCGGCCGTCTTGTTTTCGGCCATGCCGGTGGCTTGCACGCTTTCGGCAATCTGGCGGGTCGATAGTTCGGCCAGGGCGGTGAAGATCAGCTCGGCCTCGCTCATGTGGTCACGCAGGTTGTGGCTGCTGAGGCCCTTCATGTCTTTGTGCTGTGCCACGCTCACGCCCGCCCACTCCTGGTGAATGATGTTGGTGAGGATGGCGAATTCACTGCCCGCCTTGATGTCGTGCTCACTCCAGTAATCGGTCAGCTTGTTGCGGGTTTCCTGCCCGGTCATGCGCTGCTGGATCCATTGGTCGCTGCGGCCATGCTGCTGCCAGGTCTGGCGGGCTCGGTCGAGCGACAACGCCGGGTCGGCCATCTCCTGCATGCGCTCGTAACCCACCTTGGCCAGCCAGAGCTTGATGGGTTCGGCCTTGGGGACGGATTGCACGAGCCGCAGCAGGGTTTCGGCGGTGGCTACGTCGGTCAGGCGCTGTTTGCCATCAGCGGCGGGCATTTTCAACTGGTGACAGGCTGTCACCAGTTGACTGCCTTCGTTGACAAGCCGCCGCTTGAGCTGGTTCCAGTATTTCCGAGCGGTCAAATCATCCGGCTGCTGCGTCAGCACCTGCACCACGTCAATCACAGAGAACCACCAGGTTTCCGTGCTTTCGTCGTACACGCGGCGGATGGATTGGCCGTCCAACTGGGTGGGCAGGATTTTCATACCGAACGCCTTTCAAGAACCTGTTTCATCGGCCTCTGAAAGAGGCCAGAGACTAAGGGGCAAAACGCTGGGACCATGGAAGTTGGCATGCCTTCCCAGGCCCAAAAATACTGTATATATTATCAGTCTATGCTCTTTCATCTAGCGCTGCCGCAGTCGTGTCAGGCCCTTGGTGCACACACGGTATCGACCTGGCGCCAAAGCGCCTTCACCCATCCTGATTGCTATTGAATATATAGCTAACAGCGCTTATCCATAAAGCGCCACACGCCATTTTTATCAGTGATTCTTTCCGCCCACACCCTGTGCCACACTCTCCCCCCTATGTCTTCTACAGAGTGGGCCCAGGCGGCCCTGCAGTCGTTTGATGCGGTGGTGCAGGCCACGGCAGGGTTTCGCAGCCGCGCTGGCCAGCGGTTGATGGCCGAGCAGGTGGCGCGCACGTTCAGTACGGCCACGCTGGGCAAGGTGGATGAGGAGGGTGGCGAGGCCGCGCCCACGCGCGCCATTGCCGTCATCCAGGCGGGCACGGGCGTGGGCAAGTCGCTGGCGTATTGCGCGCCCGCCATTGCGCTGGCGCTGGCACGCGGCACGCGGGTGCTGATCTCGACTGCCACGGTGGCGCTGCAGGAGCAATTGGTGAACAAGGACCTGCCCGCGCTGGCCGCGCGCATGCCCCAGCCGTTCAAGTTTGCGCTGGCCAAGGGGCGTGGGCGCTATGTGTGCAAGCTCAAGCTCGACCGGCTGGCGGGCACGGGCGAGGCGCATGGCGAGGACGATGACGACCTGTTCCCCGAAGAGGCCGCCAGCGCCCGCCACAAACGCTCGCACCAAGAGACCGAGGCGCGCATGCAGTTTTATTCGACCATGGCGCAAACCCTGGCCAAGGGCGCGTGGGATGGCGACCGCGACAGCCTCGATAACCCGCCCGAGCCCGAGGTGTGGAGCCCCGTGGCGGCCGAGGGCGCGTCGTGCACGGGCAAGCACTGCCCGGCCTTCAGCCAGTGCACTTATTACGAAAAACGCAAGGAGCTGGTGGGCGCGCAGGTGATCGTGGCCAACCACGATCTGCTGCTGTCGTCGCTGGGCGCGCGCGTGCTGCCCGAGCTGGACAACTGCCTGCTGGTGCTGGACGAAGCCCACCACCTGCCCGCCACGGCGCTCGACCAGTTTGCGTGCAGCATGGATTTGTCGCGCATCACCTGGATCGAGCGCCTCTCCAGCCGGGGCCTGCGCATTGGCGCACTGCTGGAGGTGGAAGAGATTGCCGACATCCCCAAACACGCGGCCCAGCTGCGGCAGACATTGCAGGACCTGGCGCGCATCGTGATGGATGTGTATGGCCCCGCGCTCAAGAGCCAGAAGGACACCTGGGGCCCGGCGCGCGTGCGGGCGCCGCGTGGCGAGCTGCCCGAGCAACTGATCGCCCCGCTGGGCCTGCTGGCCGCCAGTGCCGATGGCTTTCTGGAAGCGCTGCGCGCCATCAGCAAAGCGCTGCGCGCCGAGATGCGCGACAAGCCCGACGAGGCCAGGCGCCTGTCCACGCTGTATGCGCAGATCGGCATGCTGGCGCCGCGCCTGGAAGCGCTGCACGCCACCGCGCAACTGCTGCTGCAGGACGCGCCCGAGGGCGCAGATCACACCTTTGTGCCAGCCGCCAAATGGTTCACGCTGGAGACGGACGGCGACTTCATCGTGGTCAAGGCGCACGCCAGCCCCATCCTGCCCGGCACCATGCTGCGCAACCACCTGTGGAGCGCGGTGCGCGGCGCGGTGCTGACCTCGGCCACGCTCACCAGCTGCGGGCACTTTGACTTCTTTTTGCGCGAGGCGGGCCTGCATGGCGACGATGCCGCCACCACGCTCGAAGTGCCCAGCCCCTTCAACTACGCCGCGCAGGGCACGCTGATCGCCGCCGAAACGCGTGCCGACCCCAAGAACGCCGCGCAGTTCACCGCCGAAATGGTCGATGCGCTGCTGCACGACATTGCCCGCGTGGAATACGGCGCGCTGGTGCTGTTCACCTCGCGCGAGCAGATGCGCCAGGCCGTCGATGCGCTGCCCACCGCCATGCGCAGCGTGGTGCTGGTGCAGAACGCACTGCCGCGCACGCAGCTGCTGCGCCGCCACCGCGAGCGGGTGGACAACGGTGAGCCCTCGGTCATCTTCGGCATGCAGTCGTTTGGCGAGGGGCTGGATTTGCCGGGGCGCCTGTGCGAATCGGTCTTCATCACCAAGCTGCCCTTTGCCCCGCCCGACGACCCCGTGGGCGAGACCCGCGCCGAATGGCTGCGCGCCGTGGGCCGCGACCCCTTCAGCGAACTGGTGGTGCCCGCCACCGCCATCCGCCTGGCGCAATGGGTGGGCCGCGCGATCCGCACCGAAGAAGACATGGCGCATGTCTATTGCTACGACAAGCGCCTGACGCGCACCAGCTACGGGCAGCGCCTGCTCAAAGGGCTGCCGCCGTTTGCGCTGGAGCAACGCGCGCCGCTGTAGCCGCTGTACAGTCGCCAGCCCTTGTCACCACCACTGCAACCAGAAAGAACCCCATGCCCCACACCGTGCCCGCCTGCCCCCAATGTGGCCTGGAGAACACCTACCCCGACGGCAGCAGCTACGTGTGCCCCGACTGCGCGTTTGAATGGCCGCAAGTGGCTGATACAGCAGACACCGACGCCGATGCAGGCGACGGCATCGTGCGCGACGCGAATGGCAACCCGCTGGCCGATGGCGATGCGGTGATCCTGGTGAAAGACCTCAAGGTCAAGGGCTCGTCGTCCACGCTCAAGAAGGGCACCAAGATCAAAAGCATTCGCCTGGTCGATGGCGCCGATGGCCACAACGTGGACTGCAAGACCGACCTGGGCAGCATGCTGCTGAAGTCGGAGTTTTTGAAGAAGGCTTGATGCTTTGTTATTGATAGCTGGTAGCGCTTGATACATAAGCGCTGCAGCCAAAAAATGTGTGGAAATATGACATGCCCACCATTCAAGCAATCCATGTCCCACCCCATCGCCGTCATCGACTTTGAAACCACCGGCATCTCGCCCGGCCAGGGCGCGCGCGCCACCGAGGTGGCCATCGTGCTGCTGGAAAAAGGGCAGGTGGTGGACCGGTTCCAGAGCCTGATGAAAACCGGCGCGTGGATTCCATCCTTCATCACCCAGCTCACCGGCATCACCAATGCCATGGTGAACGCCGCGCCCGACGCGGCCACCGTGATGGCGCAAGCCGCGCGTTTTGTGGGCAACGCGCCCATGGTGGCGCACAACGCGTCGTTTGACAGCAAGTTCTGGCAGGCCGAGCTGGCCCTGGCCGGGCAGCCCGCGCCGCAGCCGTTTGCGTGCACCGTGCTGCTGTCGCGGCGCCTATACCCGCAAGCGCCCAGCCACAAACTTGGTGTGCTGGTTGATTACCACGGCCTGCCGCGTACCGGTCAGGCCCACCGGGCGCTGGCCGACGCCGAAATGGCAGCCGCCCTGCTGGCGCGCATGCAGCACGACCTGCGCACGCAATGGCGCGTGGCCCAGCCAGACCATGCCCTGCTGATGGCGCTGCAGCGCTGCGCCAAGCCTGCGGTGGGCAAGCTGCTGGCGCAGCACGCTGCCAACGCGTGAAGCGCGCACGCAATTTTTACTCCTTTTTTTATAGCTTTAAGCGCTTATCCATCAAGCGCCACAGGCCTTTTTTGCTTGAAAACGTAACCAGTCATCGCGCTTGCCCATAATCGCGCCACTTCCTCCACCGAAAGGCCGTCTATGTTGCGCTGTGGGCCCATGCCTGGCTGATCGGTGTGGCGCCACTGGGCCGCTGCCCCCACCCGCCGCCGCGCGGCGGTGGGGCTGAACCTGCATATTGCGGCGCTTCATAAAAGATAGCTTCCCGCGCTGATGGGTTGTGCGCCAGCAACTGTTTTTGATGCAAATCCCTACGGCACCATCGGGCTATGGGCCGTGGCCCCGCCCTTGCATTACCCTTCGGCCCATGCGCGCATTTCCCCCTCTGGCCTGCGTGGCCTGCGCTGTCGTCCTGCTGGGGCTGGGCGGCTGCAGCACGCCGCCGCCGTCTTCCCCGTCACCGCCCGCCCCGTGGCGCAGCGCGGCATCGCAACTGTCGGACGAGCAGGCGCACGACATCGCCATTCACGCACTGGGGCTGGTGGGCACGCCCTATCGCTATGGCGGCAACACGCCGGATTCGGGCTTTGACTGCAGCGGGCTGATCGGCTATGTCTATCGCCACCGCGTGGGCACGGCGCCACCGCGCACGGTGGCGCAGCTCAGCGGCTGGGGGCAGCAGGTGGCCAATGGCGAACTGCGCAGCGGCGACATGGTGGTGTTTGGCACAGGGCGCGCACCCACCCATGCGGGCATCTACGTGGGCGAAGGGCGCTTTGTGCATGCGCCATCCTCGGGTGGAACGGTGCGGCTTGATCATCTGCAATCGCGCTACTGGTCCCGCCAGAACGCATCGTTTCGCCGACTCTGAAGGGCCGGGCGGCCCTGTCACGGTGCGGTGGGCGTGCCGCGCGACAATCGGTGCCACCATGACCCACGCCCAACACTCTGCCCACCCCGTTTCCACCCACGACGCCACGCGCATTGATGACACACGCATCAAGGCCGTGCGCCCGCTCATCACCCCTGCGCTGCTGCAGGAATGGCTGCCCGCGCCCGACGCCGCGCAGGCGCTGGTGGAAGCCAGCCGCACCGCCATCTCGCGCGTGCTGCACGGGCAGGACGACCGGCTGATCGTGGTGGTGGGGCCGTGCTCCATCCACGACCATGGCCAGGCGCTGGAATACGCGCACGCACTCAAGGCCCAGGCCGATGCGCTGGGCCAGGATCTGCTCATCGTGATGCGCGTCTATTTTGAAAAACCCCGCACCACCGTGGGCTGGAAGGGCTACATCAACGATCCACGCATGGACGGCAGTTTTGCCATCAACGAAGGGCTGGAGCTGGCCCGCCAGTTGCTGCTGGATGTGCTGGCCGTGGGCCTGCCGGTGGGCACCGAGTTCCTCGACCTGCTCAGCCCGCAGTTCATCAGCGACCTGGTGAGCTGGGGCGCCATTGGCGCACGCACCACCGAGAGCCAGAGCCACCGGCAGCTCGCATCGGGCCTGTCGTGCCCCGTGGGCTTCAAGAACGGCACCGATGGTGGCGTGAAGGTGGCCAGCGACGCCATCCAGGCCGCGCAGGCGCCGCACGCCTTCATGGGCATGACCAAGATGGGCCAGGCCGCCATTTTTGAAACGCGTGGCAACCACGACTGCCATGTGATCCTGCGCGGCGGCAAGCAGCCCAACTACCAAAAGGCCGATGTGGATGCAACCTGCGCCGTGCTCCAGGCCGCCGGGCTGCGCGAGCAGGTGATGATCGACGTGAGCCACGCCAACAGCAGCAAGCAGCACCAGCGCCAGATCACGGTGGCCGCCGAGGTGGCCCAGCAGATTGCCGCAGGCGATGCGCGCATCACCGGCCTGATGATCGAGAGCCACCTGCAGGAAGGCCGCCAGGACATCGTGCCCGGCCAGCCGCTGCGGCACGGGGTGTCGGTCACCGACGCCTGCATCAGCCTGGCGCAGACGGTGCCGGTGCTCGAAAACCTGGCAGCCGCGGTGCGCGCACGGCGCCAGAAGCGGGCCGCATAACAGGCGCCCGGGCGGGATGCCTGAAAGCATCTGCGCGGTATGGCATTAACATCCCGTGGCAGAAACGCCCCGCCTGCCGCTGCCACCTCCCCTGGGCTTTTCAATATCGTTCCACCTGTTCCCTGTTCTTTGCGGTCTGGACACTCCATGCAGGCAATGCCGATATTCATGCTCGCCTCACCATGCTGCCTTGGCGGCCCATGGGGATAGTGCGCGTGCCGCCTGCACAAAACGACCCCCAGGAAACCGCGCGCCTGAATGCGCTGCAGTCTTATGCCATCCTGGACACGCCCGCCGAAGAAGCGTTTGACCAGCTGGCCATTCTGGCCGCACGCATCTGCAGCACGCCGATGGCGGTGGTCAATTTTCTGGACAGCGAACGCCAGTGGTTCAAGGCAGCCGTGGGCGTGCCCTTCAAACAGACCGACCGGGCTATTGCGTTTTGCAGCCATGCACTGAGCGGCAGCCGCGACCCCCTGGTGGTGGCCGACGCGCGCCAGCACCCGCTGTTTGCCGACAACCCGCTCGTGCTGGGCGAGCCGCATATCCGGCTGTATGCCTGCTTCCCGCTGGTCACCCCCGAAGGCGCGGCGCTGGGCACGCTGGCGGTGCTGGACACGGTGCCCCGCCCGTTGGCCGATGAGCAGCTGGAGGGCCTGAAGATTTTGGCCGGCCAGGCCATGGTGATGCTGGAGCTGCGCCGCCAGCAACGCCAATGGTCGCAACTGGTGCAGGAACGCGACCGGATGCATGCCGAGCTGGTGAAAAAGAGCGAAACGCTGGGCGAGGCCGCCCGCGCGGCACGCATCAACGAGGAGCGCTTTCACCTGGTGGCGCGCGCCACGGCCGACGCCATCTGGGACTGGAACCTTTCCACCGATGCCATGTGGTGGAACGAGGGCATGCAGAACCTGTTCGGCGTTCCGCCAGGCGAGTTGCTGCCCGACAGCCGATCGTGGACCCTGCGCCTGCATCCCGATGAAAGCGCCGAGCTGCTGCGCAGCATCCACGCAGCCATTGTTGGCAACACCAGCCACTGGTGGGCCGAATACCGCTTTCGCCGCCAGGACGACAGCTATGCCTGGGTGCTGGACCGCGGTTTCCTGATCCGCGATGGCGATGGCCGGGCCGTGCGCATGGTTGGCGGTATGGCAGACATCAGCGCCCAGAAGCTCGCCGAAATGGAAACGCGGCGCGATGCGCACAACCACGCCCAGCTGCTGCAGCTGCAGCAGCGCATGTCATCCATGGACCTGCCGCTGCCCGAGGTGCTGGCCCTGGTGGCCCGGACGGTGCTGGAGCAGACCGGCGCACGCGGTGCCATGGTGGATCTGCTCGAAGGCGCGCACCTGGTGGCCCACGCATCCGCGGGCGACATGGTGCGCCCCCAGGGCATGCGGCTGCCGGTGGAGCAAAGCCTGGTGTGGCCCGCGCTGCAGCAGGGCCGCACCGTGGTCTGCCATGACACCAATGCCGAAGGCTGGGACCTGGGATCCAAGCCGCACTGGCGTGGCATCCGGTCGGTAGCAGCGGCCCCCTTGCGGGCGGGCAATGCGGTGGTGGGATCGCTCATGCTCGCCTCCGACCGGCCCCACGCCTTCTCGACCCGCGACGTGGCCCACCTGGAGATCCTGACCGAGTCCCTGGGCACCATGGTGCAGCTGCGCCACGTGGCCAGCCAGCTGCATGCCTCGGAGCTGCAATACCGCATGCTGTTCGACGCGCACCCGCACCCCATGTGGGTGTACGCGAAGGACAGCCTGCGCCTGCTGGCGGTCAACAAGGCCATGGTTGCGCACTATGGCTACACCGAGGCCGAGCTGCTGCAGCTGGACCTGCCCGCGGTGTGCGACCCCAAGGACCGTCCCGGCCTCAGGGAGCGGCTGCACGACATGTTTCAGTTGCCACCCGACGCCTTCGTGGTGCGCCGGCATGTCCGCAAGGACGGCACGCTGATGCAGATGGAGATTTCCGCGGGCAACATCAGTTTCAACGGGGTGGCTGCCCGCCAGGTGCTGGCCATTGATGTCACCGAACGGGTGCGCACCGAAGACGAGCTGCGCCGCATGGGCCGGGCGCAACGCCTGCTCAGCGCCTGCAACGAGGCCCTGGTGCGCGCCACGTCTGAGGCCACGCTGTTGCAGGAAATCTGCCAGATCGCCGTGGACATTGGCGGCTACCGCATGGGCTGGGTGGGTTTTGCGCTGAACGACGAATCCAGATCAATCGAATTCGCTGCCCATGCGGGCTACAACGACCGGTATCTTGAGGCGTTGCAGCTGAGCTGGTCCGAAGACAGCCCCTACGGGCAGGGCCCAGCCGGTGTGGCGGTGCGCAGCGGCGCCCCCGTGATCGTGCAGGACATCCGCACCGAAGCGAGCTTTGCCGACTGGACCGAGCGCATGCTGGAGCACGGCTTTCACGGCGTGATCTGCCTGCCCTTGCGCGAACGCGAGCACACCTTGGGTCTGCTGTACCTGTATGCGCCCGAGATCCTGCACATCAGCACTGACGAGGCAACGCTGCTGCAACAACTGGCCAACGACCTGGCCTTCGGCATCATGAGCCTGCGCGCCCGCATGGAACAGCAGCGCTTGCAGTCCGCAGTGCTCAAGATGGCGGCCGCTGTGTCGGCCAGCACGGGCACCGAGTTCTTTGTGCAGCTGGCCAAGAACATGGCCGAGGCCCTGGGCGCCGAGGTGGGCTGCGTGGGCCGCCTGCTGCCGACGCAGCAGGGGCAGGCGCCGCGCGCGGTGGCACTGGCGGCGGTGCTGGATGGCAAGAAACTGCCGAACATCGAATACGCGCTGGCCGGCACACCCAGCCTGCTGCTGCTCAGCCAGCCCCAGGTGGTGGTGCAGGAAAACGCAGCGCAGCAGTATCCCGAAGCGCCCATCCTGCGCCAGATCGCAGCGCAAGGCTATGTCGGGCAGCAGCTGTGCAACGCCGATGGCGAGGTGCTCGGCATGATCTTTGTGGTGTTCCGCCAGCCGCTCAGCAACCCCGACTTCGTGACCTCGACCCTGCGCATCTTTGCCAGCCGCGCCTCGGCCGAGATCGACCGGCAGATGTCCGACAAGCGCATCCGCCACCAGGCCTCGCTGCTCGACAAGGCCCAGGACGCCATCATCGTGCGCGATCTCGAGCACCGCATCATCTACTGGAACAAGAGTGCCGAGCGGCTGTATGGCTGGTCGCAACTGCAGGCGCTGGGCCAGTCCATCGAGACCCTGCTGTACGACGACCCCACGCAGTTTCGCCGCGCCACCCGGGCCACCCTGGAACATGGCGAGTGGACCGGCGAAATCGTGCAGCGGCACCGCGACGGCAGCCCCATCGATGTGGAAGGGCGCTGGACACTGGTGAAAGACGATGCCGGCGAGGGCCATTCGGTGCTGGCCATCAACACCGACATCCGTGCGCGCAAGGCCACCGAGCGCGAGATCCAGCGCCTGGCGTTCTACGACGCGCTCACCGGCCTGCCCAACCGCATGCTGCTGATGGACCGCATGGGCCAGGCGCTGGCCAGCGCCCAACGGCGCCAGCAGGGCGGAGCGCTGCTGTTCATCGACCTGGACAACTTCAAGACCCTCAACGACACCCTGGGCCACGACCAGGGCGATCTGTTGCTGCAGCTGGTGGCGCAGCGCCTGAACAGCTGCGTGCGCAGCGTGGACACCGTGGCGCGCCTGGGTGGCGACGAGTTCGTGGTGATGCTGGAAGAGCTCAGCCAGAACCCCGAAGAACTGGCCCGGGATGCCCTGGGCGTGGGCGAAAAAATCCTGGCCATGCTGGCCGTGCCCTATGCGCTCAAGGGCTACCAGTACCGCAGCACCCCCAGCATCGGCATCGCGCCGTTTGAGGGCGACCAGACCAGCGTGGGCGAGCTGCTCAAACAGGCCGACCTGGCCATGTACCAGGCCAAGACCGCCGGGCGCAACACCTTGCGCTTTTTCAACCCTGAAATGCAGGCCGTGGTGACCGCGCGCGCCGCACTGGAGGAAGACCTGCGCTCAGCCCTGTCGCAAGACGAATTCCTGCTGCATTACCAACCGCAGATCGACCAGGCGGGCCAGTGCGTCGGGGTGGAAGCGCTGGTGCGCTGGGCCCACCCGCAAAGGGGAATGGTGTCGCCCGCGCAATTCATTGCGCTGGCCGAAGAGACCGGGCTCATCCTGCCGCTGGGCCGCTGGGTGCTGCACCACGCCTGCATGCAGCTGGCCCACTGGCAGAGCGATCCGCAGCTGGCGCACCTGACCATGGCCGTCAACGTAAGCTCGCGCCAGTTTCGCCATGCCAGTTTTGTGGACGACGTGGCCCGGGTGTTGGCCATCACTGGCGCACCCTCGGAAAAACTCAAGCTGGAGCTGACCGAAAGCCTGCTGGTGGAAGACATGGAAACCACCATCGCCACCATGGCGGCGCTGCGCTCGTATGGCGTGGGCTTTTCGCTGGACGACTTTGGCACCGGGTATTCCAGCCTGGGCTACCTCAAGCGCATGCCGCTGGACCAGCTCAAGATCGACCAGAGCTTTGTGCGCGACCTGCTCACCGACCCCAACGACGCCGCCATTGTGGACACCATCATCGCCCTGTCGCGCAGCCTGGGCCTGGAAGTTATCGCCGAAGGCGTCGAAACCCCCGAACAACGCGATTTGCTGGCCCGCGCGGGCTGTCACCTCTACCAGGGCTATCTGTTCAGCCGCCCTCTGCCCACGGACCTTCTGGAGGCCTTCCTGCGGCCCGATACGCCCTGAGGCAGATTCACCCCCCGGTTTTTCCACCCACCGCAGCCTGGCCTGCGGTTTTTTTTGCCCCATTTTTTACCGTCCGAAAGGCGTTATCCCTTCAGGAAGAACGCGGCGGGGGACTTGTTGGCTTGTTATTAATTAAAGACTTCTATAAATACATAGTGGTAGTAGTAGAAGGCGGCTTTTTCTGTGGACAAGTGCCTTTTGCCTTGGCTTGACAACCACTTGCGTCGCCTCCAACCCTGTGGACGCAGCCCGGCTGCCGCTGTCCGCCGCACGGGGATAAAACCGGGCCGGGCCGCCTTTCTGTGGATAACTGCCCGGTTGTGCCAAAACTATCCCCCGTTTTGTGCACATGCACCGGGTGTGCACAAGTTTTGATGGAAATCAGGCGTTAGCGCCCGTCCATTCAGCGCTATTAGCTATTTATTCAATAGCAAAAAGGGGCCAGAAGGCGCTATGCAGCCAGCCAGGGTTGGATCAGCCAGTGCCACAGTGCCAGGCCGGCGCCAATCCAGCAGATCACGATCAGCACGGCGCCGATGCGGCTGGTGGGTTTGCCGCCTTCGGTCTTGATCCACCGGTCGGCCTGGTCGCGGCATTCCTGCAGTACGGGCGCCGGCATCAGCCGGATCACCAGCCAGATCAGCCCCGGCAACAGCAACACGTCGTCCAGGTAGCCCAGCACGGGGATGAAGTCCGGAATCAGGTCAATGGGGCTCAAGGCATAGGCCACCACCAACACGCCCAGCGCCTTGGCATACCAAGGTGTCTGCGGGTGCTGCGCGGCGAACCACAGCGTGACGCCGTCCCGCTTGACAGTTCTGGCCCAGGTTTTCAGGTGGTTCGCAAGGTGCACAGGTTTTTCCGGTGGGGGTACGGGGCAGGCCGCGCGCCATTTTTAGAGCATTCAGGGCGGCCTCAGGGGCGCAAAGAAGGTTTTGGTTGTTCTTCTATGGTTCTATATATAAATAGTAGTAGTAATAGAGGGCGCCCGTTTGTGTGGACAAGGCATTTTTCCTGAATGCTGGCGCGCAGTTGCGTCGCCTGAAAGTATGTGGGGGGAGGCCGGTGAACTTTGCTGCCGGCAGATAACAACTTTTGGTTTTTTGGTTGTGCTGTGGATAACTGCCCGGTTGTGCCAGCAATGCCCCCAGCGTTATCCACAAACGCAAAAAAAGCCCGGCACCTTGGTAGGCGCCGGGCTTCGGTGGAGAACGCAGATCAGGGCATGGCGCCCCTGCCTGGGGTATTAACGGGCGGGGCCGCCCATAGGCATGTCGCCGCCGCGCATCATGCCGTGGCGGCCATCATCGCCATGGCCCCCGTCGCCATGGTGCCCACGGTGATCGCCTTTGCCGCCATGGCCACCCTTGCTGTGCATGCCGTGCATGCGCTGGGCCTGGGCGTCGAAGGTCTTTTGCTGCTCTGGCGTCAGGGCGGCATAGAAGGTTTTGGTGGCTTCGCCGCGGCGGTCGGCCTCGGCGGCGTGCTGGGCGCGCAGAGCGCGCATGCGGTCGATGCGCTCGGGGGTGGTGAGCTTTTCCATTTCCTTGCGGTCCATCGTGCGGTCCAGGCGGGCGGGGCGCTCGGCTGGTTGCATGGCGGTGGTGAAGGCGGTCCAGGCGGGTTCTTGCGCCGGCGTCAGTTTCAGTTGTGCCTTGAGGGCGTCGATGCGTTGGGCCATATGGGCCTGGCGGCGCTCTTGCCGGTCGCCCGGCTTGTGGGCCTGTTCGGCCGAGGCACCCGCGGCGGGTGGCATGGCGGGGGCTGGCTGGGCCAGCACGGGCAGGGCGAGGGCGGCCATCATGGCGGCGGCGGCGATACGGCGTTGGAAGAAAGACATCGTGTGGTTCCTTATCAAAGGGGTTGGTCCGCCGGTACGACCGTTCCAGCGGTTGAGGGCCAGTGTGCGCGGCCCATGTAACCCTCCCGTGTTGGATTGGTGTGCCTGTGTAAAGTTGCAACAAGAAGTCCGGCGCTTGGCCTGAAGGAATTCAGCATCAAAATGGCATGAAGCGCTTATGGGTTAAGCGCTGATAGCTATCAAAAACTGAGTGAAAGCGGGCGTTGCACCCGCAAGGGGGGCCGCCGACCCCCGACAATGTCGGCTGTACTCCGCAATGGCTGGAAATGGCCAGAAGAAACAAAGGTTGTCCGTGTTCAAGAACATGATCGTGTACCGCATTGCGCCGCAATGGCAGGTGGAATTGACGCAGGTGGAAGAGGCGCTGGCCAAGGCGCCCTTTCTGGAATGTGGTGCCACACAAGAAAAGTCGCTCGGCTGGGTGCCGCCGCGCGGTGATGCGCATGGCCCGCTGGCCGAGTCGGTGGGCGGGCAGTGGATTTTGCGTTTCATGGTCGAATCCAAGGTGTTGCCCGGCAGCGTGCTGGCGCGCCGCGTGAAGGAAAAAGCCGAACGCATCGAGCAGGAAACCGGCCGCAAGCCCGGCAAGAAGGAAAGCAAGGAGCTCAAAGACGAGGCCAAGCTTGATCTGCTGCCCATGGCCTTCACCAAACAGGGCTCGATGTGGGTGTGGATCGACACCGCATCGCGCCTGCTGGTGCTCGACACCTCAGCCCAAGGCCGCGCCGACGAGGTGGTGACGCTGCTGGTCGAATCACTGCCGGGTTTGTCGGTCTCGCTCATCAACACCCAGACCAGCCCGCAGGCCGCGATGTCGCACTGGCTGAGCACGCAAGAGCCGCCCGTGGGCTTCACCGTGGACCGCGAATGCGAGCTCAAAAGCGCCGACGAAGCCAAGGCCGTGGTGCGCTACGCCCGCCACCCGCTCGACATCGAGGAAGTGCAGGCCCACATCGCCGCCGGCAAGCTGCCCACCAAGCTGGCCATGACCTGGGACGACCGCGTCTCGTTCATGCTGACCGAGGGCCTGCAGATCAAGAAGGTGGCGTTTCTGGACACGGTGTTTGAAGGCACCAAGGCCGACGACGGCGGCTTTGATACCGACGTGGCGATTGCCACGGGCGAGCTGGTCAAGCTGATCCCGGACCTGATCGAGGCGCTGGGCGGCGAGGCCGAGAGTGGCGTGGCCGAGAGCGGCGTGGCCAGTGCAGCGCAGGCAATGGGCGCTGGCGCCGCGCCCGCAGCCGCACCAGTGCCACAGTCTGCGCCATCGTCCGCGCCGTCCGCACCCGCGCGCAAAAGTGCGGGCGGTGGCGTGGTGACCGGGCCGGTGACGCCCCCGGAAGACACCGACCCCGAATCAGCGCCGTTCTGAGATCGGGAGCCTGTTCTCAGGCATTTCATCCAGCAAGAATGGGCCCAATCGCTTACTGGGTCAGCGCAAGAAGCTATGAATTAAATAGCATTTTGGGCGCTGTGGCAGGGTTGCCATGGGCGGTGGCCAGGTCGTCCAGGATGGGGCAATCGGGCCGGTCGTTACCCTGGCAGCAGGACACCAAGGTTTGCAGTGTGCGCTGCATGGCCTGCATGGCGGCGATGCGTGCGCCCAGGTCGTCGATGTGCGCCTGGGCGATGCGTTTGACATGGCCGCTGGCGCGGCTCTTGTCTTGCCACAGGCCCAGCAATTCGCGGATTTCTTCCATCGAAAAACCCAGCGTGCGCGCGCGGCCGATGAAGCGCAGCGCGTGCACGTCGGCCTCGGTGTACTGGCGGTAGCCGCTGTCGGTGCGGCCCACGGGGGGCAGCAGGCTCAGCGATTCGTAGTGGCGCACCATGCGCGCCGACACCCCGGCGCGCCGGGCGGCCTCGCCGATGGGCACGGGCCAGCCCTGTGCCGGCGTGCGCGTGCTCATGCGGCGACCTGGTAGCCCTCTTCGGCAATGGCGGCGGCCAGGGCCTCGCGGGGCTGGGTGCTGTCGATATCGACACGGTTGTGCGCGCGGTCGATGCGCACGGTGGCAGCGGGGTCGATCTGCTGCACGGCCTGGGTGACGGCGCGCTCGCAGTGGCCGCAGGTCATGCCCTGGACTTGAAGGGTGTATTGCATGCGATTTCTCCGGTGAAAAAGTGATGACACAGGAATAATGAACCTTGACATGGTGGCATAGTCAAGCGCCCGCAAAGGCACTGGCGTCTGCAAGGTTGATGGGGCATCCGTTCTTGACCTTGCCATCATGGCAAGGATTACCGTACCCACCATGAACACTTCTGCCACCCCCCCCGAATCCCTGGAAACCCCGGAAACCATCGACCTTGGCATTGGCGGCATGACCTGCGCCAGCTGCGTGGGCCGGGTGGAGCGGGCGCTGCGCAAAGTGCCCGGCGTGCAGGATGCCACCGTGAACCTGGCCACCGAGTCGGCGCGCATCGCCTATGTGCAGCCGCCGGGTGCGCAAGGCCCGGCCATGGACGCCGTGCTGCGCCGCGCGGTGCGCAATGCCGGTTACGAGCCGCGCGCGGCAGGGCAGGACGATGCGCCCGAGAACCTGTCGCCCTGGGCCGGTTTTTTGCCGGTGGGCGTGGGCCTGCTGCTGTCGGCCCCGCTGGTGCTGCCCATGCTGGGCGATCTGCTGGGCTACCACTGGATGCTGCCCGCCTGGGTGCAGTTTGCGCTGGCCACGCCGGTGCAGTTCATTTTGGGGGCGCGCTTTTACAAGGCGGGCTGGCATGCGCTCAAGGCCCTGACGGGCAACATGGATTTGCTGGTGGCTATTGGCACGTCGGCGGGCTGGGGCTTGTCTATGTGGCTGTGGCTCACGGCGCCAGAGGGGCATGCGCCGCACCTGTATTTCGAGGCCTCGGCGGTGGTGGTCACGCTGGTGCTGCTGGGCAAGTGGCTGGAGGCGCGCGCCAAGCGCCAGACCACGGCGGCCATCCGCGCACTGCATGCGCTGCGCCCCGATGTGGCCCACATGCTGGGGCGTGATGGCGAGGTGGATGTGCCGGTGGCCGAGGTGATGGCGGGCGACCGGCTGGTGGTGCGCCCCGGCGAGCGCATTCCGGTGGACGGCAGCGTTCTGGAGGGCCACACCCAGGTGGACGAGTCCATGCTCACCGGCGAGCCCTTGCCTGTGACGCGCGAGGTGGGCGCGCCCCTGACCGGCGGCTCCATCAATGGCGATGGCCGCGTGGTGATGCAGGTGTCGGCCGTGGGCGCCGAGACGGTGCTGGCGCGCATCATCCGCCTGGTCGAGGACGCGCAGGCCGCCAAGGCGCCCATTCAGCGCCTGGTCGATCAGGTGTCGGCGGTTTTCGTGCCGGTGGTGCTGCTGGTGGCGCTGGCCACGCTGCTGGCCTGGCTGTGGACGGGCGCGGGCTTCGAGGTGGCGGTGATCCACGCCGTGGCCGTGCTGGTGATTGCCTGCCCTTGCGCGCTGGGGCTGGCCACACCGGCGGCCATCATGGCGGGCACCGGCGTGGCGGCCAAGCACGGCATCCTGATCAAGGACGCGCAGGCGCTGGAGCTGGCCCACCAGGTGGATGTGGTGGCGTTCGACAAGACCGGCACGTTGACGGTGGGCCGCCCCCGGCTGACCGCCTTCGAGGTGGTGCCGGGCCAGGACGAGGCGGCCGTGCTGGCGGCTGTGGCCAGCGTGCAAAGCGGCAGCGAACACCCGCTGGCGCGTGCCGTGGTGGCGGCTGCGCAAGAGCGCGGCCTGCAGACCGTGGCGCCCGACGGCGTGCGCGCCGTGCCGGGGCGCGGCACCGAGGGCGAGGTGCAGGCCCGCAGCTACCTGGTGGGCAGCCTGCGCTGGATGGACGAGCTGGGCGTGAAAGAACTGAAGGAGGGCGCGCTGGCCGCGCGGGCGACCGCCTTGCAAAGCGATGGCGCCACGGTGTCGGCCGTGGCCGAGCGCACCACCGACGGCCTGGCCTTGCGCGCCATCCTGGCCTTTGGCGACGAGCCCAAGGCCGGCGCGCGCGAGGCGCTGGCGGCGCTGCGGGCGCTGGGCGTGCGCACGGTGATGATCTCGGGCGACAACCGGGGCGCGGCCGAGGCCATGGCGCGGCGCCTGGGGCTGGACCCCGATGCCGGCGAGGTGATGGCCGAGGTGCTGCCCGGCGAGAAGGCGGCGCGCGTGCAGGCGCTGCAGGCGGGGAGCGATGAGCACCGCCGGGCCGCCCCAGGGCGCGAAGGACCCCTCGGGGGGCAGCGAAGCACACGCAGTGGCAAGCGTGGGGGGCATGTGGTGGCGATGGTGGGCGATGGCGTCAACGACGCCCCCGCGCTGGCGGCCGCCGATGTCGGCATGGCCATGGGCAACGGCACCGATGTGGCCATGCATGCCGCCGGCATCACGCTGATGCGCGGCGACCCGATGCTGGTGGCCGCGGCGCTGGATATCTCGCGGCGCACCGTGGCGAAAATCCGGCAGAACCTGTTCTGGGCCTTTTTCTACAACGTGGCCGGCATTCCGCTGGCGGCGCTGGGGTATCTGAGCCCGGTGGTGGCTGGCGCAGCCATGGCCTTGAGTTCGGTGAGCGTGATGGCCAATGCGCTGTTGTTAAAACGCTGGCGAAGGTAACAACTTCGGGTACTGCGTGGAGTGTGGTCACCGATGTCTGGCAAACTGCAACGTTTTGTTGCATATCCGTGGCTGCGACCGGCGGCCGGGGTGCTTTCAGACTTGGAGGAAGACACATCATGAATCTCTTATCGCTCATGCGGCTGTTCACCATCCGCTTTCGGATGTTGGGCGCCATTGCCGTGGTGCTGGTGCTGTTGGGCATGTTGGGGGGCGCCGGCATGCTGGGCATGTTCCGTATCCACGACATGAGCGAGGACTTTGTGGCGCGTTCGTTCTCCGAGGTGAGCCACATGGCCGAGTTGCGCGGTGAGATGGGCGCGATCCGCCAGCACGAAAAGGACATGATCATCTCGTATGAGAAGCCCGAGGACGTGAAGGCGGCGCACACCCGTTGGCTGGCCAGCGTGGAGCAGTCCAAAAAAGTCGCAGCCCGCTTTTTGGAAGGTCCGCAGGACAGCGACAACGCCATCGCGCAGGCCATCGCCAAGCGCCTGGACAGCTACCGCGACCAGTTCGCCCATGTGGCGCGCCAGCTCGAAGCGGGTGGCTACGACACGGCCACCATTGCCAACCGCATGAGCAGCAAGGCCGTGGCCGAGTTCGACGAGGCCGACAAGCTGCTCAAGGAGCTCGACGGCGTGCTGCGTGCCGAAGTGACGGCGGCCGTGGCCGACCAGAAAAATGTGGCCAACCAGACCCTGTGGCTGTTTGCCCTGGCGGTGCTGATCACGGTGGCGGTGGTGGTGCCCACCACGCTGATGAACATGCTGTCCATCTGCCGCCCGCTGGCCGAGGCCCGCCGTATGGCGCTGGCGATTGCCGGCGGCGACCTGTCGCAGCGCATCGTTGCCGATGGCAAGGACGAAGTGGCCGACCTGCAGCGCGCGCTGGCCGACATGCAGCAGGGCCTGGGGGCGCTGGTGGCGCAGGTACGCGATGCCAGCGGCAGCATTGCCACGGCCAGCCAGGAGATCGCCATGGGCAACCAGGACCTGTCCGCGCGCACCGAGCAGACGGCCAGCAATGCCCAGGAAGCGGTGGCCTCGCTGTCGCAAATCACATCCAATGTGCAGCAGACTGCTTCGTCGTCGCAGCTGGCCAACCAGCTGGCCAGCTCGGCCTCCAGCACGGCCCAGCGCGGTGGTTCGGTGGTCGAGCAGGCCGTGGCCAGCATGCACGAGATTTCGGCATCGAGCCGCAAGATCGGCGACATCATCGGCCTGATCGATTCGATTGCCTTTCAGACCAACATCCTGGCGCTGAACGCCGCTGTGGAAGCCGCCCGCGCGGGTGAGCAGGGCCGGGGCTTTGCCGTGGTGGCCAGCGAAGTGCGCAGCCTGGCGCAGCGCTCGGCGGCGGCGGCCAGCGACATCAAGGGCCTGATCAGCAACAGCGTGACCGCCGTGGACGGTGGCGTGCGCCATGTGGAAGAAGCCGGCGCCGCGATGCAGGAAATCGTGGCCAGCGTGCAGCGTGTGGGCGACATCATTGGCGAGATCACCGCCGCTGCCTCCGAGCAGTCGGCCGGCATTGGCCAGGTGAACCAGTCGGTGGGCGATATTGACCGCATGACGCAACAGAATGCGGCGCTGGTGGAAGAATCGGCCGCCGCCGCCGAATCGCTGCGCGAGCAGGCTGCGCGCTTGTCGCAGGTGGTGCAGCAGTTTCATCTGGCCGATGAAGGCCGTGGCATGGCGGCCCTGTCCCACGCCGCCGCCGCCGGGCCGGAGCGCCGCGCATTGGTTGGCCGCGCCACGCCCCAGCTGGCGGGCTGAAGCGGGCATTCGTGCATCGCCTGATGTGGAGATGCTATTAATTAAATAGCTGCCAGCGCTTTGTACAAAAGGGCTGGAGCCACTTTTGGCTTAAAACGCCCGCCCTCAGAACAAGGTGGGGTAGTCTGTGTAGCCTTTGGCCCCGCCGCCATAAAAGGTGGCGCGGTCGGGCTCGTTCAGGGGCGCGTTCTTTTCCAGCCGGGTGACCAGATCGGGGTTGGCAATGAAGGGCCGGCCAAAGGCCACGATGTCGGCGCCCGCTGCCACGGCGGCTTCGGCCAGGGGGCGGTCGTAGGCGTTGTTCACCATCCAGGCACCCTTGCCGCCGGCCTTGCGGTACACGGCCTTGAGGGCGGCGTAGTCGAAAGGTCGGTCGGCCAACTCCCGGGGGCCGCCGGTGGCGCCTTCGATGATGTGCACATAGGCCAGCCCCAGCGGGGCGAGCTGGGCCACCAGGTAGTCAAAGAGCTGCTGAGGGTTCTCGTCCACGATGTCGTTGGCGGGCGTCACGGGCGACAGGCGGATGCCGGTGCGGCCGCCACCGACTTCATCGACGATGGCGCGCACCACTTCGAGCGTGAGCCGGGTGCGGTTCTTGATGCTGCCGCCGTAGTCGTCGGTGCGCTGGTTGGCGCCGGTTTTCAGGAACTGGTCGAGCAGGTAGCCGTTGGCGCCGTGGATCTCTACGCCGTCAAACCCGCAGGCGATGGCGTTGCGCGCGGCGTGGCGGTAGTCCTGCACGATGCCGGGCAGCTCGTCCAGTTCAAGTGCGCGCGGCATGGAGGTGTCGGTGAAGGTGGGCACGCCGTCCTTGATCAGCACCGTCTTGGTCTTGGCGCGAATGGCCGAGGGCGCCACGGGCGCGGCGTTGCCTGGCTGCAGGTCGGTGTGCGAGATGCGGCCCACATGCCACAGCTGCACCACGATCTTGCCGCCTTCGGCGTGCACGGCGCGGGTCACGCGCTTCCAGCCGTCAAGCTGCTCGGTGCCATACAGCCCGGGCACGTCGGCATAGCCCTGGCCCTGGGGGCTGATGGCCGTGGCCTCGGTGATCAGCAGGCCGGCGCTGGCGCGCTGCTGGTAGTAGGTGGCCATGAGCGGCGTGGGGATGGCGTCGGGCGCGCGGTTGCGCGTGAGCGGCGCCATGGCGATGCGGTTGGCCAGGTGCAGGTCACCGGCCTGGACGGGTTCGAACAAAGAGGGCATGAAGGGCTTTCGTCGCAAGGGGGAAGAGGGGATATGCCCGAGGGCAGATTTTCCCCCAAGGGTACTGCAGTGCGGCACTGGCTGCAGTATGCAGCGGGCAGCACGGTCAAGCCATTGTGTGCTAGTTGCGCTATCGCAGAAGAAACTGGCTTAATTAAAACAATAGCAGTCAGCGCTGATGGGGCAAAGGCTGCGCGCTGTTTTATTTCCGTGCGCCGGTGCGGGCGGACCGCAGCGGCGCACGCGGGCGTGGCGCTTATTTGAGCAGGCCTTCGGCCTTCATCGCTGCTTGCACGGCGGGGCGGACACCCACGCGTTCGCGGTAGGCTGCCAGATGGGCCAGGCCTGAGAGGTCGAGTCCGACGAAGCCCGCCCAGTTGGTCACGGTGAACAGATAGCCATCGGCCACGGTGAACTGATCGCCCATGAGGTATTGCTTGCTGGCGAGCTGGCTGTCCACCCACTGCAGGCGCTTGAGCAACTGTTCGCGCGCGGTGGCCTTGTATTCCTCGGGCGTGGCGGGGTTGAACAGGGGGCCGAAGCCCTTGTGCACCTCGGTGCCGATGAAGGTCAGCCACTCTTGCAGGCGGTAGCGCTCCATGGTGCCGTTGGCCGGGGCCAGTTGCTTGTCGGGGACCTGGTCGGCGATGTATTGCACGATGGCCGGGCCTTCGCGCAGGCGTTCGCCGTTGTCCAGCTCTAGCAGGGGCACATAGCCCAGCGGGTTGATGCCGTAGTAGTCGGTGCCGTCCTGCAGCTTGTGGCTCTTGGTGCTGGCCAGCACGGGCGTGAACGCCAGGCCGGCTTCGTGCAGGGCAATGTGGGGCGACAGGGAGCAGGCGCCGGGCGAGTAGTAGAGCTTCATGAAAAAAATCCTCTTGAGCGATGGAAAGGGAGAAGCCGGATGCTATGCGCTGCAGGTGTTTTTTGCTGGCGCCGGGGCACTTGCGCTGGCAGCGGTAGCGGGCATGTTGCAGGCGTCTTCGGGGGGGGCGATTTTTACGCGGGGCGGGTTTGCTCTTCCAGCTGCACCAGGTACAGCATGGCGTGCTCCCGGTCGGTGCCGCACATGTCGGCCGATGGCATCAGCCCGGCGCACACGGCCGGGCGCCCGGGCTGCCCAAATACCAGGCAGCGGGCGTCGTCGCCCAGCTGAACGCAGCGCACGCCGGCAGGCTTGCCCCGTGGCATGCCGGGGATGGGCGAGCTGATGGAAGGGGCGGTGCAGCAGGCGCCGCAGCCCGGCCGGCAGTTCATGGAAGAGGTGATTTTGATAGCTGTCTGCGCTTGCCCATTGGGCGCTGCAGGCCGTTTTTGCTTGAAATACTCAGCCCGCTGCCGGATGCAGCCGCCCGGCCGCCCACAGCACCTGATCGACCACGGCGCGCACGCGATCGCGGTGCGCCGGGTGGACCAGGGCGCCGTGGTCGTCGAAGGCGCTGTCTGCATGGCCCAGCGCAAAGGCTTGGGGTGCCAGCCAGCATTTCAGATTGATCAGCAAGGGCGCCAGGTGGCTTTGCGAGCGCAGGCCGCCCAAAGCGCCCGGCGAGGCGCTGAGCATGCCCACGACCTTGTCGCGAAAGGACCGGGTGCCGTCTTGCCAGTCGGGGTGGTTTTTGACGGGGCTGGAGGCCCAGTCGATGGTGTTCTTGAGCAGGGCGGTGTAGCTGCCGTTGTATTCGGGGGCGCAGATGATCCAGGCCGGGTGTTCCCACAGGATCTGCTTGAGCCGCAACACATCGGCGGGCGTGCCTTGGGCTTCCAGATCGGCGCTGTACATCGGGATGTCGAACTCGGACAGTTCCAGCAGCGTGACCTGGGCACCGGCTTCGCGGGCCATGGCGGCAGTGGCCTGGGCGAGGCGCCGGTTGAACGATTGCTGGCGGGTGCTGCCGGCAAAGACGAGGAGTGGGTGGTGCATGCCCGACATTGGAGCACAGACCCGGGGCAGGATTCCTGCGGGTGCGGCCCTTGGATGAGCGTGCGACGCAGGCCTTGGTGCAGAAGGCCCTGTTTCACGTGAAACAAGGCCGGGCAGGCTGGAGCGCACATGCGCCGCAAGGGTGTCGGCATGGCCCTTGGGCGTGCGCCAGCCAAAGGTGGGAAAATTGCAGGCTTTCCGCTGCACGGCCCACAAGGCCGGCGCGGGGTGGGCGCAGGAGCGTCGGTGTTTGGTGTGTGTGTCGTTATGGGCCGGTGGCCCTGGAGTTGTCCCATGTTGTATCCCCAGGAATTTGATGTGATCGTGGTCGGCGGTGGCCACGCCGGCACCGAGGCCGCGCTGGCCGCTGCGCGCATGGGGCAACGCACGCTGCTGCTCACCCACAACATCGAGACGCTGGGGCAGATGAGCTGCAACCCCAGCATAGGCGGCATCGGCAAGGGCCACCTGGTCAAAGAGGTGGACGCGCTGGGCGGCGCCATGGCGCTGGCGACCGACGAGGGCGGTATCCAGTTCCGCATCCTCAACAGCAGCAAGGGCCCGGCCGTGCGCGCCACGCGGGCGCAGGCCGACCGCATTCTGTACAAGGCCGCCATCCGCCGCATGTTGGAGAACCAGCCCAATCTGTGGCTGTTCCAGCAGGCGGTGGACGACCTGATGGTGGAATCCACCGGTTCTGGCGACCGCGTGGTGGGCGCCGTCACGCAGGTGGGCATCCGCTTTCGCAGCCGCACCGTGGTGCTGACGGCGGGCACTTTCCTGGACGGCAAGATCCATGTGGGCCTGAACAATTACGCCGCCGGCCGGGCAGGGGACCCGCCCGCCGTGTCGCTGTCGGCACGCCTCAAGGAGCTGAAGTTGCCCCAGGGCCGCCTGAAGACCGGCACGCCGCCGCGCATTGACGGGCGCAGCATCGACTTTTCGAAGTGCACCGAGCAGCCCGGCGACGGCATGCCCGGCGGCGTGAACGAGGGCACGGTGCCCGTGTTCAGTTTCATGGGCAATTCGCAGATGCATCCGAAGCAGGTGCCTTGCTGGGCGACCCACACCAACGAGCGCACGCACGACATCATCCGCAGCGGCTTTGACCGCAGCCCCATGTTCACCGGCAAGATCGAGGGCGTGGGCCCGCGCTATTGCCCCAGCGTGGAAGACAAGATCAACCGCTTTGCCGACAAGGACAGCCACCAGATCTTTCTGGAGCCCGAGGGGCTGACCACGCACGAGTTCTACCCCAATGGCATCAGCACCAGCCTGCCGTTCGACATCCAGTACGACCTGGTGCGCAGCATGCCCGGGCTGGAGAATGCGCACATCCTGCGCCCCGGCTACGCCATCGAATACGACTACTTCGACCCGCGCTCGCTCAAGAGCAGCTTCGAGACGCGCCAGATCCAGGGCCTGTTCTTTGCCGGCCAGATCAACGGCACCACAGGCTATGAAGAGGCGGCGGCCCAGGGCTTGTTCGCCGGCATCAACGCCGCCCTGCAGTGCCGGGGCGACGCGCCTTGGCTGCCTGGCCGCGACGAGGCCTACCTGGGCGTGCTGGTGGACGACCTGATCACCAAGGGCGTGACTGAGCCCTATCGCATGTTCACCAGCCGGGCCGAGTTTCGCCTGCAGCTGCGCGAGGACAACGCCGACATGCGCCTGACCGAAGCGGGGCGCCGCATGGGGCTGGTGGACGATGCGCGTTGGGACGCCTTCAGCCGCAAACGCGATGCGGTTTCACGTGAAACAGAGCGCCTCAAGGCCACCTGGGTGAACCCGCGCAACCTGCCAGCGGCGGAATCCGAGCGCGTGCTGGGCAAGCGCATCGAACATGAATACAACCTGTTCGAGTTGCTGCGCCGCCCCGATGTGAACTATGCCAACCTGGTGTCGATGGATGGCGGCAAGTACGCGACCAAGGACGTTTCACGTGAAACGCTGGGTGACCTGAGCGAGCCGGTGGTGGAGCAGGTGGAAATCGCCGCCAAGTATGCGGGTTACATCGACCGCCAGAAGGGCGAGGTGGAGCGCGCCGCGCATTTCGAGAAACTGCGCCTGCCGGCCGAGCTGGACTACATGCAGGTCACGGCGCTGAGCATCGAGGCGCGCCAGGTGCTCAGCCGACACCGCCCCGAAACCCTGGGCCATGCCTCCCGCATCACGGGCATCACGCCGGCGGCGATCTCGCTGCTGATGGTGCATTTGAAGAAAGGTGGGTTCAAGGAGTTTGCGGTGGCCCCAGTTGTCCCGGACACCCCTGCGAAGGCAGAAGGGGAAATAGCGGCATGACGATGGCAGTGCACAACGATGCCTTGCGCCAGCAACTGCAGGCGGGCGCGGACGCGCTGGGCTTGGGCCTGGCCGAGGCGCAAATCACCCAGCTGCTCGACTTTCTGGCCCTGCTGCAAAAGTGGAACAAGGTCTACAACCTGACGGCCGTGCGCGACCCGCAGGAGATGCTGACGCACCATTTGCTCGACAGCCTGGCGGCGGTGGCGCCGCTGCGCCGCCAGGTGGCGGCATTGCGGCAGGGCGGCGTGCCCACACCTGCTCCCGTGCGCTTGCTCGACGTGGGCTCGGGTGGCGGCCTGCCCGGCGTGGTGTTTTCCATCTGCTGCCCGGATGTGGATGTGAGCTGTGTGGATACCGTGGGCAAGAAAGCTGCGTTCATCCAGCAGGCGGCGGTGGCGCTGAAGCTGCGCAACCTGCACGGCCTGCACGCTCGGGTCGAGACCTTGACCACACCGTTCGACATCATCAGCTGCCGCGCCTTTGCTTCGCTGCCCGACTTCGTGGGCTGGTCGCGGGCTGCGCTGATGGCGCCGCACGGTGTCTGGCTGGCCATGAAGGGCAAGCACCCTTCGGATGAAATCGCCGCCTTGCCCGCCGCCGTGCAGGTGTTTCACGTGGAACAGCTTACCGTGCCGGGGCTGGATGCCGAGCGCTGCATCGTCTGGATGCAACCGGCCACAGCGCCCGTGGCTTAAACTCGCCGCATCGTTCTCCGGGAGGCGCCGCCGCCGCAGCCATTGCACTGAGGCTGGAATGTGGCAAGCGCCTTGCGCGCCGGCTTGGGCTTCGAACGGGCCATTTCCACATCAACCCCCACCACCACAGCATCCACATGGCCAAGATTTTTTGCGTTGCCAACCAGAAGGGTGGCGTTGGCAAGACCACCACCACCGTCAACCTCGCCGCGGGCCTGGCCAAGATCGGCCAGCGCGTGCTGATGGTGGACCTGGACCCGCAGGGCAATGCCACCATGGGGTCGGGCGTGGACAAGCGCAGCCTGGAGCTGACGGTGTACGACGTGCTGCTCGAATCCGCCTCGGTCAAAGAGGCCGCAGTGCTGGCGGAAAAATGCGGCTACTGGGTGCTGGGCGCCAACCGCGAACTGGCCGGCGCCGAGGTGGAGCTGGTGGCGCTGGAGCACCGCGAAAAACGCCTCAAGGCGGCGCTGGCCGAGGTGGCGGGCGACTACGATTTTGTGCTGATCGACTGCCCGCCGTCGCTCTCGATGCTCACGCTCAACGGCCTGTGCAGCGCGCACGGCGTGATCGTGCCCATGCAATGCGAGTACTTCGCGCTCGAAGGCCTGACCGATCTGGTCAACACCATCAAGCAGGTGCACGCCAACCTGAACCGCGAACTGCAGATCATCGGCCTGCTGCGCGTGATGTTCGATCCGCGCATCACGCTGCAGCAACAGGTGAGCGAGCAGCTCAAGGGCCACTTTGGCGACAAGGTGTTCAACAGCGTCATCCCGCGCAACGTGCGCCTGGCCGAAGCGCCCAGCTATGGCCTGCCCGGCGTGGTGTTCGACCCGGCGGCCAAAGGCAGCCAGGCCTTTGTCGAATTTGCACAGGAAATGGTCGAGCGTGGGCAGCGCATGGCTGCGGCATCGGATGCTGCAGTCAAAATGGCCTCCAGCGCTTGATAGTAAAGCGCTGACAGCTATTTATTTGATAGTAATGAAGGCCTCCAACATCCTGCTGCTGCCCGGCTGGCAGAACTCCGGCCCCGACCACTGGCAAAGCCTGTGGGAGGCCCGCCACGGCTACCACCGCGTGGAGCAGCACGACTGGATGCGCCCCCTACGCGGCGACTGGTCGGCGCGGCTCGAAGACACCGTGGTCGATGCCGACGGCCCCGTGGTGCTGGTGGCGCACAGCCTGGGCTGCATCCTCACCGCCTGGTGGGCGGCGCATTCGCCCAGCGCCCACCGCGTGCAGGGTGCGCTGCTAGTGGCGCCCGGCGATGTGGAACGCCCCGACCTGGCCGCGCAAATTCACGGCTGGGCACCCATCGCGCGCCAGCCGCTGCCGTTCCCCGCCTGGCTGGTGGGCAGCCGCAACGACCCGTATTGCAGCTTTGAGCGCGCCGAAGGCCTGGCGCAAGCCTGGGGCGCGCGCTTCATCGATAGCGGCGCGCGCGGCCACATCAATGCCGAATCCGGCCTGGCAGACTGGCCCGAGGGCCACCACCTGCTGCACACCCTATTGAAAGATTGACGAACATGGTCACCAAAAAACCCAAGGGCCTCGGCCGCGGACTCGAAGCCCTGCTCGGCCCCAAGGTGGCCGAAGGGGTCGAAAAGGCCCAGGCGGTCGATGCGGGCCTGCCCAGCAGCCTGCCCCTGAGCGAACTGGTGCCCGGCGTGTACCAGCCGCGCACGCGCATGGACGAGGGTGCGTTGTACGAGCTGGCCGAAAGCATCAAGGCGCAGGGCATCATGCAGCCCATTTTGGTGCGGCGCCTGAGCGACGAACAAGCCCTGCTGCGCCGCCAGGAGCGGGCAGCGCAGGGGCCATCGCCGGCGCTGGGCGCCCTCAGCCCAGACGGGCCGTTGTACGAAATCATCGCGGGCGAGCGGCGTTTTCGGGCGTCGCGGCTGGCGGGCCTCGATGCCGTTCCGGTGCTGGTGCGCGACGTGCCCGACGAGTCGGCCGCCGCCATGGCGCTCATCGAGAACATCCAGCGCGAAGACCTCAACCCGCTCGAAGAAGCCCAGGGCCTGCAGCGCCTGGTGCGCGAGTTCGGCCTCACCCACGAGCAGGCCGCGCAGGCCGTGGGCCGCTCGCGCAGCGCCGCCAGCAACCTGCTGCGCCTCTTGAACCTGGCCGATCCCGTGCAGACCATGCTGATGGCCGGCGATATCGACATGGGCCACGCCCGCGCGCTGCTGGCGCTGGACCGCGCCGCGCAGATCACGGCGGGCAACCAGATTGCGGCGAAAAAACTCTCGGTGCGCGAGGCCGAGGCCCTGGTCAAAAAGATCGGCGCCGAGTTCAACCTGGTTGCCACGCGGCCCAAGCAGGAAAAATCGCGCGACCTCAAGCGGGTGGAAGAAGAACTCTCGGACCTGCTCATGGCCGAGGTCGAGGTGCGCGTGAAAAAGCGCGTGAAACGCAACGGCCGCATGGAAGACATGGGCGAGCTGTCCATCCAGTTCGGCTCGCTGGAGGCCTTGAACGGCCTCATCGACCGGCTGCGCGGCAACAACGCCTGACCGGCCCGGCGCAGGGCCCGTGCCTCCGATGGCTCGCCGGTTTTTCCCTTGGCCCTTGCCCGCACTGGCGGCCTGGGCGGCGGCGTGGCTGCTGTTTGGGGCCTTGCAGCGCGCGCACCTGCCTGCGGCATGGGCGCTGGTGCTGGCCTGCGGCCTGGGCACGGCGGCCAGCCTGCTGGGCGACACCTGGTGGCGGCGGGGGTTGATTGCGGCGGGGTTTCCGCTGTCGCTGGCCCTCACGGGGGCGGCGGGCCTGCCCGCCTGGGCCTGGCTGGTGCCGCTGACCCTGCTGCTGCTGGTTTATCCCCTGAATGCCTGGCGCGACGCCCCGCTGTTCCCCACCCCGCCCGACGCGCTCAATGACCTGCCCGACAGTGCCCCGCTGGAGCCTGGCGCGCGCGTGCTCGACGCGGGCTGCGGCCTGGGCGATGGCCTGATTGCGCTGCGCCAGGCCTACCCCCTGGCCCGACTGGAGGGGCTGGAGTGGAGCCGCCCGCTGCGCTGGCTGTGTGCCCGCCGCTGCCCCTGGGCGCGGGTAGCGCAGGGCGATATCTGGCGGGCCGACTGGAGCGGCTACCAGCTGGTTTACCTGTTCCAGCGCCCCGAGAGCATGGCCCGCGCCGCCGCCAAGGCCCAGGCCGAGATGGCGCCCGGCGCATGGCTGGTGAGCCTGGAATTCGCCGTGCCCGGCGTGCTGCCCCATGCGCAAATGCACGCACCGGATGGCCGGCCGGTGTGGGTGTACCGCATGCCTGCGGCCCCCGCCGGGGCGGGGCAGCCGCTCAGCGCGGCCGGTACATCTTGAACAACTGCTCCGGCCCCACCGTGAAATAGTCGGCCGGTCCACCGCCGCGCAGGATATGCCCGGCACCCGCCGTGTCGTACACGCCGTCTTTCAACAGCGCCTTGGCGATGTGCACGGCCACCACTTCGCCCAGCACCAGCCAGGTGGGCACCTTTTCGCCGTCGATGCCTTGCAGTTGCAGGATCTGCGTGCTGCGGCATTCCAAGGTGACGGGGCTTTCGGCCACGCGCGGCGGGCGCACTTTGTCGGAGGGCAGGGGCGTGAGCCCCGTCAGCGAGAACTCGCTCACTTCGGGCGGCACGGCTGCGCAGCTCTGGTTCATGGCCTCGGCCAGTTCGCGCGTGGCCAGGTTCCACACAAACTCGCCCGTGGCCTCGATGTTGCGCAGCGTGTCCTTGTAGCCGATGCTGGCAAAGCCCACGATGGGCGGCACGTAATTGAAGGCGTTGAAGAAGCTGTAGGGCGCCAGGTTCAGCGCGCCGGTGGCATCTTGCGTGGAGATCCAGCCAATGGGGCGCGGGCCGACGATGGCATTGAACGGATCGTGCGGCAGGCCGTGGCCCAAGCGGGGTTCGTAGGTGTGGATTTCAGCGGTCATGGGCCAGAGGCGTTGGTTGGGGGCAGGGGGGTGACGATACCCGGGCGCCGGAAACTCTGCAGCAGCGCCGGATGCGGGGAATGGTTTGCTATCAATTAGATAGCTGTTGGCGCTTTATTCATAAGCGCTACAGGGCAAAAAGCACCGAATTACCTGCGCAGCATGGCCGGGTGATGCCGGCCAGCTGCGCCATACGCATCAGCGCGCCGCCCCCAGAAATCGCCCTGGCGGCTGCCCCACCGATTTGCGCACCATGGCGCTGAAGGCGCTGGGGCTGTAGCCCAGTTCGGCGGCGATCTGCCCCATGGGCATGCGGCCCGCAGCCAGCGACACGGCCTTGGCCAATATCACCTGCTGGCGCCACTGCGTGAAGGTGCTCGAGAGCTCGGTGCGAAACAGGCGCGCCACGGTGCGCGGGCTGGCGCCGGTGTCTTGCGCCCACGCGCTCAAGGTGGCGTGGCGCGTGGGGTCGGCCAGCACCGCCTCGCACAGGTGGCGCAGGCGCTTGTCGTGGGGCAGGTCCACGCCCAGCTTCACGGCGGCGGCGCGGCGCAACTCGCCCAGCACCAGGGCGTTGAGGTGGCGTTCGCGCGTGCGTTCGTCGGCGGTGGATGGTTGGGTGGAGGCGGGGCCGTCGTCGGGCGTGGTGGGCAGCTCGCGCACCAGGGCGCGCAGCAGGTCGGACACCTCCAGCACGCGGCACTGGCGCCAGGCGGCTTCCTCGTGGCGCGGCACGCCGGGGCCGCAGCGCCCGCGCGGCTGGTGGAAATACAGCGTGCGCAGATCGGCGTCTTCCACCATGGTCACGGCATGTTCCACGCCGGGCGGAATCCATAGCGCGCGCGAGGGCGGCACGATGTAGGTGCCCCGGTCCACCGTGAGCCGGATCACGCCCGTGGTCGATATGGCCACCTGCGCCCACGGGTGGCTGTGCGGCATCACCTGCGTGTCGGCCGCCAGCTGGCGCACCTTGGCGCGCACCGGGCGCTCGGCGCTGGGCACAAACAGGTGCGGCGTGAGCGAATCCACATACGACAGCGCCCGCCGGGGGCGCGATGGCGGTGCGGTGTCTGCGGGCGGGGCTGCTTTTGGCATGTTGGCGATAGAAGTTGGCAGGCTATCGTAAACCTGCCGTGGCCGGCTTGCCTAAGATCACAGCCATGACCCAAGCATCCCCTGGCGCACCCAGCGCCGTTCCCCTGCGGCAGGACGCCCGCACCATCGGCCTCATCGGCCTGGCGCATGGCAGTTCGCATTTTTTTCACATGCTGCTGCCGCCGCTGTTTCCGTGGCTGATTGGCGAGTTTGGCTACAGCTATTCCGAGCTGGGCCTGCTGGTGTCGGTGTTTTTTGTGATCTCGGGCGTGGGCCAGGCGCTGTCGGGCTTTCTGGTGGACCGCGTGGGCGCGCGCCCGGTGCTGTTTTTTGCGCTGTCGAGCTTTGCCGCCGCCGGCCTGGCGGCGGGCACGGCGCAGGGCTATGCGGGGCTGCTGCTGGCGGCGGCGCTGGCGGGGCTGGGCAATGCGCCGTTCCACCCGGTGGACTTCACCATCCTCAACAAGCGCGTGTCGCCGCAGCGCCTGGGCCATGGTTTTTCGGTGCACGGCATCAGCGGCAACCTGGGCTGGGCCACGGCGCCGGTGTTCATGGCCGGCATTGCCACGGCCACGGGCTCGTGGCGGGCGGCCTGCCTGTGCGGCGCGCTGCTGGCGCTGGTGGTGCTGGCCGTCATGGTGTGGCAGCGCGACGCGCTGGACGACCGCCAGGGCAGCTGGGCGCACCAGGCCCCCGGCGCCAAGGCCGTGGCCGACGAGCATCCGATGGCCTTCCTCAAGCTGCCCTCGGTGTGGCTGTGCTTTTCGTTCTTTTTCTGGAGCACCTGCGCGCTGAGCGCCATCCAGAGCTTTGCCAGCCCCGCGCTGCAGAGCATGTATGGCCTGCCGCTGAGCGTGACGGCCCTGGTGGTCACCGGCTACATGCTGTGCGGCGCGGCGGGCATGGTGGTGGGCGGCTTTCTGGTGGGCCGCGTGCAGCGGCTGGAGAAGGTGATCTCGGTGTGCCTGCTGGCCTCGGCCGCCCTGCTGGTGCTGGTGGGCACGGGCTGGCTGCCCGGCATGGCGGCGGTGGTGGTGGCGGCGCTGGCCGGCGTCGGCACCGGCCTGGCAAGCCCGTCGCGCGACATGCTCATCAAGCGCGCCAGCCCGCCCGGCGCCACCGGCCGTGTTTATGGCACCGTGTATTCGGGGCTGGACCTGGGCTTTTGCCTGGCCGCGCCGGTGTTTGGCGCCTTGCTGGACCGGGGCATGACCTCGGGCATTTTCTACGGCTCGGCCATCACGCTGGCGCTGAGCGTGGTGTCTGCCGCGCTGGTGGGTGTGGGCGTGGCGGCGCGGTTGCGGCGGCCTGCCGGGGTGGCGGCCTGAGAAGGAAATTGAATGAAAAATGGATCTGGCGCAGGCCCATCAAGCGCAGTGCGCTATTGAAATAATAGTATTTCTTGTCAGATCGTCAGATCGCCAGCCAGCGCCGGCTGGCGAAGCTCAGCGCATCCACCAGCGCCACCAGCGCCAGCATGGCGACCAGCACGCTGCTGGTTTCACCCATCTGGAACAGCCCCATGTGAAACGCCAGCATCTGCCCCAGCCCGCCGGCCCCCACCACGCCCAGCACGGCGGCGGCGCGGATGTTGTTTTCCCAGCGGTACAGCGTGTAGCTCAGCAGCTGCGGCAGCACCTGGGGCAGGGTGGCGTACAAAAACACGCGGCTGCTGGCCACACCGCGCACGCGCAGGGCGAAGCCGGGGCCCGGCGGGGCGTTTTCGATGGCTTCGGCAAACAGGCGGCCCAGCACGCCCGAGGTGTGCAGCGCCAGCGCCAGTGTGCCGGCAAACGGCCCCAGCCCGGCCGCGATCAGCAGCAATGTGGCCCACACCAGTTCGGGAATGCTGCGCAGGGCGTTGAGCACGAGCCGCGTGGGGCCGCGCCAGCGTGCCGGGTCACCCTCAAACGTCTTGCTGGCGGGCAGGGCCAGCGCCAGGCCCAGCAGCACGGCCAGCAAGGTGCCCAGCGCCGACATGGCCAGCGTCTCCAGCGTGGCCCACAGCAGTTTTTGCAGAAACGCCGGGCGGGTTTCGGGCTGCAGCAGCTCGGCCAGAAACCGGCCCATCTTGGCCAGCGCCGGGGCGGACAGAAACTGCGCCCATTGCAGGTCCAGCGACCAAAAACTCAGGCCCACCAGCGCCAACGCAGCGGCGGCCACGCCCCAGCAGGCCAGGCAGCGGCGGGCGATGGGCCGGGGTGCGGAAGTGCGGTGCGTGTTCATGCCAGCCTTTGCCGCAACCAGGCGCTGATGCGGTCCGCCAGCCAGACCAGCGCCATGAACACCAGCAGCATGGTGGCCACCTCGGCGCCCTGGAACATCTTCATCGAGGCATCCATCTGCTGGCCCAGCCCGCCCGCGCCGACAAAGCCCAGCACGGCCGACGAGCGGATCGCGCATTCCCAGCGGTACACCGTGTAGCTGGTGAGCTCGGCCGCGTTCTGCGGCAGCAGCGCGTACAAAAAGGCCTGCAGGCGGCCCGATCCATTGCGCAGCAGGCTGGCGGCGGCGTGGGGCTCGGCGCTGTCCAGAATCTCGGCATACACCTTGCCCAGCATGCCGGCAAACGTGAGCGCAATGGCCAGCACGCCAGCCGTGGGGCCCAGCCCCACCACGCGCACAAAAACCAGCGCCCAGATCAGCTCGGGCACGCTGCGCAGCACCACCAGCAGCCAGCGCACCACAAGCCGCACCAGCGCCGGCAGTGGCGCCATGGGGCCGGTCAGCGCCGAGATGGACAGCGCCCGCACCGACAGCAGCGCCAGCGGCACCGCCAGCACCAGCGCCAGCGTGAGGCCTGCGGTGGCAATGGCCACGGTGCGCCAGGTCTCGCGCGCCACCAGGGCCAGAAACTCGGCGTCCCAGCGGGGCGGGATGAAGTCTGCCGCAAAGCGCAGCGCGGGTTTCAGCGCATCGGGCGCCAGCAGCTGCCAGGGCTTGAACTCGGTCAGCGCCAGCATCGGCCACAGCAGCACCAGCGCCACCACGGCCCCGGCCAGGCGGCCGCGCCAGGCCGGGTCGCGCCGCGCGGGCGGCAGGCTTGTGCCGTGGGGTGCAGGCAGATCAGACGACATGGCAGACGAAATGCACCATGCGCTAGCGGCACTGCATGGGCACGGGTGCCGCAGGCACGGGCGCATCCGGGGCGGGCGGCGCCGTTGCTGCCAGCTCGTCCAGGTGCTGCGCATACAGCTGGTGCAGGTGCGCGGGCGTCACCTGCGCTGCAGGCAGGTCAAAGGCCAGCGCGCCGTCGCGCAGCCCGATCACGCGCGGGAAATGCGCCAAGGCCATGTCCACATGGTGCAGCGTGGCGACCAGCGTGGCCCCGCGCTCATGGGCCGCCTGCGTGAGCGAGGCCAGCGCCTGCTGCGCGCGCGCCGGGTCGAGCGCGGACAGGGGCTCGTCCACCAGCAACAGGCTGGCCTGCGAGGCCAGCGCCCGGGCCAGGCCCACCCGCTGGCGCTCGCCGCCCGAGAGCCGGTCCACCCGGTCGAACAGCTTGTCGGCCACGTCAAAACGGGCCAACGCCTGCTCGGCCAGCCCGATGCCCGTGGGATAGACCAGGCTGCGCAGGCTGGCCCACAGGTTTTCGTGCGGCAGGCGCCCCGCCAGCACCGCCGTCACCACACGCTGCCGGGGTGGCAGCGGCGGCACCTGGGGGGCCAGAAACAGCCGGCCGCGCAGGCGCTGCAATGCGCTGCGCGGCAGTGCCCAGGGGTCGCGGCCATCGAGCTGCAGGCTGCCACTGGCGGGCCGCTGGGCGCAGGCCAGCAGCTGCAGCAGCGTGGTCTTGCCCGCACCCGAGGGGCCGATCACGGCCACCTGCTCGCCCTGCGCCACCGCCAGGTCCAGGCCGCGCAGCGCTGCTGGTGCACCGGCGCGTGCGGCCGGGTGGCGCACGGTGGAGTTGTGCAGCACCAGTTTCATAGTCAAATCAGGCTGTAGCGCTTGATTGATAAGCGTTAGTAGCTATCAAAAACAGAGCAATCACCTTCACTTGATCAGGCCCGCGCTGCGCGCTGCCGTCTCGATGCCCTTGTAGTTGCTGGCCTGGGTGGGAATGAAGCGCGTGGCGCGCTGCAGGTCCAGAATGTCCTTGCCTTCAGGGGTGTTGCGGTTCAGGTCCACAAACGCCTTGGTGATTTTTTCGCGCTGGGCCACGGGCATGTCGCTGTGCACGGTCCAGTTGTAGTCAAAGTAGGCCGGGGTGGTGAAGATCACCTTCACCTTGCCGGTGTCCACCTTCTTGTCGGCCACAAATTTTTCCCACACCGAAATGTTGAGCGCACCCGCATCCACCTTGCCCGAGGCCACGGCGGCAATGGTGGCGTCGTGCGCGCCCGAATAGGCCACGCGCTTGAAGTCCTTGTCGGGGTCGATCTGGGCCTGCAGCAGGTAGCTGCGCGGCATCAGGTGGCCCGAGGTGCTGGACTGCGAGCCAAAGCTCACGGTCTTGCCCTTCAGGTCGGCCAGCGACTGGATGGCCGGGTCGCTGGTGATGAAGACCGAACGGAATTTTTCATCCTCTTCGCGCTGCACCAGCGGCACCACCTTGCCGCCCGAGCGGATGCTGGCCTGCACAAAGGTGAAGCCACCGTACCAGGCCATGTCCACCTGTTTGTTGGCCAGCGCCTCCACGGCGGCGGCGTAGTCGGACACCGGGGTGAACTCCACCTTGGTGCCCAGTTTCTGCTCCAGGTATTTCACCAGCGGCGCGGCCTTGCGCGCCAGCTCGGTGGGCGATTCGTCGGGAATCGCCGTGATCTTGAACACCGCCTGGGCCTGCGCCAGGCCGGCCAGGGCCATGGCGGCGCCGGCCAGCACTGCTTTGATGAAGGTGCGGGTCGAAGGAGAAGAACAGGTCATGGGGGTTTCCAGAATGTGGGGCCGATGGGCCGGTGATTGTCGCGGGTTTGGCCGCCGTGGCGCCACCCCACAGACGGCCTGTGGTGTTCAGGCGCTTCGGGGGGCGAACATGATGACCCCCATGCCCGCAAGCGCCAGTGCCGCGCCGGCAATGTCCCATGGCGTGGGGCGAACTCCGTCCACCACCCACAGCCAGACAATGGCCACGAAGACATAGACGCCGCCATAGGCTGCATACACCCGCCCGGACGCCGTGGGGTGCAGCGACAAAAGCCAGGCGAAGGCCGCCAGGCTCAACGCGCCAGGCACGAGCAACCATGCGCTTTTGCCGTGGCTGAGCCAAAGGCCGGGTAGATAGCAGCCCACAATTTCTGCCAGCGCAGTCACAAGAAAGAGCAGAACGGTTTTTGTTTCTGGCATGGTTTTGACTGCGTTGGGCGCTGCAAACGGGGGCCAGCATGGCGCAAGGACCGCAGGGCCATCGTGCGCCTTGGTAATGCCTGATTTTAAGTGCCAAAAGTGACTGAAGCGCTTGTGTATAAAGCGCTAATAGCTATCAAAAGATGAGTAACCGGCGGATGCTTTGGCTTGCGCTCACAGCGCAAAAATCTTGCCCGGATTCAGGATGTTCTTCGGGTCCAGCGCGCGTTTGATGGCGCGCATCATGTCCACCGCGCCGGCGCCGGTTTCGTCGAGCAGAAAGCCCATTTTGTGCAGGCCCACGCCGTGCTCGCCGGTGCAGGTGCCGCCCATGCTCAGGGCGCGGGCCACCAGCTGGTGGTTCAGGGCCTCGGCGGTGGTGCGCTCTTCGGGGATGTGGGGGTCGAGCAGGTAGCCGAAGTGGAAGTTGCCGTCGCCCACATGGCCCACCAGAAAGTAGGGGATGCCGCTGGCTTCGGCTTCGTCCACGGATTCGAGCAGGCAGTCGGCCAGGCGGCTGATGGGCACGCAGGTGTCGGTGCTGATGGCGCGGCAGCCGGGGCGGCTTTGCACGGCGGCAAAGTAGGCGTTGTGCCGCGCGGTCCACAGGCGCGTGCGTTCTTCGGGCGTGCTGGCCCATTCAAAGGCGTTGCCGCCCCATTCCGTGGCGATCTCCTGCACGGTTTCGGCCTGCTCCTGCACGCTGGCGGGCGAGCCGTGGAACTCCATCAGCAGCATGGGTTCTTCGCGCAGGCCAAGCTTGCTGTGCGCGTTGACCATGCGCACGCTGTGGCGGTCGATCAGCTCGACCCGCGCAATCGGCACGCCGAGCTGGATGGTCTGGATGGTGGTGCGCACCGCAGCCTCGATGCTCGGGAACGAGCAGATCGCGGCGCTTACGGCCTCGGGCAGCGGGTACAGGCGCACCGTCACTTCGGTGATCACGCCCAGCGTGCCTTCGCTGCCCACCATCAGGCGCGTGAGGTCGTAGCCGGCGGCGCTTTTCTTGGCGCGCGTGCCGGTGCGGATGACTTCGCCGCTGGCGGTGACCACTTCGAGCGCCAGCACGTTTTCGCGCATGGTGCCGTAGCGCACGGCGTTGGTGCCGCTGGCGCGCGTGGCGCACATGCCGCCAATGCTGGCGTCGGCACCGGGGTCGATGGGGAAGAACAGGCCGGTGTCCTTGATGGCGTCGTTCAATGCTTTGCGCGTGATGCCAGGCTGCACCGTCACGGTAAGGTCGTCGGCGTTGACGCTGAGCACCCGGTTCATGCGGCCCAGGTCGATGCTGATGCCGCCCTGCACGGCCAGCAGGTGGCCTTCGAGCGACGAGCCCGCGCCGTAGGGAATCACCGGCACTTCGTACTGGCTGGCCAGCGCCACGGCGTCCTGCACGTCGCGCGTGCTTTCGGCAAACACCACGGCCGAGGGCGGCGGCGCCTGCAGCGAGCCTTCGTCGCGCCCATGCTGCTCGCGCACGGCCTGGGCCAGCGAGCACTGCGCGCCAAAGCGGCTTTGCAGCGCGTCAATCAGCGCTTGCGGCACGTCGCGCAGATGGATGGTGGGCAGCAGGTGCGAGGCGGCGGTGGGGGCGTTCATGGGCGATCTCCGGGTAACGCAAAAGAATACCACCGGGCACCCGTTCGGGCGCCGTGATGGGGCAGGAAGCCTCACCACGGCGCTACGCTTTCACGCTATCGAAGGGAGTGGCGGCGATCGCGCCGCCGGCGTTTCTCGGGCCGTTATCCGTTACCTGGCGCCCTTGTCGAACTCGGTGCGCGACAGGCTGCCGTCACGGTCGGTGTCGAGCTGCTCGAAGCGGTTGCCAATGGCCGGCAGCATGGCGGCTTCATCGGCGCTGAGTTTGCCGTCGCGATTGGCGTCGGCGCGGTCAAAGGCTGCGGCGGCGGCAGAGCCCGTGGCGGTGGGCGTGCCGGGGTTGAGGGAAGACGTGGCGGGTCCGTAGGAGGGTCCCCTTTGTGCCTTGGGTGCTGCGGCCGGTGCGGTCTGGGCCTGCAGGGCAGCGGCGCCGCCCAGCGTGAGTGCTGTGAACAGCATGACGCTGCGGGCTTCAAAGGCAAAGGTGCGGCGTTGAATGGCTTTCATGGGATGTAGAACTCCGTCAAAGTTGAACAGGGTTTCATTGCATCGCAGCACGCCCTGCGTGACCAGCAGTTTTGCCTGCTGTTGCCCCAGCCAACATTTGCCAGCGTGGTGTAACGGACAATGCATTCCCCAGAACAAAGAGCCAACAAGGAGCACACATGGGCAACCGACTCACACAGATCGCCACGCGCACGGGCGACGACGGCACCACCGGCCTGGGCGACAACACGCGCGTGTCCAAAGACAGCCCGCGCCCGCATGCCATGGGCGATGTGGACGAGCTCAATTCGCACCTGGGCCTGCTGCTGTACGAGCCCATGCCGCAGGATGTGCGCGAGCTGCTGATCGATGTGCAGCACCAGCTGTTCAACCTCGGGGGCGAGCTGTCGATTCCGGGCTTCGAGTTGCTCAAGGACGAGGCCGTGCTGCAGCTCGATGCGGCGCTGGCGCACTACAACGCCGCGCTGCCGCGCCTGCAGGAATTCATCCTGCCCGCCGGCACGCGCGCCGCCGCCCAGGCCCATGTGTGCCGCACCGTGGCGCGCCGCGCCGAGCGCGCCGTGGTGGCGCTGGGCAAGCACGAGACCATGCGCGAGGCCCCGCGCCACTACCTTAACCGGCTGTCCGATTTGCTGTTCGTGCTGTCGCGCGTGCTCAACCGAATGGACGGCGGCGACGACGTGTACTGGAAGAGCGAGCGCCTGGCGCGCGGGGCGCAGGATGCTACTGAATAAATAGCTGCTTGCGCTTGTTGGATAAGGGCTTGAGCCCTATTTCCCTTGAAAATTGCGCGCGCTAGCGCCTTTGCGTCGTCAACACGTTCCTTTATAGGCTTGGGCGGGGCTGTGGCGCCAGGATGGCCATGGTGATGCGCGAGACGCAGGTCAGCTCACCCGCGTCGTTGACCATGTCGATCTGCCACACCTGCGTGGTGCGGCCAATGTGCACGGCACGCGCTGTGCCGGTGACCCAGCCGCTGCTGGCGGCGCGGATATGGTTGGCATTGATGTCCAGCCCCACGCCGCGGTGGCCTTCGGGGCAGGCATAAAAGGCGCCGATGGAGCCCAGGGTTTCGGCCAGCACCACGCTCACGCCGCCATGCAGGATGCCAAAGGGCTGGCGCGTGCGCTCGTCCACCGGCACGCGGCCGCGCAGGAAGTCGTCGCCCAGTTCGGTGATTTCGATGCCCAGGTGCGTGGCGGCGGTGTTGGCGTTGGTCTGCGCCAGCAGTTCGAGAGAGATGGGCTTTTTCCAGATGGACATTGCGGCTCCGGTGTCGTGTGTGGTGGCCTGGCCAGGGGCACAGGCGGGTCGTGCCAAATTATGCGGGCCTGTTATCAGGCCGTCCTGTCGCGCCGGCAAAATGCCCTGGAATGTCAGTATTTGTTACGATTGTTTGATGAATGTTCCGCAAGTGCCCGATGGGGAGTACCTGCCGCTGTTCTCCGAGCTGCTCGATAGCCTGGGGCTGGCCTTGTGTGCTTTCGATGGCCAGGACAACACGCTCCTGTGGAATCGCACATTTCTGCGGTTCTTTCCGGAACACGCGGGGCATGTGCATGCGGGCGAGTCTTATCGCTGCAATCTCGCGCGGTTTTATGCCGCGCGTCTGAGCGAAGACGAGCGCCCGCGGATCGCGCACTATATTGAAGACGGCATTGCGCGCCACCGCAGCCAGACACAGCCCTTCGTGTTTTTTCATCGCGATCGCTGGCTGCGCGTGGCTTCGCAGCTGCTGCCGCAAGAGCGTGGCCGCGTGCGCATCTGGGCGCAGGTTCCAGACCCGCAGGCGAACCCGGCCATCTACCAGATGCCACTGTCTGCCGGGGCTGGCGCCAGCGGACCGGACACGTCGCTGGAACATGTGGCCGAGGGCATGCTGGTGTGCGACCTGCAGGGGTGCATCCAGCACGCGAACAGCCATTTTCTGCGTCTGTATCGCCTGGACAGCGCAAATGACGTGGTGGGGCAGCGGTTTCGTGATGTGCTGGCCCGTGTCTGGGCCAGCCAGCCTGCGCCGCCGCCAGGGGATCAGGCTTTGCTGGACAACGAACGCTTTGCCGATGAGCCCTGGATCGTGCCGCTGCCGGGCGACCATTGGGTGCGCGTCATCAGCCGCATCGCCGACGATGGCCTGTGCTACAGCATCCATGTGGACATCACGAGCCTGAAGCGCCAGATGCGCACCCACGAACAGCAGGTGCTGGACCTGGACTTCAAGGCGCGGCACGACAGCCTGACGCAGCTACCCAACCGCCGCAGCCTGGAAGCACATCTGCTGCAGGCACTGCAGGAGCCTCCCGCCGCAGAGCAATGCCATGTGCTGTGTTTCCTGGACCTGGACGGATTCAAGCCCGTCAATGACACGGCAGGCCATGCCGCCGGCGATGCGGCGCTGCAGTCGATTGGCCGGCTTTTCGCCGAGCAGGTGCGGCCCGCGGATGTGGTGGCGCGGCTTGGCGGAGACGAGTTCTGTGTGCTGCTGCGCGACACCCGGCCCAACGTTGCCGAGCGGGTGGCGCAGCGCATCATCGACCAGCTCCAGGGCATGCCCCAGCAGTGGCATGGGTATGTGTTCACGGTGGGCGTGAGCATTGGCCTGACGGTGCTGCGCTGCGGGGACGACACGGTGCCAACCGCGCTGGTCCGCGCCGACCAGGCCTGCTACCAGGCCAAGCATGCCGGGCGCAACCGGCTCGCCTGGGCCTGAGAGGCTGAGAGTCTTTCATCCATGTCCGCCTTGCACGCCAAAACACACCGGTTCGTCGTTGCAAATACTCGCCATAGCCCGAGCTATGGCTGTGTTTTGCGCCTAGACCCGGCGCGTTTTGACGCGCCTTTCGGGCACGGCCGACAAACGCTCAGCCTCTGACGCGCCGGGGCCGAGGGCGTTCTCATCAAGCGCCTGGGCGCATGCTGCCGGTATCGACGAACCGCTGGTGCCAGCTTAGCGCCTCGGTCAGGATATGCGGCGTGTGCAGCGCGCCCTGGTGGCGTGCGCGGTCAAAGTAGTCCTGCAGCAGCGGGCGGTAGTCGGGGTGCGCGCAGCGGTCGATGACGACCTGTGCGCGCTGCTTGGGGCTAAGGCCGCGCAAATCGGCCAGGCCCTGCTCGGTGACGATGATCTGCGTGTCGTGCTCGGTGTGGTCCACATGCGAGACCATGGGCACGATGCAGCTGATGGCGCCGTCCTTGGCCACCGATGGCGTCACGAAGAACGACAGGTAGCCATTGCGCGCAAAGTCGCCCGAGCCGCCAATGCCGTTCATCATGCCCGTGCCCATCAGGTGGGTGGAGTTGATGTTGCCGTAGATGTCGGCCTCGATCATCGAGTTCATGGCGATGATGCCCAGGCGGCGCACCAGCTCGGGGTGGTTGCTGATCTCCTGCGGGCGCAGGATGATGCGCTCGCGGTAAAAATCGATGTTCTTCTCGAAGTCTTCGTAGGCGCTTTTGGACAGCGAAATCGCGGTGGCCGAGGCGCGGCTCATCTTGCCCGCGCGCAGCAAATCGAGCATGCCGTCCTGCAGCACTTCGGTAAAGCCCAGCAGGTTGTCAAATGGCCCGTGCAGCAGGCCGGCCAGCACCGCATTGGCCACGTTGCCCACGCCCGACTGGATGGGCAGCATTTCTTTGGGCAGGCGGCCCGCCTTCATCTCATGGTCGAGGAAGTCGATGATGTAGCTGGCAATTTTGTTGGAGTTCTCGTCCGGCGTGGCAAACACGTTGTCGCGGTCGCCCTTGTGGGTTTCGACCACGGCCATCACCTTGGCCGGGTCCACGCGCAGGTAGGGCTGGCCGATGCGGTCGTCGGCGTGCGTCATGTTGATGGGCACGCGGCGCGGCGGAATGGCCGTGCCGTAGTAGACGTCGTGCATGCCTTCCATGCGGGCCGAGGGCTTGGTGTTGACCTCCAGGATCACCTTGTCGGCGATCTCCAGCCAGGTCTTGTTGTTGCCCACGGCGGTGGAGGGGATCAGCAGGCCATCGGCCGTGATGCCCAGCACCTCGATCACGGCGACATGCATGGGGCCGAGAAAGCCAAACCACGCATGCTGCGCGACATGCGACAGGTGCATGTCGATGAAGTCGATCTCGCCGGCGTTGATGGCTTTGCGCGCGATGGGGTCGGTGTTGAAGGGCAGGCGCTGGCCCAGGGCATGGGCCTCGGCCATGGCGCCGTCGCATTCGGCGGCGGTGGATGCGCCCGTCCAGACGTTGATCTTGTAGGGCTTGCCGGCGGCGTGCTCGGCCTTGGCATGGGCCGCAATGGCCTGGGGCAGGGCCTTGGGGTAGCCCGCGCCGGTGAAACCGCTCATGCCGACGTTGGCGCCTGCCGGAATGAGCGCCGCCGCCGCTTCGGCCGACATGACGCGTTGAAGAAAGGCAGGGTGGTGAACCCGATCGGCCAGGGACATGGAAAAACTCCGCAACGGTTGCTGAACGCCGCAGGCTGCGGCGGGGCGAAAGCTGCAAATTTTATCCGGGGGTGCTGGCGCGCCTCAGGGTTTGCCCTGACAGGGTTATCGCGGGGTGCGCGCAGCCGTGCCTTGGCTGTTGAGCAGCGCGTACAGCAAGATGGCGCCAAACGTGGCGGTGCCGATGCCGCCCAGTGCGAACTGGCCGAACTTCAGCGTGAAGTCGCCCGTGCCCAGGATGAGCGTGATCGCGGCCACGATCAGGTTCTTGTTCTGCGAGAAATCGACCTTGTTGCCCACCCAGATCTTGGCGCCGGCCACGGCGATCAGGCCGAACACCACGATGGAGACGCCGCCCATCACCGGCAGCGGAATGGCCTGGATCACGGCGCCGAATTTGGGGCTGAAGCCCAGCACGATGGCGATCAGCGCCGCCACCAGGAACACGGCGGTGGAATAAATCTTGGTGGCTGCCATCACGCCGATGTTCTCGGCATACGTCGTCACGCCGGTGCCGCCCGCAGCGCCGCTGACCATGGTGGCAATGCCATCGCCAATGAAGGCGCGGCCCATGTACTGGTCCAGGTTCTTGCCGGTCATGGCGGTAACGGCCTTGATGTGGCCCAGGTTCTCGGCCACCAAAATGATGACCACCGGCGCAATCAGCAGCATGGCCGGCGCGCTGAATACCGGCGCCGAAAAGCCCGGCATGCCCACCCAGGGCGCGGCCAGCACGGCCGAGAGGTCGAGCGGCTTGCCCAGGCCCAGGCCGTTGGTCAGCACGGCATAGATCACGCTGGCCACGATCAGGCCCACCAGAATCAGCAGGCGCTGCACCATGCCGCGCGTGAGCACCGCCACCAGGCCCACGCTGACAAACGTCACCACCTGCATCCAGCTGTCAAAGTTGCTGGTCGCCATGTTCTTGATGGGGATGCCCGCCAGGTTCAGGCCGATCACCGCCACCACCGAGCCCGTGACCACGGGCGGCATGAAGCGCTCGATCCAGCCCGTGCCCACCACTTGCACGATAAAGCCCACCAGCGTATACAACGCGCCGCAGGCGATGATGCCGCCCAGCGCCAGCCCGATGTTGGCGTTGGGCCCCTTGCCGGCGTAGGACGTGGCCGCGATCACCACGCCGATGAAGGCAAAGCTCGAACCCAGGTAGCTGGGCACCTTGCCGCCGGTGATGAGGAAGAAGATCAGCGTGCCTATGCCGCTCATCAAAATGGCCAGGTTGGGGTCGAACCCCATCAGGATGGGCGCCAGCACCGTGGCGCCAAACATCGCAATCACATGCTGCACGCCCATCACCGCCGTCTGCGGCCAAGGCAGGCGCTCGTCGGGGGCGATGACGCCGCCCTGCTGCAGCGCGTCGGCGCTTTTCTCCCTCCAGGTCATGAATCCCATGGATATTTCTCCGTTGTGAATTGATGACGTGCATGGTAGGGGATTTGCGCGCCTTGCCGGCGCTGTTGGCGCGGCGCAGGGGCTGTCACGCCAGCGACTGGGCACGCGGTAAAACCCCGTGGTGCTGCGCAGCCAAGGCGCTCTACGCTAGCCGCATGACTGCTTCCTACCTTCCCCAGATTCGCCTTTACCAGAACTGGCTGCGCGAGCAACGCGGCCTGCAGTTTGCCGACTACGACGCCCTGTGGCGCTGGTCCGTGACCGACCTGGACGCCTTCTGGCAAAGCATCTGGGACTATTTCGACCTGCAGTCGCCCACGCCGCACAGCGCCGTGCTGGCCAAAAACACCATGCCCGGTGCGCAGTGGTTTCCCGGCGCGCAGGTCAACTACGCCCGGCAGGTGCTGCGCCATGCCGATGCGGCCGACGCCGCCGGCCTGCCGGCCATCGTCAGCAGCAACGAAAAGCGTCAGCACCGCGAGCTGAGCTGGCCCGAACTGCGCCGCCAGGTGGCATCGCTGGCGCTGCACCTCCAGGCCCAGGGCGTGCAGCCCGGCGACCGCGTGGCCGCCTATTTGCCCAACGTGCCCGAGGCCATGGTGGCCTTTTTGGCCACCGTCAGCATTGGCGGCGTGTGGAGCATCTGCGCGCCCGACATGGGCACGCACGCCGTGCTCGACCGCTTCCGCCAGATCGAGCCCAAGGTGCTGATCGCCGTGGACGGCGTGACCTATGGCGGCCGCGACCACGACCGCCTGGCAGTGCTGGCCGAGCTGCGCGCGGCCCTGCCGAGCGTGCAGCACACGCTGCTGCTGGGTAATCTGAATGCTACTGTTTCAGTAGCTGGTTGCGCTGACTGGATAGGGGCTACAGCTCGAAATGATGCTGAAACGACGGCGTTTGAACCGCTGTGGCTGCCTTTTGATCACCCGCTGTGGGTTGTCTATTCGAGCGGCACCACGGGCTTGCCCAAGCCCATCGTGCACGGTCACGGCGGCATGGTGCTGGTGGCACTGCAGCTCAAATGCCTGCACAACGACGTGGGCTGCAGCTACGCACCCAACAGCCTGGGTGAGCGCTTCCACTGGTACAGCTCCACCGGCTGGGTGATGTGGAACGCGCAGGTCAGCGGCCTGCTGGGCGGCACCACCTGCGTCATTTTTGACGGTAACCCCGGCGGCAGCAAAGAGCACCCTGACTGGGGACTGCTGTGGCGCTTTGCCGTTGAGACCGGCGTGACCTACTTCGGTGCCGGCGCGGCCTTTTATGCCAACTGCATGAAAGCCGGGCTCGCGTTGCACGATTGCGGCGACCTCTCGCGCATCCGTGCGCTGGGCACCACCGGCTCGCCGCTCTCGCCCGAAATGCAGGAGTGGGGCACAGCGCAGTTCAGGTTGATTCGTGGCATGGCGGACAAGACGCCCGCCGCCGCCGGGCTGTCCGCGCCTGCGCAGGCAGGCGCAGAGCCGCAGCCCGACATCTGGTGGAACAACATCTCCGGGGGCACCGATTTCTGCGGCGCCTTCCTCGGCGGCCACCGCGAGCTTCCGCAAGTGCCCGGCGAAATGCAATGCCGCATGCTCGGCGCCGCCGTGGAATCGTGGAACGCCGAGGGGCTGCCGGTGACCGACGCGGTGGGCGAACTGGTCTGCACGCGGCCGATACCGTCGATGCCGCTGTTCCTGTGGGGCGACAAGGACGGCAGCCGCTACCTGTCGAGCTACTTCGACATGTACCCCGCAGGCCACGGCCGCCAGCCCGGCGGCGGCGATGGCCCCGCCAGCATGGGCGCCGTATGGCGCCATGGCGACTGGCTGAAGATCGGCGCCAATGGCGGCTGCATCATCTACGGCCGCAGCGACGCCACCATCAACCGCCACGGCCTGCGCATGGGCACCAGCGAGATCTACAGCGCCGTCGAGGCGCTGCCCGAAGTGCTCGACAGCCTGGTGGTGGACCTCGAATACCTGGGCCGCGAGAGCTACATGCCGCTGTTCGTGGTGCTGCGCCCCGGCAGCGCGCTCGACGACGCCCTGCGCGAGCGCATCAACGGCGCCGTGCGCACCGCATTGAGCCCGCGCTTCGTGCCCGACGACATCCATGTGGTGGCCGAGGTGCCGCGCACGCTGAGCGGCAAGAAGCAGGAGCTGCCCGTCAAAAAACTGCTGCTGGGCCAGCCCATCGAGAAGGTGGTCAACAAGGATGCGATGGCCAACCCACAGTGCCTCGATTGGTACGTGGCGTTCGCCGCGCGCCGCGCGGTGCCGGCCGCTGCCGTCGGCTGAACGCCGCGCCTGCTGCGGGATGGCGCACTGGCGTTGCGGGGGCAAGCCTTCAGTCGGCCGACGGCTGTGCCGCGGGCGGCGGCGCCACATCGGGCGCTGTGGAAAAGCGCAGGGCATGCTCGGTGAAGCGCTCGACGAGCCGGCTGGTATTGCCTTGCAGCCGCGCCAGCGCAATGCCCACATGAAACCCCGGCGGATTGTCGGTCAGTGCGAGGCATTTCACGCCACGCGGCATCACCAGCCGCGCCACGCCGGCGACCAGCCCCACGCCCAGGCCCGAGGCCACCAGGCTCATGATGGTCTGCACCTGCATGGCCTCCTGGGCCACATGCGGCGTGAAGCCTGAGAGCTGGCAGCGCATCAGCGCCAGGGCCGAGAGGCTGGGCACCTTGTCCCGCGGGTACATGATGAAGGGCTCGTGTGCCGCTTCGGACAGCGCGATGGCCTCCTGCGCCGCGAGCGGGCTGCGCTCCGAGACGGCGAGGACGAAGTCGTCGCGGTCCATGGGCAGTAGCTCGAACGGGGCCGGGTGCAGCACGGGGTAGCGCACAAAACCCACATCGAAGCGGCGCGAGACCAGGCCGTCGAGGATTTCGGACGAGGTGGCCTCGGTCAGTTCGAGCTCAATCTTGGGAAAACGCTCGCGCAGCGAGGGGATCAGCTCGGGCAGCAGCGCATACGTCGCCGAGCCGATGATGCCCATGCGCAGCAGTCCACCCTGGCCCTGGCGCGCATCCAACACGGCCTGGCGGCATTGCTCGGCGTGGAACAACGTGAGCCGCGCATCGGCCAGCATGGCCTCGCCCACCGGGGTGATGAAGACGCCCGTGGAGCGGCGCTCGAACAGCGCATCGCCCATTTCTTCTTCGAGTTTGCGGATGGACACCGACAACGGCGGTTGCGCCATGTGCAGCAGCTCGGCCGCGCGGTGGAAGTTGCCCGTTTCTGCGAGCGTGACGAATTGGCGCAGCTGGCGCAGGTTCATGTGATATCCAAACGGTATTGGCTTTTCAATTCTTAATATTAGACGGCACTAGCCCTGCTGGCTAGAGTGCGAGCCAAGGCCCCCACGGAGGGCCCGGCAAACCTGCCCCCATTCCAGGAGACAAATTCCCATGCACAAGCGCAGAACCATTCTGGGCGCCCTCGGCGGCGCCGCCCTGATCACGCTGGGCGCCGCCACCATCGCGCCCGTCGCCCAGGCGCAGACCTTCCCATCGAAGACCATCAAGTTCGTCGTTCCCTTCGGGCCCGGCAGCGGCACCGACACCTCTGCGCGCTATTTCGCGCGCAAGCTCCAGGACATCACGGGCCAGTCCGTGGTGGTCGAGAACAAGCCGGGCGCCAACGGCTTCATCGCCGTCAAGCAGGTGCTGACGGCGCCAGCCGACGGCTACACCGTGTTCATCGGCAGCAACTCCACGCTCGCCGTGAACGCCGCGCTGTTCAAGGAGCTGCCTTACGACCCGGTCAAGGATTTCGCACCGCTGACGATGATGATGCGCTCGCCCGCCATGCTCACCGTCACGCCGCAGGCGCCGTACCAGGACCTCAAAGGCTTGCTGGCCTACGCCAAGGCAAACCCCGGCAAGATCAATTTCGGCGCCGGCTCGGCGGGTTACCAGCTCATGGGCGAGTTGCTCAACGATGCGGCCAAGGTGCAGACCGTGCATGTGCCGTTCAAGGGTGCAGGCGAGACCATGACGGCCGTGGCCTCCGGCACGGTGGACTATGCCTTTGCCGAGGTGACCGCCGTGCAGGAGCTGGCCAAGGGTGGCCGCGTGAAGGTGCTCGCCGTGGCGGCCGACAAGCGCGTGGCCTCGTCGCCCGACGTGCCCACCGCCAGCGAGGCCGGCTTGCCCGGGTTCGAGGCCTACACCTGGGTGGGCGCCATGGTCAGCGCCAAGACGCCAGCGGCCGAGACGGCCAGGCTCGCCGAGCTGTTCACGGCGATCTCCAGGACGGACGAGACCCGTGCCTTCTACGAGCGCATTGGCGCCACACCCATGACCGGGGGCCCCGCGCAGATGCACGAGTTCCAGAAGAACGAGATCGCGCTGTGGAAGCGCATCGTGCACCAGGCCAAGGTGCCGCAGCAATGAGCGAAAGGGCCGCCATGCCGCCAGGAGCGCTCCAGCATGTAAAGGTGCTGGATCTTTCGCGCGTGCTCGCAGGGCCGTGGGCCGGCCAGACACTGGGGGACCTGGGGGCCGAAGTGATCAAGGTCGAGCGCCCCGGCACCGGCGACGACACCCGCGCCTGGGGACCGCCCTATGTGACGGACCCACAGGGCGAGTCCACGGGCGAGTCGGCCTATTACATGTGCGCCAACCGCAACAAGCAGTCGGTCACGGTGGATTTCACGCGGCCCGAGGGCCAGCAGATCGTGCGCCAGCTCGCGGCGCAGTGCGATGTGCTCATCGAGAACTTTAAGACCGGCGGCCTCGTGCAGTACGGGCTTGATTACGCGAGCCTGAGCGCGCTCAACCCGCGCTTGGTGTATTGCTCGGTCACCGGCTTCGGCCAGGACGGGCCCTATGCGCACCGCGCGGGGTATGACTTTCTGATCCAGGGCATGGGCGGGCTCATGAGCATCACTGGCCGCTCCGATGGCGAGCCCGGCGGCGGCCCCATGAAGGTGGGGGTGGCGCTCACCGACATCCTCACCGGCCTGTATGCCAGCACGGCCATCCTGGCCGCCCTGCAGGCGCGCGAGCACACGGGCCGGGGCCAGCACATCGATCTGGCGCTGCTCGACGTGGGCGTGGCCTGCCTGGCCAACCAGGGCATGAACTTCCTATATGGCGACAAGGTGCCGCAGCGCATGGGCAACGCGCACCCCAACACCGTGCCCTACCAGGACTTTCCGACCGCCGACGGCCACATGATCCTGGCCATTGGCAACGATGGCCAGTTCGCCCGCTTCGGCCATGCGATTGGCGCGCCCGAATGGGCGGCGGACGCGCGTTTTGTGCGCAATGATGGCCGCCTGGCCCACCGCACCGAGCTGGTGGAGCGCATCCGTGCCGTGACCATGACGCGCAGCACGCGCGACTGGATCGCGCTGCTCGAGCAGCATGCTGTGCCCTGCGGCCCCATCAACACCGTGCGCGACGTGTTCGAAGACCCGCAGGTCAAGGCCCGTGGCCTGCAGATAGCCATGCAGCACCCGCAAGCGGGCGAGGTGCCCCTGGTCGCCAGCCCGATTCGCCTGTCGGACACGCCGGTCACCTACCGCCACACCCCCCCGCAGCTGGGCCAGCACACCGACGAAGTGCTGACCCGCCACCTGGGCCTCACGGCCGAGGCGCTGCAAACCTACAGAGACAACGGAGTATTGGGATGAGTACCCTGGATTCACTCACGCTTACGCGCATCCCTGCGCAGGACGAAGCCTTGCGCGCCGAAGTGCGCGCCTTTCTGGTCGAGGCCACCCGCGAGATACCGGCGCACATCCGTGCACGCTCGTGGAGTGGCTACAGCACCGAGTTCAGCCGCCGGCTGGCCGCCAAGGGCTGGCTTGGCGTCACCCTGCCCCAGGAATATGGCGGCGGCGGGCGCAGTGCCTTCACCCGCTATGTGCTGGTCGAGGAATTCCTCAACTTCGGCGCCCCCGTGGGCTCGCACTGGATCGCCGACCGCCAGAGTGCGCCGCTGATCCTGAAATTCGGCACCGAGGCCCAAAAGCAGTTCTACATTCCGCGTGTGTGCCGCGGCGAGGCCTTTTTCTGCATCGGCATGAGTGAGCCCAACTCGGGCTCGGACCTGGCCAGCGTGAAGACGCGCGCCGTCCAGAACGAGCAGGGGTTTGTGCTCAACGGCCAAAAGATCTGGACCACCAACGCCCACCACTGCCAGTACATGATTGCGCTGGTGCGCACCTCGGGCACCACCGAAGACCGCCACAAGGGCCTGTCGCAGATCATCGTCGACCTGTCGTTGCCCGGTGTCACCGTGCGCCCGATTGAAGACCTCTCGGGCGACAGCCATTTCTGCGAGGTGTTCTTCGACAACGTGCAGCTTGGTGCGGACGCCCTTATCGGCGCCGAAGGCCAGGGCTGGGAGCAGGTCACCGCCGAACTCGCCTTCGAGCGCAGCGGGCCCGAACGCCTGTACTCCAGCATCGTGCTGTTCGATCAGTGGCTGGACTACGTGCGCACGCCCCAGGGCCGCACCGAATCGGCCCGGCAACTGGCGGGCAAGGTGCTGACACAGCTCGCGCCGCTGCGCGCCATGTCGGTGTCGGTGCAGGAAAAGCTCACCCAGGGCGCCAGCCCCATCGTCGAGGCCGCACTGGTCAAGGAGCTGGGCACCACGCTGGAGCAGATGATCCCCGCCGCCATCGCTGAAGACCTCTTCTCGCGCGATACCGAAGACGTGCCGGTGGAGCTTTTGATGACGCTCAAGTACGTGACAGAGGCCTCGCCCTCGTTCTCGCTGCGCGGCGGCACGCGCGACATCCTGCGCGGCATGATCGCCCGCGGCCTGGGCTTGCGTTGATTGGGAGAGACACATGACCACGAACCACAACGACCTGTTTGCCGATGCTGCCCGCGATGTGCTGGCGGACCAGTGCACCCCCCACGTGGTGCGCGCCATCGAAGAAGGTGGCCGCACCGCCGGGGCCACCACCGCCCTGTGGGCGCAACTCGAAGCCACCGGCCTGGCCGATGCGCTGCTGAGCGAAGACGACGGTGGCGCCGGCCTGGGGCTGGGCCAGGTGTTCGGCGTGCTGGAGCAGTGTGGCGCACATGCGCTGCCCTTGCCCCTGGGCGAAACCATGGTGGCGCGCGCACTGCTGGCGCAGGCCGGCGTGGCGCGTCCAGCAGGCAGCATCGCGCTGGCACGCGGCGAGCGTCTGGCCGATGGCGGCCTGCGCTGCATGCTGGTACGCAGCGGCCAAGTGGCCGCCGCGGTGCTGGTGCAGGCGGGCACCGCATGGCGCTTGTTGGGCACCGGGGACGCACACGCCACCCCGCAGGCCCTGGCGCTTGATGCCGCGCTGGCCTGGACGGCTGCGCAGGTGCAGGCCGCACCCGCCGTCGCGGTGGATGGCGCGCTGGACGTCCGTACCCTGCAGGCCGCCGTGGTGGCTGCCCAAATGGCGGGCGCGCTCAGCAGAGTGTTTCAGCGCACGTTGCAGTACGCCAATGAACGCCAGCAGTTTGGCCGCCCCATCGGCAAGTTCCAGGCCATCCAGCACCAGCTGGCGGTGATGAGCGAGCACGTGTTTGCCGCGCGCATGGCCGCGCAGCTGGGCTGCAGCGGGGCGGGCGTGGTGCCCGAGCGCTTGCGTGTGGCCACGGCCAAGGCGCGCTGCAGTGAGGCGGCGCTGGTGGTGTCCGAGCTGGCGCATGCCATCCACGGCGCGATCGGCTTCACCGAGGAATATGACCTGCAGCTGTTCACGCGCCGCCTGCATGCCTGGCGCCAGACCGCGGGCAGCGAAGCCTACTGGTACGGCGTGGCGGGCGAGGCCCTGCTGGAACACCCGGGCATGACCCTGGACATCGTGCGGCGCATCACCGACGTAGACGCGGTGCTTTGAAAACCATAGCGGCTAGCGCTTGATGTGAGTTGGTTTCACGATGAAATCCACTTGAAAGCCTTTTGTATAAAGCGCTGGCAGCTCATTTATTAATACCGGAGACATCCCATGACTTTTCTGACCATTGAACGCGACGGCGGCATTCTCACCGCCACCATGAACCAGCCCGAAACGCGCAATGCGCTCACGGGCAACACGGCGGTGCAGGAGTTCGTGCAGCTGTGCGAGGACGTGCGCAAGGACGCCAGCGTAAAGGTGCTGATCCTCACGGGCGCCGGCCCCATCTTCAGCTCGGGCGGCAACGTCAAGGACATGAAGCGCTTCTTCGATGAGGCGCTCACGCCCGATCTGATCCGCGAGGAATATCGCCAGGGCATCCAGCAGATTCCCAATGCGCTTTACCAACTGGACGTGCCCGTGATCTGCGCCATCAACGGCCCGGCCATCGGCGCGGGGCTGGACCTGACTTGCATGTGCGACATCCGCATCGCCAGCGAGACGGCCACCTTTGCCGAGAGTTTTGTGCGCGTGGGCATTGTGCCGGGCGACGGCGGCGCCTGGCTGCTGCCGCGCGCCGTGGGCATGGCCAAGGCGTCCGAAATGGCGTTCACCGGCGAGGCCATCAGCGCGCAAGAAGCGCTGGCCTGCGGCCTGGTCAGCCGTGTCGTGCCTGCTGACCAATTGCTGCCCACCGCGCGTGCGCTGGCCGCCAAGATCGCCGCCAACCCCGGCGCCGTGATGCGCATGACCAAGCGCCTGCTGCGCGAAGGGGAAAGCGCCTCGCTGGCTTCGCTGCTGGAGATTTCTGCGGGCTACCAGGCCATTGCCCACAAGACGGCCGACCACCGCGAGGCGGTGACCGCCTTCATTGAAAAGCGCACGCCGAAGTTCCAGTAAACAAAGACTGCACCGGCCCCACCCAGCCCACACAAAGCGTTCCCGGAGATCACACGATGAAGCCGCTGCAAGGCCTGCGCATACTGGATTTGTCCAGTGTGATTTTTGGCCCCCTGGCCAGCCAGATATTGGCCGACTATGGTGCCGAGGTGATCAAGATCGAGCCGCCCGAGGGCGACTCGACCCGCCATACCGGCCCTTCGAAAGAGGCGGGCATGGCGGCCATGTTCCTCGGCTCCAACCGCAGCAAGAAAAGCGTGGCGCTGGACCTCAAGCAGGCCGACGCGCAAGAGGCGCTGGGCGCCCTGATCGCCACGGCGGATGTGCTGATGCACAGCATGCGGCCGCAAAAGCTGGCGGCCCTGGGCCTCGCGCCCGAGGCGCTGCGCCAGCGCTTTCCGCGCCTGGTGTACGCCAGCCTGGTGGGTTTTTTGCCGGGCCCCTATGCCGGCAAACCGGCCTATGACGACGTGATCCAGGGCATGTCGGGGCTGGCCGATCTGATGGAACGGCAGGGCGGCGAGATGCGCTACCTGCCCACCATTGCCGCCGACAAGACCTGCGCCCATGTGGCCGCGCACGCCATCCTGTCCGCGCTGTGGCAGCGCGAGCGCACGGGCGAAGGCGCTTTTGTCGAAATCCCCATGTTCGAGTCCATGGTGGGCTTCAACCTGGTCGAGCACTACTACGGCCAGCACTTCGAGCCGCCACTGTCAGAGCCCGGCTATCCGCGCGTGCTCACCCCCTGGCGGCGGCCCTACCGCACGGCCGATGGGGCGGTGGCCATGATGCCGTACACCAATCAACACTGGCAGCGCTTCTTCACCGAAGTGGGCGCCCCGCAGCTGGCGTGTGATGCGCGTTTTGTGGATATCGCCAGCCGCACGCGGCACATCGCCGAGCTGCTGGAACTCGCCTCGGGCTTTACCGAGCGCCACACCACGGCCCACTGGATCGCGGTGTGCGAGCGGCTGGAGATCCCGGCAGCACCCGTGGCCCGGCTGCAGGACCTGCCGCAGGACCCGCACCTGGTGGCCACCGAATTCTTTGAAACCATTGCCGACCCGGCCCTCGGGGATGTGCGGTTTCCGGGCGTGCCGGTGCGTTTTGACGGGCAGCGCCCCGCCATCACCATGCCGCCCCGGCTGGGTGAACACACCCAGGAGCTGCTGGCCCAGGCCGGGCTCAGCGATGCGCAGATCGAGGCATTGCTGGGCACCCGCGTAGCCATTGCCCCCGCTTCTTGATAAGGACCGTTTCCATGACCAGCCAGAACACAGCTGTGGCCACCCACAGCCATGCCGCCCCCGCGGGCGTGGACCGCAATTTGCCGCGCCTCGGACAGGGGTTTGTGTGGCAGGACCTGAGCGTGGGACAACGCTTTCGCACCTTCCGGCGCACCGTCACCGAGACGGACCTGGTCAGCTTCATCGGCGTCACCGGCATGCTGGAGGCGATCTTCATCGAAGACGGCTACGAAGGCGGCGCCATGGCCGGGCGGCCGGTGCCGGGGGCGCTGACCTATGCGCTCATCGAGGGCTTCATCCTGCAGACCATGATCCAGGGCACGGGCCTGGCCATGCTGGAGCTGCACCAGAAGATCCTCGCGCCCGTGCTGGTGGGCGACACCATCGAGGCGGTGGTGGAGGTGACGGAGATTCGCCCCACATCCAAGAGTGGCCGTGCTGTCGTGACCTCGCGCATCGACGTCTTCAATCACCAGGGGGTGATGGTGATGACCTACACCGCCACCCGGCTGCTGGCCGGGCGCAAGTGAATCGATTCCCCAATTACATACAACCACTCAGGAGACAAACACCATGAAGCAAAACGACCATAAAACATCCGCACCAATACACCAGATGCGGCGTCTGTGCCTGACCGTGCTCAGTTGCGCGGCTGGAGTGGCTGCGATCGCCCCCATGGGCTTGGCACAGGCGCAGACCTACCCCTCCAAGCCGATCACCCTGGTGGTGCCGTTCCCACCAGGCGGGCCCACCGACCAGGTGGCGCGGGTGCTGGCGCAGAAGCTGACCGAGCAGATGGGGCAGTCCGTGGTGGTGGACAACAAGCCGGGCGCCAACGGCAACATCGGCGGCACTCAGGTCAGCAAGGCAGCGGGTGACGGCTACACGCTGCTCTACAACACCTCGTCGATCACCCTGAGCCCTGCGCTCTACAAGAACCTGAGCTACGACGTGCAAAAGGACTTGGCGCCCGTGGTCCTGACCGCCGTGGTGCCCCTGGCCCTAGTGGTGCACCCGAGCATTCCTGCCAACACCGTGGCCGAGTTCGTGGCATACGCCAAGGCCAACCCCGACAAGCTTTCCTATGGCTCGGCGGGCAATGGCAACGTGACCCATCTGGCGGCTTTCCAGTTCACCAAGAACATGGGCATCGACGCCGCGCACGTGTCGTACCGTGGCAGCGCTCCTGCAGACGTTGATCTGGTGGCGGGCCAGATCCAGTACATGACGGACACCATCAACTCGGTGATGCCGTTCGTGAAGGACAAGCGCCTGAAGCTGCTGGCGGTCACCACCGCCAAGCGCATGTCCCTTTTCCCCAACGTGCCCACGCTGGCGGAAACCGTGATGCCCGGTTTTGAAGCCGGGGCCTGGCAGGGCGTGATGGTGCCAGCCAAAACCCCGCCGGAGGTAGTGCAGCGCCTGAGCGCCGAGATCAACAAGGCATTGCAGAGCGACGAGGTGCGCGCCAAGCTGGCCTTACAAGGCGCCGAGCCCCTGGGTTCTACGCCCGAGGAATATCGCACCTACATCGGCAAGGAACTCCAGCGCTGGGCGGGCGTGGTGAAGTCGACGGGCATCAAGCTCGACTGAGTGGCAAGGGTCAGGGCGACCCGGGGCGCCCTGACCGCCGCGCCGCTGCCGGACTCGCGCTTCGTAATGCACCGCCGCGAGGCCGACGACGAGTGGCACGAGTATGTCGAAGACCGGGTGGAGCGCCGGCTGGCGGGCACCACCGTATTCAACCGCTTGATTGAGGTGGACCGCCACACCTGGGGCTCTGTGGATCTGCGCGGCAATCGGCTGGTGTACCTGGACCGCGACGTGCCCGAGCCCCGGCGCGAGGATCAGCCAGTGGAGATGCTGCTGCTGGGCCAGGACTGGACGCTACCGGCGTTTGCCGCCGCCGTGCGGATGGGGCCGGCGCAAGAAGACCCCATGGGCCACCAACGCGAGGCGGCCGCAGCCTGAGCATGGAGGACTGCGGCACCCAAAGCGGGGCCAGCACCCGGTGCGCCGCATAATGGTTTCCCCCGCTCCATGTGCCGCACCCCGGAGACCTGCCTATGTCGACCCCGTCCCCCGCGCCCAAGCGCTTTTCGATGATCCGCGAGTTCCACCTGGCGGACTGGTTCACGCTGGGCAATGCGGTCTGTGGCGTGGGTGCCTTGTTCTCGGTGATGTCGTACCTGGAGACCAGCGATGTGCTCCATATCTATTTCGCCTGCGCCCTGGTGCTGGCCGCGCTGATCTTTGACGTGCTCGATGGCCGCATCGCGCGCTGGCGCCAGAAAAGCTCGGCCATGGGCCGCGAGCTCGATTCACTGGCCGACGTGATCTCGTTCGGCGTGGCGCCCGCCATCATTGCCTATGGCTGCGGCATGCAGGGGCTTTATGACCGCATCGTGCTGGCCTACTTCGTGGCCTGCGGCGTGTCGCGCCTAGCGCGCTACAACGTCACGGCAGAAACCCTGTCGGGCGATGACGGCAAGGTGAAATATTTCGAAGGCACGCCCATCCCCACCTCCATCGTGCTGGTGGGGGTTCTGGCCCTGGCCGGCTACCTGGGTGCGGTGCGCGAGCACCTGTGGTTTGGCAAGCTGCTGATTGGCGGCTTCACGCTGCACCCGCTGGTGCTGCTGTTCGCGCTCTCGGGCTCGCTGATGATCAGCCGCATCCGCATTCCGAAATTTTGATTCCAGGGCCACCTGCCCTTGCAGAGAATCTCTAGGCAAAGTGACGCTGCTCAAACACGGACGAATGGCTGGGGCTACCGAGCATGCGAGAGATGTCGGCCGCAGGCAGGGCCTTGGCGAACAGCCAGCCCTGGTAGGTTTCGCATCCAATGCTGTGCAGAAATGCCAGTTGCGCGGCTTCTTCAACGCCTTCTGCCACCACTGGCAGGTTCAGGGTGTGGGCCATCGCGATCACTGCACGCACCAAAACCGCATCGTTGTCGTTGTGCATGACCTGGCGGATGAATTCCCGGTCGATCTTCAGACGCGACACCGGCAGCTGGCGCAGGTACGACAGCGATGAGTAGCCGGTGCCAAAATCGTCTAGCGCAATGCTGAAGCCCAAAGCGCAGAGCCGGTCGAACACCTGGTGCGCCGTTTCGGGGTCGGCCATGGCCTCGGTCTCGGTGATCTCCAGTTCGATCAACTCGGCGCGTGTGCCGTGCAGGTCGAGTAATTGCTGCAGCCTTGTTGGCAGCTGTGCCTGGCGAAATTGCTGTGCTGACAGGTTGACCGAAACGCGCATGGGTGTACCGTTGTCATCCCACTCGGCAGCCTGGCGGCAAGCGGTCTCCAGCACCCAGTCGCCTAGCGGGTGAATCAGGCCGGTGGACACGGCGACCGGAATGAAGCGATCGGGCGACACGTTCCCCAGTTCGGGATCGTGCCAACGCAGCAGGGCCTCCACGCCCACGATGCTTCCCGTGCTCACATCCACCTGGGGTTGGTAGTGCAGTTCGAGCGCCTGTGTTTCGACGGCGCGCTTGAGTCGCTCGTGCATCTGGCTGCGTTGGATCAGGGCTTCGCTCATTTCGGGCTTGTACACGGCGTGCGTGCCCCGTCCGTGGGCTTTGGCCGCATACATGGCCATGTCGGCAAAGCGCATCAACGTGCCCGAATCCTGCGCATCGTTGGGGAACGCGGCAATGCCGATGCTGGCGCCCAGGCTGACTTCACCCATTTTGAGCTGGCAGCGCGCCGACAGGCTGCGCTGCAGCTTCTGTGCAACCTGGAGCACATGCTCCATCGATGGCACATCGGGCAGCAGCACCGTGAACTCGTCACCGCCCAGCCGGGCAATCACATCGCCCGCGCGCAACCCACTGCGCAGCCTGCGTGCCACCTCGACCAGCGCCTGGTCGCCCGCCGCATGACCATGCGAATCGTTGACATCCTTGAACTCGTCGAGGTCGAGCAGCAAGAGTGCCATTGTCCGGCCACTGCGCCGCGCCCGCTGGATGGCCTGCTCGAAATGCTGCATGAACATCCAGCGGTTCACCAGCCCCGTGAGCCCGTCATGCGTCGCCTGGTAATGCATGTCGTCCTGCAGGCGTTTCATCTCGGTCATGTCGCGCAAGAACACCACGGCCGCCGAGCGGTCGTCCATGGTGCAGTGCCCCAGGGCGATGTCGACGGGCACCGGCAGGCCGTCCTTGCGCAGCAACTGCAGCAGACTGACCATGCCCATGGGCCGTGAAACCGGGTGCAGAAAAAAGCTCTTGACCAGATGGTTGTGCTTGCTGCGCATGTGCTGGGGCAGGAACATGCTGACCGATTGGCCTGTCAGTTCGTCGGGGCTGTAGCCGGTCAGCAGCTCGGTGGCGGGGTTGGCCTTGAGGATGGTGCCGGTGTCATCCACGATCAGGATGCCGTCCGGCGCGGCTTCCAGTGCGGCCAGGGCAAGGGCCTCTTCGTTGGAAGTTTGCTCCATCTCACACCCCTTGCCGGAACACCGACGCGGCCTCGTCAAGGCGCTGGGCCTGCTCGCCCAGCACCTGGCTCAGTTGGGCGTTGTGCTCCACCTGTGCCGCATTGAGCTGGGCCATTTGTTCCAGTTGCACGAGCGACTGGTTGATCTGGGCCACGCCATGCGCCTGCTCCTGACTCGCCAGGCGAATGTTTTCCATCATGAGGGCCACGCGCTCAACGACCTGCACGGCTTCGGTCAGCGTGTGGCCGGCGGAGGTCACGGTGCGGTTGCCCGCATCAATCTGCGCGGCCGATGCGTCGATGAGTTGCCTGATTTCTTTGGCGGCATTCGCACTCTTGATGGACAGCGATCGCACCTCCGACGCCACGACCGCAAAACCCTTGCCATGCTCGCCCGCGCGCGCCGCCTCGACCGCAGCGTTGAGTGCGAGGATGTTGGTCTGGAACGCAATGGAGTCAATCAGGCTGGTGATGTCGGACACTTTCTCGCTCGATGCCGAGACGCCGCGCATGTTCTCCTGGGCCTGCGCCACCATGGCAGCACTTTGCGAAGCGACCCGAACCGCCTCCGCCGCCATCTGCGCGGCCTGAGCGGCGGTCTCGCTGTTGCTGCCGATGGTGGTGGCAAGTTGTTCGTTGGCGGCGGCTGTTTCTTCGACGCTGGCAGCGGCTTCGCGCGTGCGCTCAGCCAGTTTTTCATTGCCCTGCTGCAGATCGTCCGCACCGCTGCGCACACGCATCGCCTTGCCCTGGATGTCGCCCACCAGCGCGACCAGGTTGAGCGATGCCTGCTCGATGCCGCGCATCAATGTGCCGATCTCGTCGCAGCGGTTCAGGAACAAGGGCTCGGCGCGCTGGCCGCTGGCCACCGCCTGCGCTTGGACCATGAGCTGTTGCAGCGGCCCGTGGACCGCCGTGCGTAGCCACCAGCCGCTGAGCAGCACGGCCAGCGTCCACCCCGCCAGCGCAGGCCATTGCGATGCCGCCTGCGCCCCGTTTGAAGCCATGCCTGCAGCACCCGCTAACCACAAGGCCACAAGCCCCAGGCGCATGCGTGTGGCCAGGGAAACGAAGCGCCAGCGTGTGTACCAGCCCAGCAGGCTCTTGCGCACCACCTGGCCACGCCGCAGGCCGAGCTTGCGGCTTCCCGTGCGGATGTCTCGGTAGACCTCTTCGTGCGCGGCCACGCTTTCGCTGTCGGGCCGGGTGCGCACCGACAGGTAGCCTTTCACTTCACCCCGCTGGCGGATGGGCGCGGCGTTGGCCCGCACCCAGTAGTGGTCGCCATCCTTGCGGCGGTTCTTGACCAAGGCCGTCCAGGTGCGACCGCTCTGGATGGTGCTCCACATGTCATCAAACGCTGCGGGCGGCATGTCGGGGTGCCGCACCAGGTTGTGGGCTTTGCCATACAGCTCGTCGCGTTCAAAGCCGCTGCAGGCGATGAAGGCATCGTTGGCGTAAGTGATGCGCCCTTTCAGATCGGTGGCAGACAGCAAGGTTTCGTGCTCGCCTACCGGGTACTCGCGCTGCGTGACGGGGCCGTTGTTTTTCATGGGAGAAAAGCTGGGTGAACATTCTTGGCATCAATCGAAACCACTGGGCCGTGGCATGGCGCCGCGGCAGCGGAAAAAACATTATGGGAAGTTGTTACGTAAGGTCATAGCGGGTATCCGCCCCGTTTGCCCTGTATCTGAACCTGATGTGACTCATGTCACCGAAAATTGCCTGCTCTGTGTTGAATAAGCGGCGCACGCTGGCGCGCAGCAAAGCGCCCGCCTGGCCGGCGTGCGCAGTGGCTTATTGCGTCAGTGGTGGATTCGTCGCTTTGATGGTCTGGGCCAGTCGAGGCACATTGAGGTCGCAGTAATAGCGGCCAAACCGGCTCACGTCGCCCTCTTTTTCGAGGCGGGCAAATGCCCGGGTGATCGATTCGCGTGTGGTGCCCAGCAGGTCGGCCAGGATGGTCTGTTTCGGAAGGCGCACACGCAGGCTGCTTTGAAGGTCGCTCAGGTGCATCAGAGCGCCCGCCAGTTGCCGCGCCACGCTGTCGCCGCTGCTCAGCTGGTACCAGTTGCAATGGCTCTCGATCGCAAGTGCCATCGCCTCGGACAGATGGCCCAGAAAAACCGGGTCTTCGAGCAGCCCGCTGCGCCTTAGTGCTGCGGCAGGCAGCTCACAATACCGGCCGTCCAGAATGCCGATTTGTGTGACCGGATTCGGCCGGCCCAGCAGTCCAAAGCTGCCTATCACCGTTCCGCGCCCGAAAACGCCGATCGATTGGCGGTTGCCGTAGCGTGACTCGCGGCGCAGCAGGGTGGCACCTGATTTGATGATGCGCAGGGCGGTGGAGGTCGATCCTTGGTTCTCCAAAACATCGCCCGCGCGAAAGCTGTGCTCCTTGAGTTGAAGTTCGGGCACTCGATCGCCCTGAATGCGGTTTACCGGGCATGGCTGTTGCACCGAGCAGTGCCGACAGTGTTGGTTTACGAGCGCAGCGGCCCCTGTTACGACCGTGGAGCAGGCGGTCATGGCTGGCGCAGACCAGTGGGGCGAGGCGTCAGGATGTAAGTGGCGGGTTTGTGCATGGTTCCTGCAAAGCGCAAGTAGTCGGGCATGGGATGGGGCGCGTGATGCGTGCGCCTGTAAAAAATGCACGTATTGGCGCCAGTCCCGTCGAAAAATCTCAGGTTTCAGGGGCGCACATCATGTTTTGACGGAGCGTACCAATGGTGACATTTTGTCGCATCTGGGTGCACTGTTCAGTGTGCGCTGATGGTCATGTATTTGCTGCTAAAAAAATAGCTTGCAGCGCTTATTTATCAATGGCTAAGGGCGCTTTTGGTCCAAAACCCGTGCCCATCACGCCGCTGCAGGCCGCCGGTTCACCAGCACGATGCCCGCAGCCACCAGTACCAGCGCGGCCACCAGCCCGGTGGTGACGGGCTCGCCCAGCCACCAGGCGCCAAACAGCAGTGCGAACACCGGCGTGAGGAACACAAACACCGAGATCTTCGTGGCCGGGTAATGCGCCAGCATCCACATCCAGGCCAGGTAGCTCACAAACGCGCCCACCAGCGCCTGCACCAGCAGCGAGCCCCAGGCAAACCGGCTGAATTGCCAGACCCAGGGCTCTCCCAGGCCCAGCGACAGCACCGGCAGCACCACGGTGCTCACGCCCACTTGGTACAGCAACTGTTTGGCGGGCGCCACCCGGGCCAGGGGCGTGCTGCGGATGACCACGGTGGTCAGCGCCCACATCAGGCCCGCCGCCAGCCCCAGCAGGTCGCCCAGCCAGGCCTGGGGCAGGGCGGCATTGGCGGGGCCCAGCAGCCCGTCGCCCAGGGCCAGCCCCACGCCGACAAACGCGGCGGCCAGGCCCAGCCACTGCCAGCCCTGCAGGCGCTCGCCCGGGATGAAGCGTGGCAGCAGCAGGGCCACCCAGAACGGCGAGGCGTACAAAAACACCGTGAGCCGCGAGGCAGTGGTGTACTGCAGACCGAGGTAGATGCAGGCGAACTCGCCCGCGAACAGCGCCCCCGCCAGCAGCCCGGCGCGTGCCGCCCCGACGGGCTCGGCGGCCATTGACAGGCGCACGCCGCGCCACAGGCACCAGGCCGTCACCGCGACGGTGGCCAGCGCGAAGCGCACAAAGGCCTGGAACACCGGCGCCACCTCGGCCACCGTGGCCTTCACCAGCACCTGCTGGAAGCCCCAGAACATGCAGCACGCCAGCAAAAAAGCGATGGCCAGGGTGTCGAGGTGGAGCTTGCGGCTGTGGGGCATGGGCCGATTATGGGCACCGTACTACAGTGGCAGCAGCCACGTGCGCTCATTCCAACCACCAACGCATCGCATTCCCATGCCCCAGGTTTCCCCAGACCCCGATCTCCCGCTGCAAGGCTGGCGCCTTCGGCTTTACACCATCATCTTCGAGGCCGACACACGCGCGGGTCGTCTCTTTGACTTGACGCTGATCGTCACGATCTTGTTGAGCATCGCTGTGGTGGTGGCCGACAGCGTGCCCGCGCTGCATGAGCGCTGGCGCCAGCAGTTCACCTGGGCCGAGTGGGGCTTCACTGCGCTGTTCACGCTCGAATACATCGCCCGCCTAGCCTGCACCCGGCGGCCGTTGCGCTATGCCACCAGCTTTTTCGGCGTGGTGGACCTGCTGGCCATGCTGCCCACCTACCTGGCCCTGCTGCTGCCGGGCGCGCATGCGCTGATCGATGTGCGCGTGCTGCGTCTGCTGCGCGTCTTCCGGGTGTTCAAGCTCACCTCGTACCTGACCGAGTACCGGGGCCTGGGCCGGGCCCTGCAGGCCAGCGCCCGCAAGATCATCGTGTTCATCACCGGCGTGCTGATGATCGTGCTGGTCATGGGCACGCTGATGTACGTGGTCGAGGGGCCGGCCAACGGGTTTTCCACCATTCCCACCGCGGTGTACTGGGCCATCACCACCATGACCACGGTGGGCTTTGGCGACATCACCCCCAAAACCGACCTGGGGCGCTTCATCGCTTCGGTCATGATGCTGCTGGGCTGGGGCACGCTGGCCGTGCCCACGGGCATCGTGACGGCCGAGATGACCTCGCAGCGCCTGTCTGCAGTGCCTGTGGCCACCACCCGCACCTGCCACGAATGCCTGACCGAAGGGCACCTGCCCGAGGCGCTGTACTGCCTGCACTGCGGCGCCCGCTTGCCGCAATGGCAGCACGAGCCCCGCCATTGAGGCAGCATGCGAGCCAGCGTGCACGGGGCGTTACGGTTTTGCGGGGTGCTGCACAGTACACTTTGCCCTTTTGGCACCACCAGCGGTGTGCCTGCCCGGCGCACCATGGCGCGCCCTCCATCCCTGCAACCCATCCATGGCCTTTGACACGGCGGCGCAAGCCCGCACCAGCTTTGACCTTAAAAGCGCCTCGCTGCCCGTGGTGGCCGTGGTGCTCAAGACCGCCGACGCCGCGCAGTTTGCCGCTGATCTGGCCGAGCGCGTGGCCGATGACCCGGGCTTTTTCGACAACGACCCGGTGCTGATCGACCTGGCTTTGGTGCGCGAAGCGCCCGAACCCATCGACTTTGCCGCCATCACGGCGCAGCTGCGCCGCCACAGCACCTTGCCGGTGGCCGTGCGCGGCGGCAGTGCCACCCAGATGGCGGCGGCGCGCGCCGTCGGTCTGGCCGCAGCGCCCGACGCCCCTCCGGCCCGCGCCGAAGCGTCCGCACCCGAAGTGCGCGAGGTCATCCGCGAGGTGGTGCATGAGGTTGAAGTGGTGCACGAGGTGGTGCGTGAGGTGCCCACGCCCGGCCCCGGCACCGTGGTGGTCGATAAACCCCTGCGCTCGGGCCAACAGGTCTATGCGCGCGGCGCTGACCTGGTGGTGATGGCCGTGGTGAGCTTTGGCGCCGAAGTCATTGCCGACGGCAACATCCATGTTTATGCCCCGTTGCGTGGCCGTGCCATTGCCGGAGCACGCGGCAACACCGAGGCCCGCATTTTTTCCACCTGCCTGGAGCCGCAACTGGTTTCCATCGCGGGCATTTACCGCACCACCGAGACCGAATTGCCCGCCGACGTGCGCGGCAAGCCGGCGCAGGTGCGGCTTGAAGGCGAGAAGCTCATCATCGAGCCGCTGGCCTGAGTTCTTATTTCATTCGTACCAACCCCACAGAGAATCAGCAACACATGGCCAAAATCGTCGTCGTGACCTCCGGCAAGGGTGGCGTGGGCAAGACCACCACCAGTGCCAGCTTTGCCTCCGGCCTCGCCTTGCGCGGCCACAAGACTGCCGTGATCGACTTTGATGTCGGCCTGCGCAACCTGGATCTCATCATGGGCTGCGAACGCCGCGTGGTGTATGACCTCATCAACGTGATCCAGGGCGAGGCCAACCTGAACCAGGCGCTCATCAAGGACAAGCAGTGCGACAACCTGTTCGTGCTGGCCGCCAGCCAGACGCGCGACAAGGACGCACTGACCCAGGAAGGCGTCGAGAAGATCCTGACCGACCTCGCCGGCATGGGCTTTGAATACATCATCTGCGACTCGCCCGCCGGCATCGAGAGCGGCGCGCTGATGGCCATGCACTTTGCCGACGAGGCGCTGCTGGTGACCAATCCCGAGGTGTCCAGCGTGCGCGACTCCGACCGCATCCTGGGCATGCTGGGCAGCAAGACCCGCCGCGCCATCGAAGGCGGCGAGCCCATCAAGGAGCATCTGCTCATCACGCGCTACAACCCCAGCCGCGTCGAAGACGGCCAGATGCTGAGCCTGGAGGACATCCAGGACATCCTGCGCATCAAGCTCATCGGCGTGATTCCCGAGTCGGAAGTGGTGCTGCAATCGTCCAACCAGGGCTCGCCCGCCATCCACGCCCAGGGCACCGATGTGTCCGAGGCCTACAAAGACGTGATCGACCGCTTCCTGGGCGCCACCGACAAGCCGCTGCGCTTCATCGACGCTGAAAAGCCCGGCTTCTTCAAACGCCTGTTCGGGAGCAAATAAGCCATGGCGTCATTCCTGTCCTTCCTGCTGGGCGAAAAAAAGAAGACCGCCAGTGTTGCCAAAGAGCGTCTGCAGATCATCCTGGCGCACGAACGCAGCGGCCGCAACGCCGCCGAGCCCGACTACCTGCCCGCGCTGCAGCGCGAGCTGGTGGCGGTGATCTCGAAATACGTGAAGATCAACCCGGACGACCTCAAGGTGCACCTGGAGCGCCAGGACAACCTCGAAGTGCTCGAAGTCAAGATCGAGCTGCCCGAGGCGGCGCGCTGATTTTTGGGGCGAAACAGGGCGCTGGCGCCCTTTGGATAAGCGCTTGCAGCTATCAAAAATGAAGTAAACGCGTCCTGGCTTGCTACAGCGGGTGCTCGGTGTAAAAGCGCCCGCCGTGGTACAGCAGGGGCGACATGCCGTCCTGGTGCTGGCAGCGCTCGACCTCGCCGACAAAAATCACATGGTCGCCTTCGTCGTAGCGGCTGCGGTTGAAGCACTCGAAGGTGGCCGCCGCGCCCGCCAGCAAGGGGGCGCCGCTGATGCCGGGGTGGTGTTCCACGCCCGCGAAGCGGTCGATCCCGCGGGCGGCAAAACGCTCGGCCAGGGCCTTCTGGTCGGCCGCCAGCACGTTGATGGCGTAGTGGGAGCCATTGGCAAAAGCCGGCATCGAGGCGGCTGCGCGCGCCAGGCTCCACAGCACCAGGGGCGGCTGCAGCGACACCGAATTGAACGAATTGGCGGTGAGCCCGATGGGCTCGCCCGCCGCATTGCGGGCCGTCACGATGGTCACGCCCGTGGCGAACATGCCTAGCGCATCGCGAAACTCGCGCGCGGAAAAACTCGGCGGGCGGGCCAGGGCGGGTCGGTGCAGGGAGCTGTTCACAAAAGCGGGGCGCAAAGCCGTGGGAATGGGGAAGGCTATTATGGTGTGGCGCCCGTAACCGCACAGGCGTGGGGCGTATCCAGCCGGTATGGGCCCCTTCCTCGGAACACTGCATGGCACTCTTACCCACCTACATCACCCTGGGCGCAGGCCCCACCGTGCTCATGCTGCACGATGCCGACGGCGGCCACCTCACGTTTGCGCCCCAGGTCGAGCGGCTGGCCAGCGCCGGCTACCGCGCCGTGGCGTGGGACATGCCGGGTTATGGGTTCAGCGCGCCCATCGAGCCCTACACCTTCAAGGGCCTGGCGCAAAGCTGCCTGGCGCTGGTGGCTGCGCTGCAATGCGGGCCGGTCACGCTGGTCGGCCATGGGCTGGGTGCCATGCTGGCGGCAGAGGTGGCGTGGCGCCAGCCCGCGCTGGTGCGGCGGCTGGTGCTGTGTGCCGGAGGCCCGGGGCTTGATGCCCAGGCCACGCAGGACTGGATCACTCCCCGATGGCAGGCGCTGCAGGCGGCGGACGGTGGCCAGTCCATGGAACTGTTGGCCCAGGCCCTCGTGCCCCGGTTCATTGGCAGCGGCGCCTTGCCCGAAGGCGTGCGGCTGGCGGGCCATGCCTTGGCGCAGGTGTATCCGGCCACCTACCGGCGGGCATTGGAACTGCTGGCGCTGTTTGACCGCGATGCCGCGGCGTTCAGGCGCCTGGCGATGCCCACCTTGCTATTGGGCGGCGCCATGGACCCCTGCACGCCACCCGCTGCGCTGCAGGCCCTGGCCCAGGTGCTGCCCGATGCCCGCCACCAGAGCCTGGCGCATGTCGGCCACTGGCCCCAACTGGAAGACCCGGACGGATTTGACGCTGCGTTGCTCGACTTTCTGGCCGAGCAGCGCCAGCTGCATTGAGCGGGGCGGCGCCAGGCGTGGGAAAAGGCGCTCAGGCGGCAACGGTGCTGCGCCCCGGCAGCCCCGATTCGGCGCCCAGAAAGCCGAAGTGCATTGCGGGCTGCGCGCCGCTGATCAGCTCGGCCAGGGCTTTGCCCGAGCCCGCGCCATGGGTCCAGCCCAAGGTGCCGTGACCGGCATTCACCCACAGCTTGCCCACGCGCGTGCGGCCGATGAAGGGGATGTTGGTGGGGGTGGCCGGGCGCAGGCCGGTCCAGTATTGCGGGTCGCCACCTTGCTCGGGCGTGCGGGTGTCGCACACGCCGGGCAGGGTTTCCTCGATGCGGCGCGACAGCATGTGGCAGCGCGCCCTGGCCAGGGGGCTGTCCAGCGACAGATCGAACCCGCCCAGCTCGATGGTGCCGGCCACGCGCAACACATCGCCCAGTCGGCTCATGGCGATTTTCTTGCCGTCGTCGATGGTCGAGACCATGGGTGCGCCTTCGGGCTGGAGCAGCGGGAAGGTGGCGCTGTAGCCCTTGCCGGGGTAGATCGGCAGATCCACGCCCACGCTGCGCAGCAGCGGCGCGCTGTAGGAGCCGCAAGCCACCACGATGGCATCGCCCTTCAATATGATGTCTTTTTTGCCGCTAGCCCCCGATTGGCGTGCGGTGATAGCTACTGAATCAATAGCATTGCCAATCTTGTTCAGGCGCAGTACATCGTGGCCATACAAGAACTGCGCGCCGCGCTCGGCGCAGCGGCGGGCCAGTTGCTGGGTGAATACGCGTGCGTCGCCGCTTTCGTCGGTGCTCGTGTAGGTGCCGCCGGTGATGCGGTCGCCATAGGCCTTGAAGGCTGGTTCGATCTGCAGCAGCTCGTCGCGGCTGACGAGGCGGCGCTGCACACCGAACTTGCGCATCAGCTCGACCGCGTGGCCCGCGTCGTCCAGTGATTTCCGGTTGGTATAAAAGTGCGCGATGCCGCGCTCGAGGCGGTGGTATTCGATGCCGGTGGTCTGCACCACGTCTTTCAGGGCTGCATGGCTGTAGGCACCCAGCGCCACGATCTGTTGCACGTTGCGCTCGAACGCCGTGTCGTTGCACTGCGCCAGAAACTTCAGGCACCAGCGCCATTGCTCCCAGTCCAGCTGGGGGCGCAGCAGCAGCGGTGCCTCTTTGTCGAACATCCACTTGAGCGCCTTCCACGGCGCTGCACGGTTGGCCCAGGGCTCGCAGTAGCTCACCGAGATCTGCGCCGCGTTGGCGAAACTGGTCTCCAGCGCCGCATCGGGCTGGCGGTCGACCACGACCACGTCATGTCCGCGCTCCAGCAGATGCCAGGCGGTGCTGATGCCAATGATGCCGGCGCCCAGAACAATGGTTTTCATAGACGGAGCGTGTTGTGAATTTTTACGTGCCTGCGCAAGCCGGGCAACAGCCTGGCCACCTTGTGGCAGGCCACTCTCATGCAGTGTGCGCGACATTGCCTTACTCTAAAAGCAAACTTAAGCTTGCTCCAAAAACATCAGCGCATCTAATAGATGCGCGCTGCGGATTTTCTCCCATTTTTTTGCCTGAGATGAAGACCATGAGCACCTACGATCCGGCCGCCCTGGAATGCCTTGCCGCCATTGTGGAAGAGGGCGGTTTCGAGCGCGCCGCCCAGCGCCTGAATGTCACGCAGTCGGCGGTGTCGCAGCGCCTGCGGGCGCTGGAGGCGCAGGTGGGCTCGGTGCTCATCGTGCGCAGCCGGCCGTTGCGGCCTACCTCGGCGGGGCAGTTGCTGCTCAAACACACCAAACAGATGCGCCTGCTGCGGGCCGACCTGGAGCGGGACCTGCAGGAGCTGGCCCCCAGCGCACCGGGCGGCACGCGCGACGACGAGCGCATCTCGATAGCCATCAACGCCGACAGCATGGCCACCTGGGCGATGGGCGCGCTGCACGATCTGGTGCGCCAGCGCCTGCCGCTGGAAATCATCGTGGACGACCAGGACTTCACCCAGGAGTGGCTGCGTTCGGGCCAGGTGCTGGGCTGTGTCACCACGCTCAAGCAGGCATTGCGCGGCTGCAAGATGGTGCCGCTGGGGGCCATGCCCTATGTGGCGGTGGCCTCGGCAGCGTTTGCGCAGCAGCACCTGCCACAGGGGCTGACGCCGCACAATTTTCGCGACGTCTCCTTTCTGTCGTTCAACCGCAAGGACGACATGGCGGCCGAGTTCGTGGCGCGCGCGTTCGGCCTCCAGCGGGTGGCGCTCAACCACCTTTTCGTGCCCAGCGCCGAAGGGCAGATGCGGGCCGTGGCCGCGGGCTGGGCGGTGGGCGTGGTGCCCGAACTGCTGGCGCGCAGTGGTCTGGAAGATGGCTCCCTGGTAGACCTGGCGCCGGGCCACGCCTTGCCCATCCAGCTGTATTGGCATTGCTGGAACCTGGAGTCGGAGCTGCTCGACGCCTTGACGGCGGCCCTGAAAGGCGCCGCAGCCGAAGCACTGGTTCCCTGAGCCTTGGCGGGGCGCTTTGCCCGCGCGGGGCATCGTTTGCCGGCCAGTGTTGATCGAAAAATGAACGGCATGGCTGCAGCGCAACTGATAAAGTTGTTTTGGAACCATGGCGTATAAGATGCCGCCATGCAAATGCCGAAACCCAAGGTTTCCTTCAAGGAACAAATGCACCTGGCGCGCGAAGACGCCATCCTGCAGTCCACCTGCCGCCTGCTGGGCGAAAAGTCCTTCGACGCGATGACGATGGACGATGTCGCCAACGCCGTGGGTATCGCCAAGGCCAGCCTTTACAAGCACTTCGCCAGCAAGGAAGATCTGTGCTGTGCTGCCATGGTCCAGATCCTGGGCCGTGTGCGCGCCTATCTGGATACCCTGCCCGCCGACATGCAGCCGCAGGACAAGCTGCGCGATCTGGTGCGCTGGTCGCTCGCGCGGCTGATCACCAACGAAATGCCGCTGTTGCCCAGCCGTAATTCCAGCCTGCGGGCGGTGCTCATGGCCAACAAGGAGTACCTGGACGGGTTGGTGACGGTGAGCGACCAGATTGGCCAATGGATCACCGAAGCGCAGGCGCAAGGCGACATCAACCCCGCATTGCCACCGCTGGTGGTGCTGTACACGCTGTTTGCCCGCGCGTGCGATCCCGTGGTGGGCTTCCTCAAGGAGGGCGGCCAGTATTCGGACGCAGAAATCGTGGACTGGGTGGTGCGCACCTGTTTTGACGGACTGGCGGCGCGCTAGCTAGCGGCGCGCAGCCCGCAGCCCTTCCACGAAAAAAACCCTGCCAGGGCAGGGCTTGGGTGCTTGCGCTGCCGCCTCAGCGCACGATCAGCAGCGGCACCTTGCTGTGGGCCAGCACCTGGGTGGTGACCGATCCCATGACCAGTGTGGCGATGGCGCCGTGGCCATGCGAGCCCATCACCAGCAGGTCAAACTTGCCCGTGTCGGCCACCTTGGCAATGGTTTCACCCACTGGGCCCACCTTGACATTGCGCTTGGGCTGCACGCCATGGCGCGCCAGGAATTTGCATACCGGCGCGAGAATCTTCTCGGATTCTTCGGCGTGGTAGGTGTCCACCATTTCCTTGCCCAGCGCAGCGCGTGCGCGTGCCGGCAGGGGCATTTGCACGGTGAGCACGGTGTATTCGTGGGTGCCACCCAGCAACTCTTCATGGGTGGCAAGGTAGGCGAGCATTTTCTTGGTGTAGGCGCTGCCATCGACAGCAAGCAGGATGTTCATGGTGTGTTCTCCAGAATGAGTGGATCAGGCTAATCTGCGCGCGTTGTTGTTGTCTTGACCTATGACAGGCTTTCTCGTGCGCTCGGATAGGTTGTCAGACCTGTGCCCATCATACGGAAATGCAGTACTGCGCCTGGAACATTGCCTGTTCCCCCTTGCGTGCATAGCCGAGCGGATTGGCCACCACGCGGCATTGCCAGGGCGCGCCCTGCCCGTCGGTGCCCGATGCCATGTAGTCGCTGGGTGCATGCAGGTGGCCGTGCAGCCACAGCTGGGCCAGCGGCAGCAGATCGTCCAGGACGTTGCAAAAACCGGCCGTGCCGGGCACCAGTCCATAACGCGGATCGGCACTGCGCAAGCTGGGCGCGAAATGGGTGACGGCTACCGTGGGCCCGCTGTGGGGCCCGGCCAGTGCGTCACGCAACCATTGCTGGCACAGCAAGGCCTGCGCGCGCACAGGCTCTGCCAGAAAGGGCTCGCCGTGGCGCGTTCCGCCCGTCTTGCGCAGGTAGAAGTTGGCGGCCCGGAATGCCTTGTCACGCAACTTGAGGCGCCGCGTGAGGTCGGTGCTGCCTTCGTGGTCGGCCAGGGCATCAAAGTCGCTCCACAGCGTGGTGCCGACAAAGCGCACGCCGTCGAGCACCAGGCTCTCGCGTTCCAGCCAGGCGATGCCCAGTTGGTCACAGACCGTGCGCAGCCGGTGGTGGGCCGCGTCGAAATCCTGCGCGTCGTATTCGTGGTTTCCGGGTACGAACAGCACGGGCATGGGCCAGCCGGCAAACTGCGGCAAGGGGGAAAAGCGTTCCAGGCCAAAGGCCTGGTCGGTGAGTTGCCCGCCCGCCTGGTACGAGCCGATGTCGCCGGCCAGCACCAGCACATTCGCTGCCGCGGCAGGCTCGGGCGTGAAATGGGGATGCGCCTCAAGGTGCAGGTCGGACAGCAGCTGTATCTTCATGGCGGGGCAGTCTACGGGGCGTCCAACTATTGAGTCGTGGCGCGTTCTTGGGGAAAGGTGCGCCGCGCGGCGCGTGCCAGCGCCAGCAGCAACCAGTTGATGGCTGCCTGCTGCGGGCCGCGCCGGCGCCACAGCGCATCCACATGCACCGCCGGCACATCCAGGGGCAAGGTGCGCAGCACCAGGGCTTCGGCGATGCCGGTGACAGGCACAAAGTGGCGCGGCAGCACGGTGAGCAGATCGGAACTGGCCACCACCCGCCCCGCAGTGAAGAACTGGTTGACGGTGAGCACTACGCGCCGCTCGCGTCCCAGCGACGCCAGGGCTTCGTCGATGAAGCCAAACGGGCGCCCCGAAAAGCTCACCAGCATGTGGCGGGCGAGGCAAAACTGGTCCAGCGTCAGCGGCGCCCCGGCCAGCGGATGGCCCTGGCGCATCACGCACACATATTCGCCGTCGTAGATGCGGCGGCTGTCAAAGGCAATCACGCTGCCTGACTGCGCCCGCGCCGTCAGGTCGGCCAGCACGGCAGGAAAGTAACCCACGGCCATGTCGGCGGATTCTTCTTCGAGAAGACGGCGGGGGTCGCGAGTGGTGAGTGGCAGTACCCGCACCGAAATGCCGGGCGCCTCGCGCTCCATGATTTCCACCAGCCCGGGCACCAGCGTGGCGGCGGTGGCATCGGCCATGGCCAGCACAAAGGTGGATGTGGCCGTGGCGGGCTCGAACACGCCGGGGGCCAGCGATTCCTGCAGCTGCGCCAGCGCTTCGCGCACCGGCGGCCACAGCGCCAACGCCCGATGCGTGGGCTCCACGCCGTGGCCGCTGCGCACCACCAGGTCGTCGCCCAGCACATCGCGCAGGCGCCGCAGCGCATTGCTGACAGCCGGTTGCGTGAGTGACAGCTTGTGCGCCGCTCGCGTCAGGCTGCGCTCGGCCATCACCTCGTCAAAGACGCGCAACAGATTCAGGTCGAGAGAGCGGAAGTTCACGGGGGCCATGGAATCGATATATCACCAATATGAATGATTGGAATTCATAATATAAACTTGAATCGATAAAGGGTAAACCCTAATATCACTCATCGCCTGGCTATTCTGACCAGAGCGCTGGAAAAAGGATCTCAAAATGACCAGTTACGCACACGTGAACTACCCCACGGAACACCCCGGCGTGGTCCGGGCTGAAAACGCCATCGCGGCGCTGCAGAATATTGCCGCAGGTTTTGATGGTGCGCGGGGCGCTGCCTCCTTGATGCTGGCCGCGGTGGTTGCTGCGCTGCTCGTGGTGGCCAACCAGGTGATCGACACCTGGGGTGATGGCCACCTGCTGGCCGCTTGGATGATGTTGTGGGTGGTGGCATTTGCGGCCATCGCCTTGCTCGCCACGCCAGCCCGCCGCGCATCCGTGGCGATGCGCACCGGCTACAAGGCCTGGGCGCAAAGCCGCCGCCAAGCCACTGAAGACCAGCGCACCTGGAAAGTCGCCTTGGAAGACGCCCGCATGATGGCTGACCTGAGTCGCGCCATGAGCGCCGCCGCCACGCAGGACTTGCGCAAGTAAATCAAGCACTGCCTTTGGTCTGAATGCACCCGGTATTGCCGGGTCGCGCAACCATAAAAGCCGTGGCACTGCCCACGGCTTTTTTCATGGGCGTTCCGCCTGCGCCGAAGCCGTAGGCGCATGCAAAAGCCGCCTGGCCCGGGGTGGGGCGGGGCGGCTCAAGCGCATTTCTCGAATCCCCAAGAGTGGCTACCAGGAGCCCGAGCGCTCCTGTGCCGTAATCAGGTCCGAGGTCTGGTGCGCTGGCGTCAGATCGCTGCGAGGCGCTTTTCAATCGCGGCGCGGGTTTCCAGCAGTTCCTTGGGCAGGTGATAAGCCAGCTGCTCGAAATGGGCATCGTGCAGCTTGAGCTCTTCCACCCAGGCTGCCTTGTCGATGTGGGTCACGGTCTGGAACTGCTGGGCGGTGAAGTCGAGGCCCGTCCAGTTGATCTCGGCGTATTGCGGCGCGATGCCGAACATCGTGTCCTGGCCCTGAGCCTGGCCTTCGATGCGGTCGATCATCCACTTGAGCACGCGCATATTGTCGCCATAGCCGGGCCAGACGAACTTGCCCGCTTCATCCTTGCGGAACCAGTTCACGCAGAAGACCTTGGGCAGCGCCTTGCCGGTGGCGGCAATCTTGCCCTCCATGTTGAGCCAGTGCTGGAAGTAGTCGCTCATGTTGTAGCTGCAAAACGGCAGCATGGCGAACGGGTCGCGGCGCACCACGCCCTGGGCGCCAAAGGCGGCGGCAGTGGTCTCGGAGCCCATGGTGGCGGCCATGTACACGCCTTCGGTCCAGGTGCGGGCTTCGGTCACCAGCGGCACGGTGGTCGAGCGGCGGCCGCCGAAGATGAAGGCATCAATCGCCACTCCATTGGCATCGTCCCACTGGGGGTCGAGTGCCGGGTTGTTGGTGGCGGCCACTGTGAACCGCGAATTGGGGTGGGCGGCCTTGGCGCCGGTCTGTTTGGCGATTTCGGGGGTCCAGTCCTTGCCCTGCCAGTCGATCAGGTGGGCGGGGATGCCGCCGCCGTCTTTCTCCATGCCTTCCCACCACACGTCGCCGTCGTCCGTCAGGGCCACGTTGGTGAAGATCACGTCCTTGTCCAGGCTGCGCATGCAGTTGGGGTTGGTGTGCATGTTGGTGCCGGGGGCCACGCCGAAATAGCCCGCTTCAGGGTTGATGGCGTACATCTTGCCGTCGGCATGGGGCTTGATCCAGGCGATGTCGTCGCCAATGGTGGTGACCTTCCAGCCGGCAAAACCGGCTTCGGGCGGCACCAGCATCGAGAAGTTGGTTTTGCCGCAGGCGCTGGGGAAAGCCGCCGCAACGTGGTACTTCTTGCCTTGGGGGTTGGTCACGCCCAGGATGAGCATGTGTTCGGCCAGCCAGCCCTGGTCACGGCCCATGGTGGAGGCGATGCGCAGGGCCAGGCATTTCTTGCCCAGCAGCGCGTTGCCGCCGTAGCCCGAGCCATACGACCAGATTTCGCGCGTTTCGGGGTAGTGCACGATGTACTTGACCTTGGGGTTGCAGGGCCAGCTGGTGGTGTCTTTTTCGCCAGCAGCCAGGGGCGCACCCACGGTGTGCATGCAAGGCACGAACTCGCCTTCCACACCCAGCACGTCGTACACGGCCTTGCCCATGCGGGTCATCAGGCGCTGGTTCACGGCCACATAGGCGCTGTCGGTCAGTTCCACGCCGATGTGGGCGATGTGGCTGCCCAGCGGGCCCATGCTGAACGGCACCACGTACATGGTGCGGCCCTTCATGCGGCCGTCAAACAGGGGTTGCAAGGTGGCGCGCATGTCGGCGGGCGCCATCCAGTTGTTGGTGGGGCCGGCGTCTTCTTTCTTTTCCGAGCAGATGTAGGTGCGGTCTTCCACGCGCGCCACGTCCGACGGGTCGGACCAGGCCAGGAAGCTGCCGGGCCGCTTGGCGGGGTTGAGCTTCTTGAAGGTGCCGGCATCCACCAGCTGCTGGCACAGGCGGTCGTACTCTTCCTTCGTGCCATCGCACCAGTAGATGCTGTCGGGCTTGCACAGGGCGGCCATGTCGGCCACCCAGGCCAGCAGGCGGGCGTTTTTGACGTAAGCGGGGGCGTTGAGATTCAGGCCCTGCATCGTGGGTGCGTTCATCGGGAAGCTTCCTAAGTTGAAAAACAGTTTTTTCAAAGGAAGCGGACCGGGCGGGTCACGGCAAGGCCTGGCGCAGGTGCGGATGCTGAGCGCTGCCTTTGAAAAAACGGCTTTCGTGCTCAGTCGGCGGGCGGGCACGCAGTGCAGCCCCACGCGCTGGAGGCAGTGCCACGAGTTCCGCGGGTCGGCTGGGATGTCGATTTTATGAATCTGCCGCCGATTTGTCTGTCAGTCACGGGTCAAAATCATGCAAAAGATGCATGGGGTTATGCCGGCGGAATGCCCGCCCGGGCCAAGAATTCAGGCCTGTGGCGCCTGCCAGCGTTCATACCCGGCCTTGCGCAGCGCGCAGGCCGGGCAGGTGCCGCAGCCATAGCCCCAGGCGTGGCGCACATCGCGCACGCCGTGGTAACAGGTGTGGGATTGCTCCAGAACGATGTCCACCAGGGCCTGGCCACCCAGGGTGTGCGCCAGCTGCCAGGTGTCGGCCTTGTCCAGCCACATCAGCGGGGTTTCGAAGGTGAAGCGCTGCCCCATGCCCAGCGACACGGCCACCTGCAGGGCCTTCAGGGTGTCGTCGCGGCAATCGGGGTAGCCCGAAAAATCGGTCTCGCACATGCCGCCCACCAGCGTGTGCAGCCCGCGCCGGTAGCCCACGGCCGCCGCCAGCTGAAAGAACAGCAGGTTGCGCCCTGGCACGAAGGTGTTGGGCAGGCCGGCGGCGGTCATCACGATGGCTGTGTCGCGCGTCAGCGCCGTGTCGCTGATCTGGCCCAGCACGGCCAGGTCGATCATGTGGTCCTCGCCCAGCCGTTCGCGCCACTGCGCAAAGCCCGCGCGCAAGGCGGCCAGCACTTCCTGGCGCGCCTGCAGCTCCACCTGGTGGCGCTGGCCATAGTCGAAACCGATGGTCTCGACATGTTCGAAATGCTCCAGCGCCCAGGCCAGGCAGGTGGTGGAGTCTTGTCCGCCAGAGAAAAGTACGAGGGCGTGTCCGGATCGCATGGGCGGCTTCTTTCAGAAAGGGTGGGCGTAAAAAAACCCCGCGCTGCGGGGTTCGTGCAGTGGGCTGTGCGCGCCTTAAGCCATGTTCACGGCAATGAAAGCCAGCAGAAAAATCATGATGGCACCCACCACTGGCAGCACCACGGGAATCAGCGGGACAACGTTTTCCACGGCGTCAGCCGAGTGCGCTTCGGGGGCGTGCGAGGTGGTGTGGTCAGACATGGCAAGGGCTCCAAAGGGCGTGAAACTGGCGCAATTCTAGCTGCTGCACTGCAGGGTGGTGCACGCACCGGGGGCTTACATCAGCGCCGCCTCCATGCCGGCGCCACGCAACGCCTCCAGCACCTGGGCCACATGGGGCTGGCCGCGCGTTTGCAGCACCAGTTCGATCTCCACATTCTGCGCGGCCAGCATGGTGAAGGCGCGCTGGTGGTGCACCTCTTCGATGTTGGCACCCGCGTCGGCCACGGTGGCGGTGATGCGCGCCAGCACACCCGGGATATCGCGTGCGCTGACCTTGATGCGCGCCAGCCGGCCCGAGCGCACCATGCCGCGCTCGATGATCGCGGCCAGCAGCAGCGGGTCGATGTTGCCGCCGCACAGCACCAGCCCCACCTTCTTGCCGGCAAAGCGCTCGGGGTAGCGCAGCAGCGCGGCCAGGCCTGCGGCGCCCGCGCCTTCGACCAGGGTTTTTTCGATCTCCAGCAGCATCAGCACGGCCTGCTCGATGTCGCCCTCGTCCACCAGCACCAGGTCGTCCACCAGGCGCTTGACGATTTCCTGCGTCAGGGTGCCGGGCGTGCCCACGGCAATGCCCTCGGCGATGGTGGACGTGCCCTGCGGGTGGTGCGTGCCCTGGATGGCATTCACCATCGCCGGAAAGCGCGAAGTCTGCACGCCAATGATCTCGATGCCCGGGCGCAGCGCCTTGGCCGCCGTGGCCACGCCGGCAATCAGCCCGCCCCCGCCCACGGCGATGACGAGGGTGTCCAGGTCGGGCACGGCCTGCAGCATCTCCAGCGCCAGCGTGCCCTGGCCGGCGGCCACGGCTGCGTCATCGTAGGGGTGGACGAACACCAGCCCCTCGGCATCTGCCAGGTGGTAGGCATGGGCGCGCGCCTCTTCCAGCGTGTCGCCATGCAGCACCACCTCGGCGCCAAAGCCGCGCGTGCGCTCCACCTTCACGCCGGGCGTGAAGCGCGGCATCACGATCACGGCGCGCAGCCCCAGGCGCTGCGCGTGGTAGGCCACGCCCTGCGCATGGTTGCCGGCGCTCATGGCCACCACGCCCCGGGCGCGCTCGGCCGGCGTGAGCAGGGTGAGCTTGTTGCAGGCGCCGCGCTCCTTGAAGGATGCGGTGAACTGCAGGTTCTCGAACTTCAGGAAAACCTGTGCGCCGACGATGTCCGACAGCGTGCGCGATTCGACGCATGGCGTATCGAGCACCTGGCCCTGCAGCCGGGTGGCCGCATCGCGAATGTCTTGAATGGAAAGCATGACCGTGATTGTGGGGCAGCAGCGCACAACGCTAAAAAACTACTCTATTGATAGCTGCATGCGCTTATGGATAAAGCGCTTGCGGTCGATTGAGCCTGATTGGCGACATACCTTAGACCAACCCCGTACGCGCTGAGCTGTCCAAGCCAGGGCGCCCCTTGCAAACAGCCCTTCGACAGCTCAGGGCGAACGGGGTTTGAGATATGTCGCGTTTCAGGTAAAAATGGCTTCTAGCGCTTGTGCAGCAAGCGTTGGAAGCTCACATTTTGATAGTGAATCTGCCGGGCACCGTCGATCACTGCCGGCCTTAGCGCAACACCCTGCAGTTGCCGAATTCGCAGCGGATCGCCAGCGCATCGCCGTTGGCGCAGGCCACGCTGTAGGTCTCGAACCCAGGCCCCTTGGCCGCCAGCGAGGCCACGGGCTGCTCGCTGCACGACTGGCTGCGCGCCAGGCGCTCGGCGCTGAAGGCTTCGGTGCCGATCGGGCGGGACGGTGCCTGCGCAGGCGCGGGGCGCCATGGCATCGGCCGGGGCATGGCAGCCACCGGGCCGTAGCCCCTGGCCACCATGCAGGCTGCTTCGGTGCGCTGGCGCCGCTCCAGCGCCTGCAGCCCCTGCGTGGCACCCAGCACGCCACCCACGGCGGCCCAGTCGCGCACCGTGTCGTGCCCGTAGCCCAAGCCCCACACCAGCGCAGCTGTCACGAGCGCACCTTGCACCAGGCCGTCCAGCGTTTCGGCCACTACGCCCACCTGGGTAGCGTGCTGGCGGCAAGTGGCCAGGTCGGCGCTGTAGCGAGCGCTGGCAGTGTCGTCGGGCGCCAGTTGCGCCGGCAGGTCTGGGCCGTGCGCGGCGCAGCCTGCGAGCACCAGGGCGATCAGGCCGGCGCACAGCCGTTGCGGCAGCGCTTGCAGGGCGTGCTTGCCGCCCCGGCCGAGGCCCATCGCGGCGGCGATGGCGGTCGTGGTGCGGGGGCGGCGTGTGGTGGTCATGTCGTATTGGAACGCCAGGTTAGCGCGGTGGGTGGGCGCATCCATAGGCCGTTTCCAGGAGGAAGAATGTACCAGCGCCGCAACTCGGGATCGATTTTGGCGGCGTGCATGACGCTCTAAGTCAAACCGTGAATCTGGATACGCTGAGGGCCGGCAAGCCAACTGGCGATCACAGCTTCGCTTTCTTTTTCGCTGAACGGCACACCACGCAGTCCAATTTGCTGATCACGACATCGCTGGTTTTGAGAGACCCACCCAACGCAGTATCCGAGCCAGGGTCCATCGCCTTGATCGGCCTTTCACTGGTGGGCTTGGCTGTGGCTCGCCGCCGCAAAGCGGCCTGCTTCAGAGGTGAAAATGAGAAATCTGGAGGTGAGCTAAAGCACATGTGGAGACGCAAGTCATACTGCCCTGTTCTGTTGCTCCTGCAAGTATTCAATCAGGCGGCGCACGCGCAGCGGCATGTGGCGTGTGGCCGGAAAGACCAGATAAAAAATGCTCTCATCGGTGGACGTCCAGTCGGGCAGGACTCGCACCAGACGGCCGCTTTCAACGTGGCCCGCTGCGTAATACGCCGGCACGCTGACAATCCCCAGGCCATCCAGTGCCGCCTGTATGGCCGCGGCGCCGCTGTTACTCGAAAAGCGCCCGGCCGGCTTGACGCCGCTGCGGCGCTTGCCCTTGCTGAATTCCCACGGCCTGCTGCCCAGCGACAAACACTGCTCGGGGGGCAGGTCGGCCGGAGAATCAATGTCCGGCAACGACTGCAACATTTTCGGACTTGCCAGTACATCCATAGGCACCGAGAGCAGGCGTGTGGCAACGAGTGAACTGCTACTTTGCAGAGGCCCCATGCGCACCGCGAGGTGGAAACCTTCCGCCAGCAGATCGACATTGCGTGCCGAAACATCGATATCCAGTTGCACCTGAGGATGCTCCACGCAAAAACGGGTGAGCAAAGGCACCAGCTCGTCTTCCGCAAACTTTCCAGCAAGGCTGATGCGAAGGTTGCCTTCGATGGCTTCGTGCGTTGCCAGCAAGGTGTCCTGTGCACCCAGCAATTCCTGGATCAGCGGTTGGCTGATATCGAACAGCCGACGACCGGGCTGCGTCAACTGCATCTGCCGGGTGGTGCGGATAAACAGTTGTGTCGCAAGTCGACTTTCGAGGCCGGCGATCTGCCGGCTGATGTGCGAAACCGATACCCCGAGCTGGCGCGCCGCCGCGGTAAAGGTTCCGCAATCGACGACCGCAACGAATTCCAGCAGACCTTCGAGAGAGTGCATTTTTGCAAAACTGCAATAGTGTTTGATTGAATTCGTGGATTATCAATGCCATGGCTGACAAATACCATGCAGGCTCGCATTCAGAAAGAGCCTCATGTCCCCTGCATTACTCGCACTCAGTGCGTGCACCTTCGCCTTGGGTTTTGCCGAATTCGTTGCCGTCAGCCTCGTGCCATCCATCACGGCCAGCACGGGTATCTCTGTCGGATCGGTCGGCATGATGATCGGTATCTACGCCATCGGTGTGAGCATCGGCGCACCCACGTTGAGCGCTCTCTTGGCCCGTGCACCGCGTCCCAGGGTGCTGGCCATCAGCATGCTGCTATTTGCTGCAGGCAACGCAACCACAGCGCTCACGTCGTCATTGCCGCTGCTGTGGGGCAGCCGGTTTTTGGCGGGTCTGATGCATGGTGTTGTGATTGCGCTGGCTGCATCCACCGCGGCTGTCACCGCAGGGCCCGAGCGCAGTGGCAACGCCATTGCGATGGTGTTTGGCGGCCTTACCCTGGCGCTGATATTGGGCGTTCCCTTGGGCACGCTAGCAGGCGGCTACTTCCGTTGGCAAGACGTGTTCATCGGCATCGCCGTGATCGGTGCATTGAGCGCAGCGGCATTGTTGCGGTTCACGCCGGTCGTCCAATCGGGGCACGATCCTGCGTCTACGACCGCCTCGGTAGGGGCCACGCTGGGAGATCGCGGCACTTTGCATCCCGTCTCTCTGACTGCCCTGGTCTACTGTGGCTCCTTTACGGGATTCACCTACATCTCCGTCCTGCTGGAAAAGGCGACAGGACTTGGTTCCGGCGGGGTGACTGGCATGTTTTTCCTGTATGGCGTCAGTGCTGCCGCGGGCAATGCGTTCGGGGGGCGATTCGTGGACCGGGTGGGCAGCCGGGCTGCGTCCTTGAGTGTGGTCATCGGCATATTCGTCGCACTGGCTGGCGCCTATGCTGGCGCGACCTCGGCCGCGGCCATGGCTGTGGTGATGGTCATCTGGGGCCTCGCGTCTTTCGGAGCTGTTCCAGTACTGCAAAAGACCGTGCTGGTGGCCGCCCAACACAACCCGCGGGGGAGCCCCGAATTGGCTTCGGGCATGAACATCGCCGCCTTCAACCTGGGTATCGCGGGCGGTTCACTCCTGGGCGGCTGGGCCAGCCATCATGGTGCGCTGATGCCTATGGCCGTTGGCTTCGCACCCCTTATTTTCGCTGCCGTTCTGGCATTCCGGCTCGGCGTCAAACCCGCGTCACTGAATGCAGCCCAGCCCGTTTTTAGCAAACCAGGAGTATGAAAAATGAACATCCAAGATAAACACATTGTTATCGCTGGCGGCAGTTCCGGCATTGGCTTTGCGATTGCCCACCTCGCGTTGGCGCGGGGCGCCCGGGTCACCGTGCTGGGCCGGTCGCAAGAAAAGCTCGCGAAGGCCGGCAAGCGCCTCGCCGGTCAGGTGAATTTCGTCCAGATGGACATGGGCGATGCCGCTTCCGCCGAAGCGGGTTTCAAGCAAGTGGGCCTTTACGACTACTTTGTCTCCACCGCTGCCGACCTGACCTATGGCCCCCTGGCCACCATGCCGCGCGATGCCATCGACCGCATGCTGTCTGGCAAGTTCTGGGGGCCGATCCACTTGGTGCAGTTCGGCTTGTCGAACCTGCAGCCAGGCGGCTCGATCCTGCTGTTTTCTGGCCTGGCGGCGGATCGACCTGGGGCTGGCACCGCCATGGTGTCCGCACTGAATGCCGGCGTCGAAGGCCTGGTTCGCGCGCTTGCTGTCGAACTTGCGCCGGTGCGCGTCAATGGCATATCGCCGGGCGTGGTGGAAACCGAAGGGTGGGCCTTCATGGATGAAGCCAGCCGCAAGGCGTTCTTCGCCGATTTGGCGACCAAGCTGCCGGCAGGTCGGGTCGGGGCGCCGGATGATATAGCGGATGCGGCGTTGTTCGCGTTGACCAACCCTTACCTCACAGGGGAAGTGCTGCACGTGAATGGCGGCGGCAGTTTGGTATGAGAAGGAGTGAACGCGAGAAGATCAAAGCACTTTGAAGTCTCCAGCGCGCCTCCGCGCGGACGATGCGGACTCAACGCCGCACGCCCGTCACCGTGGTCGGTAGCGGCTCGCGCGCAGCCCGCCGGAAGACGGAGGGAGAAACGCCGGTATGTTCCTTGAAAAATCTCGAAAAATTACCTGGCGCTGAAAACCCCAGGTCCAGGGCAACTTCGGTCAACGCGCGTCCCTCGGCGACCTGTCGCATGGCTTCTTCAACCCTGACTGCGCTCCAGAACACTTGCGGGGTAGTGTTCAGCTGATCGCGAAACAGGGTGAAAAAATGGGCGCGCGACAAGCCGACCTTGGCCGCGATGTCGTCCACCGCGATTTTTTCGGCGACATGAGCACGCATGTACGCGATCGCGTTGCGCACGCGATGGTCCAGCGACAGGCCCACACTGGCCCGTGCGTTGGTGGATTGCCCGCTGGACGCATCAATGGCGGCCTCCAGCAGCCGCTCAACTTCGTCATCAATGGCCGTCTGCGCTTCGTGTGCTGACAGGATGAGATCGAGGATGCGCCAGCACGACTGGCGCAGCGCCGCATCGATGGGGATGCGGGGCGAAGGAAACCGCAAGGTCCGACCTCGGGCTTGTTCACGGTCCTCCAGCCATTGCCTCGAGAGCATGAAGGCCAGGAAAAGGCACGAGCCGCTGTCGTCCAGCACCGTCATGTCGTGCGATTCAAACGTGTTCACCCCCAGCGCCACGTTCTCGCTGTATTCCACCACTTGCGCTCCCACGCGGGCGTTGGCGCGCGCACCACCCAGCCAGAACGCCATCTGCGTTTCAGAGTGTGCATGCGCGACCAGATTGGCGCGCACTTCCAGAACGATGGCGGTACCGAAGGCGCCTTCATGCAGTGCGTAGGCCTCTGCCATGTTGTGAACTCCTGACTGTCGAACGAGGGCAATTGTTGCTGTCGTCAGGGCTTGGAAATACCTCGGTCCGGGAAAGTCCCTAGTTCATCGCCAGACTGTTTGATACGCCGCCCGATGAACCGATAAGCGCTAGCGGGGCAGCGTGCATACAGTCAATTCCACTGCGCAGCGCGACGCTTTTGCACCGCGAGACAAGAGCAGATTGCAACTTACCGGAGCCCCTTCATGCGAATCGCAACATATCTCCACGCTGGCCAGCGCCAGGTGGGCCTCGTGTCCGCCGACGGCTTGCACGTCACCCGACTCGATCTGACAGCAGATCAGAGCGAAAAAGGTGCCCTGAGCATCATTGAGACGCTGGCCCAAGGCGGCAAGATGCCAGCTTCACTGGGCGAGCCAGTCAAACTTGCCGACGTCGAACTGGAAGCGCCGCTGCCCAAGCCTCGGCGCAACATCTGGTGTGTCGGTCGCAACTACCACGCCCACGCCAAGGAGCTGTCGGCATCGGTTTTCAAGGACAACAACGCAAAAACTGACGAATGGCCCATCGTTTTTACAAAGGTGCCCGAGTGCGTGGTTGGCCCGCACGACGACGTGTCGGTGCCGAGCGAGATTTCCACGCAGATTGACTACGAGGCCGAGCTGGCCGTGGTCATCAGCAAGGGCGGCAAGAACATCACGCGCGCAGCTGCGCTTGACCATGTATTTGGCTACACGGTCATCAACGATGTGACGGCGCGCGACGTGCAGATGCGCCACGGGCAATGGGACATGGGAAAGTCCTTCGACACCTTCTGCCCGATGGGGCCGTGGATCGTGACTGCCGACGAGTTTGACGGCACGAAGACGACCGTGCGCTGCTGGGTCAATGGCGAGTTGCGCCAGGACGGCCCGACGGACAACATGATTTTCGACATCCCGACGCTGATCGAAACCATCTCGCGGGGCATCACGCTGTATCCGGGCGACGTTATTGCCACGGGCACGCCCGCCGGCGTGGGCATGGGCATGAAGCCGCCCCGCTATCTGGCGGCCGGCGACGTGGTGCGCATCGAGATCGATGGCCTCGGCGCGATTGAAAACCGTTTCGTCTGAGGGTTTGAAAATGACGACCCAACTACTGAACGGCCTGGCGGTCGAGATCGAAGGCGAGGGCGAAGCCCTGCTGTGCATTCACGGCCTGGGCGGCTCGTCGAACACCTGGACGCCGCTGCTGCCCGCACTCACCGGCTTCAAGGTGATTCGGCCTGACTTGCCGGGCAGCGCCCGTTCCAGCCTGCCATCGCAGCCGCTTTCCATCGAGCGGTATGTAGATTCGCTCGAAGCCTTGCTGGCCAGCCTGGGCGTTTAGTCGGTGCATGTCGTGGCCCATTCCATGGGAACTATCGTGGCGCAGCACCTGGCGGTGCGCAATCCCGGCAAGGTCAGGTCGCTGGCACTGTTCGGTCCTCTGGTCGCGCCGCCCGAGGCCGGCCGTCCCGGCGTCCTTGCCCGTGCAGAACTGGCGCGGGGTGGTGTGGCCAGCCTGCAGGAGATCGCCGACGCCATCGTCAAGGGTGCGACGAGCCGGGAAACCAAGGAGTTGCAACCGGCCGTGTTGGCGCTGGTGCGCGAAAGCGTGATGCGCCAGTCACCGGAAGGTTATGCGCAAAGCTGCGAAGCGCTCGCGGGTGCCCAGGCGGCCGAGATTGAGCGCATTGCTGTCCCTGTGTTGCTTTTGACAGGCGACCAAGACGGCGTGGCCCTGCCGGCGACCGTGGCGGCCATGGCCGCACGCATCGCGGGCTGTCGCCAGGTTGTTTTGGAAGGCTGCGGCCACTGGGCCACCTACGAGCAGCCGCAACGCTGCGTGCAGGAACTCGAACAGTTCTACGCATCGATCCGCTGAGTTTCACCCTTCATCAACCCATTACCGGCCACCACAGGACCGGAGGAGACAAACATGAACCGCACAGCATTCACCAACGTCACTATCTTCGACGGCACCGGGGCTGCCACCTTCACGGGCGAAGTCTTGGTGGAGGGCCAGCGCATTATCGAGGTGGCCCGCTCGCCAGAACGCGTCAATACCGAAGGCGCCCGCGTGATCGACGGCAAGGGGCGCTTTCTGATGCCTGGCATGACCGAGGCGCACACGCATTTCTCCTGGAACGATCAGCCATCGCTGGCCGCCATCCAGTTCATGCCCCCCGAGGAGCACATGCTGTGGTGCATCCGCGTGGCCAGGCGCTACCTCGACATGGGCTGGACCTCGGCGATTGGCGCGGCGGCCGCCAAGCCGCGCCTAGATGTGGTGCTGCGCAATGCCATTAATGCGGGCGAGTTCCCCGGCCCGCGCTATCTGGCGGGCAGCCAGGAAATCACCACCATCGGCGCGCTGGGAGACAACACCTTGCCGCACATGCCCTTTGAGGAGCTCAGCTTCGGAAGCGTTTGCAGCGGTCCGGAGGAAATCCGGCGCTCGGCCCGAACCTTCATCAAATACGGCGTCGATCACCTCAAGATCAACCTGTCGGGCGAGTACATCGCCGGACTGCCCGCCGAGATGTCGCCGTTTGCCGAGGAAGAGGTGGCTATGCTGGCGCAGGAGGCCAAGCGCTACGGCAAGCGCATTGCCGCGCATGCCCGCTCCAGCGAATCGGTCAAGCAATGCGTGCGCCACGGCATCGAGATGATCTACCACGCCAGCTTTGCCGACGAGGAGGCACTCGACATGCTCGAAGCCGCCAAAGACAGGCATTTTGTGGCGCCCGGCATCGGCTGGCTGATTCGCACCAACTACAACGCCGCCGAGTACGGCATCACCGAGTCGGTGGCTGAGACGATGGGCTACAAGCGAGAGCTGGAGGTCGCGGCCGAGTCGCTGCGCAAGATGCACAAGCGCGGCATCCGCATACTGCCGGGCGGCGACTATGGCTTTGCGTGGATGCCGCACGGCACTAACGCCAACGACCTTCAGTATTTTGTGGACTACATCGGCATGACGCCGACCGAGGCGCTGCGCGCCGCGACCAGCCTGGGCGGGCAGATCATGCAAAAGCCCGATGAACTTGGGCAGCTCAAGGCGGGCTTCCTGGCCGACATCGTCTTAGTGGACGGTGACCCCCTAAAGAACCTGGCGCTTCTGCTCGACCCGGCCAAAATTAACCTGGTGATGAAGGACGGCGTCATCCACAAGGATTGCGCCACCCCGGTTCCGGCCCAGGCTGCCTTGCACCTGCCTGGCGCTGACTTCCCGCTGCGCGAGGAGGGGATCAAAGAGGCCATCGCTGCGGAAGCGTATTGACGTTTGCCTGAAAACGGCGGCACAGGGCGCTGAGTGCACATCGCGGATCGTGACGCGCACTCCGTGCCTTCACTGTCTGCACACCCGCAGCACCTCGGCCCCGTACGCCTCCAGCTTCTTCGTCCCCATCCCGCTGATGCCCTGCAGGTCTTCCAGCGTGCTCGGGTTGCGCTCCGCAATCGCTGCCAGCGTGGCGTCGTGAAAGATCACATAGGCCGGCAGGTTGTGCTCGCGCGCCACCTCGGCGCGCCAGGCCTTGAGGTTGATGAAGCGCACCTGCGCATCCGGCCCCAGGTTGGCGGCGGCGGCTGGCGGGGCGCTGCCGGTGTCCTTGCGGGTGCGCGTGCGTTTGGCTGGGGCGGACGACACCGATTCGCGCAGCTGCACCGGCACCTCGCCACGCAGCACCGCGCGCGAGCCCTCGGTGAGGCACAGGGTGTCAAAGCTGTGGCCGCTGTCCAGCAGCACCTTTTGCAGGCCCACGGCACCGGTGGCGATCAGCTGGCGCAGCACGCCGCGCAGCTGGGGCTCGGTCAGGTCCGCGCCAATGCCGAAGGTCGATATTTTTTCGTGCCCGAACTGCGCGACCTTCTCGGTCTTCTTGCCGCGCAGCACATCCATGATGTGCCCGGTGCCAAAGTTGATGCCGCTGGCCTGCTGCACGCGGTAGATGGTGGACAGCAGCTTGCGCGCCGCGTCGGTGGCATCCCACACAGCAGGCGGGTTCAGGCAGTTATCGCAATTGCCACAGGGCGTGGATTGCTCCCCAAAATAGGCCAGCAGCCGCACGCGGCGGCAGTCGGTGGCTTCGGCCAGGGCCAGCAGCGCATCGAGCTTGCCGCGCAGCGCCTGCTTGAACTCTTCGCCTGCGGGGCTTTCGTCGATCATGCGGCGCTGGTTGACCACATCCTGCAGGCCATAGGCCATCCAGGCGTCGGCGTTCAGGCCGTCGCGGCCCGCGCGGCCGGTCTCCTGGTAGTAGCCCTCGATGTTCTTGGGCATGTCCACATGGGCCACAAAGCGCACATCGGGTTTGTCGATGCCCATGCCGAACGCGATGGTCGCCACCATCACGATGCCCTCTTCGCGCAGGAAGCGGTCCTGGTTCTTCTGGCGCACCTTGGTATCGAGGCCCGCGTGGTAAGGCAGGGCGCTGATGCCGGCATCGCTCAGCGTAGCGGCCAGTTCTTCCACACGCTTGCGCGACTGGCAATACACCACGCCCGCCTCGCCCGCATGTTCGCGCTCGATGAAGCGCAGCAGCTGGGTGGTGACGTCTTTCTTCTCCTCGATGCGGTAGCGGATGTTGGGCCGGTCGAAGCTGCTGATGAACAGCCGCGCGTCTTCGAGCTGCAGCCGCTCGATGATGTCGGCGCGCGTGAGGTCGTCGGCCGTGGCGGTGAGCGCAATGCGCGGCACACCCGCATAACGCTCGTGCAGCACCGTGAGCGCGCGGTATTCGGGGCGGAAGTCGTGGCCCCACTGGCTCACGCAGTGCGCTTCGTCGATGGCGAAGAGGCTCAGGTGTCCGCCCTGATACAGGCTGTCGAGCAGACCCAAAAAGCGCGGCGTGTTCAGCCGCTCCGGCGCGGCATACAGCAGCGTGATGTCGCCCGTCTGCAGGCGCAGTTCCACATCCTGCGCCTCGTCATAGCTCAGCGTGGAGTTCAAAAAGGCGGCATCCACCCCCGCCTCGTGCAGCGCGCCCACCTGGTCGTGCATCAGCGCGATGAGCGGCGAGATCACGATGGTCACACCTCGCCCCTGCTGCTGGCGCACGATGGCCGGCACCTGGTAGCAGAGGCTCTTGCCGCCGCCCGTGGGCATGAGCACCAGCGCATCGCTGCCGGCGATCACATGCTCGACGATGTCCTGCTGGGGGCCGCGAAACTGCTCGTAGCCAAAAACGTCCTGCAAAACAGAATGGGCAGGGGATAGCGCGGAAGACAGGCGAGAGGACAAGCGGATACTCTGAAATTGATAGCTGCCAGCGCATGCAAATCAAGCGCTTGGTGCCGATAAGACCGGTATTTTTTGGTGCGCCAGGGCTTGGCCCCGCGCGCGGCAGGCGCATATTGTGCGCTGCAAGAGGGCGAGGGGCTGGCTTTCTACAATAGAGCCCATGCAAGCCCTCCACTACACCCGCGCCGCGCAACTGCCCGCCATCCTCGCCCAACGCATCGTCATCCTCGACGGCGCCATGGGCACCATGATCCAGCGCTTCAAGCTGGGCGAGGCCCAGTACCGGGGCGAGGGCTACACCGGGCCAGACGGCGCGGGCGACCGCTTCAAGGACTTTCCGCGCGACGTGAAGGGCAACAACGAGTTGCTCAGCATCACGCGGCCCGACGTGATCCGCGACATCCATGAGCGCTATCTGGCTGCGGGCGCTGACCTGATCGAGACCAACACCTTCGGCGCCACCACCGTCGCGCAGGAGGACTACAAGATGGCCCACCTGGCGCGCGAGATGAACCTCAAATCGGCCCAGCTGGCGCGTGCCGCCTGCGACAAATACAGCACGCCCGACAAGCCGCGCTTTGTGGCCGGCGCCCTGGGCCCCACGCCCAAGACGGCCAGCATCAGCCCCGACGTGAACGATCCCGGAGCGCGCAATGTCGACTTCGAGCAGCTGCGTGCGGCCTATTACGAGCAGGTCGAGGCGCTGGTCGAGGGTGGCGCCGATGTGTTGCTGGTCGAGACGATCTTCGACACGCTCAACGCCAAGGCCGCGCTGTTCGCCATCGACGAGTTCTTTGAAAAGAGCGGCGAGCGTCTGCCGCTCATCATCAGCGGCACCGTCACCGACGCCTCGGGCCGCATCCTGTCGGGCCAGACCGTCACCGCCTTCTGGCACAGCGTGCGCCATGCGCGTCCCTTGGCTATTGGCCTGAACTGCGCGCTGGGCGCCACGCTGATGCGCCCCTACATCCAGGAGCTGAACCGGGTGGCCGAAGACACCTTCATCAGCTGCTACCCCAACGCCGGCCTGCCCAACCCCATGAGCGACACCGGTTTTGACGAAACGCCCGAAATCACCAGCCGCCTGGTGCACGAGTTCGCCGCCGAGGGGCTGGTGAACATTCTGGGCGGCTGCTGCGGCACCACGCCGGACCATATTGGGGCGATTGCGAAGGCGGTAGAGAACGTGCCCACGCGCAAGATGTTCTACCCCGCCGAAGCCTGAAATTTGAGTCAAATGAGCCGCCGGTGCTTATCCAATAAGCGCCAGTACCTATAAAAAACGTAGTGAATGCCGTGCCGGCGCAGTGCGGCAGCCCATTGCGGGGCAGCGCCTGGTGCGGCAACCTTGCAATCCCCGATCATCGCGCCCTCCCGTTTCCGCCCCCTGGTCCGCTCACCCCATGCTTGATACCGCCACCCCGCCCGCTCAATCCTCCGTTGAAGGCGGCGAAGCCGTCACAGTGGCCGCCAAGGCGGCCGCCCACGCCGCGCTCAAGCTCGAAAAGCGCCTGGTGCGCCAGGTGGCCCAGGCCATTGGCGACTTCGGCCTCATCGAAGACGGCGACAAGGTGATGGTGTGCGTGTCGGGCGGCAAGGACAGCTACGCCATGCTCGACGTGCTGCGCATGCTGCAGCAGCGCAACGGCAACCGTTTTGAGCTGATCGCCGTCAACCTCGACCAGAAGCAGCCCGGCTTTCCGGCCCATGTGCTGCCCGAATATCTGACGAAGGTGGGCGTGCCCTTTCACATCGAAACGCAGGACACCTACAGCGTCGTCAAAGAGCACATCCCCGAGGGCAAAACCATGTGCAGCCTGTGCAGCCGCCTGCGCCGGGGCATCCTCTACCGCGTGGCCGACGAACTGGGCTGCACAAAAATAGCGCTCGGCCACCACCGCGACGACATGCTGCAAACCTTCTTTCTGAACATGTTCTTTGGCGGCAAGCTCAAGGGCATGCCGCCCAAGGTGCAAAGCGACCGGGGCGACCACCTCATCATCCGCCCCCTGGCCTATGTGGCCGAAGACGACCTGACCCGCTGGGCCGAGCACCGCAACTTCCCCATCATCCCCTGCACGCTGTGCGGCAGCCAGGAGAACCTGCAGCGCAAGCAGATCGGCCAGATGCTGCGCAACTGGCAGCAACTCTACCCCGGCCGCATCGAGAACATGGCCGTGGCGCTGCGCAACCTGGTGCCCTCGCACTTCATGGACCCGCGCCAGTTCGACTTCAAGGGCCTGGTGCCCAACGGCGTGCAGGACGCCGATGGCGACAAGGCGTTTGACGCCGAAGAGTTCCCTGCGCAGGCCGTGGGCATGCTGGCGGGCTTGCCGCTGATGCCCGCCATGCCCCGTTGAACCTGACCCCGACGATTTTTAGATTGGGCCACCCCATGACCACGCTCAAAGCCCCCGAACTCCTCCTGCCCGCTGGCTCGCTCGACAAGATGCGCGCCGCCTACGACTTTGGCGCCGACGCGGTGTACGCAGGCCAGCCGCGCTATTCCTTGCGCGCGCGCAACAACGAGTTCCGCTTGGAGCAGATCAAGCAAGGCATTGACGAGGCCCACGCGCGCGGCAAGAAGTTCTTTGTCACCAGCAACCTGATCGCGCACAACGACAAGATCCGCACCTACCTGCGCGACATCGAGCCCGTGATCGACTGCCAACCCGACGCCCTCATCATGGCCGACGCGGGCCTGATCATGATGGTCAAGGAAAAGTGGCCCGAGCAGGTGGTGCACCTCTCGGTGCAGGCCAACACCACCAACTGGGCGGCCGTGAAGTTCTGGCAAAAGATGGGCGTGGAGCGCGTCATCCTCTCGCGCGAACTCAGCCTGGACGAGATCGAGAAAATCCGCCAGGAATGCCCCGACATGGAGCTGGAAGTGTTCGTGCACGGCGCGCTGTGCATCGCGTACTCGGGCCGCTGCCTGCTCAGCGGCTACTTCAACCACCGCGACCCCAACCAGGGCACCTGCACCAACGCCTGCCGCTGGAACTACGCCACGCACGACGCCGACATCGACCCCACCACGGGCGAAGCCATTGCGCAAAAGATGGAAGGCGACTTCAACTTCGAGGCCGCGCAGCAAAAGGCTGAACAAGCCTTTGCATCGACCACCGGCAGCGGCGAGCGCCACCCCAAGGCCGACAAGGTCTACCTGATCGAAGAAGCGGGCCGCCCTGGGCAGATGATGCCCATCATGGAAGACGAGCACGGCACGTACATCATGAACAGCAAGGACCTGCGTGCGGTGGAGCATGTGGCGCGCCTGGCTCAGATCGGCGTCGATTCGCTCAAGATCGAAGGCCGCACCAAGAGCCTGTACTACGTTGCCCGCACCGCGCAGGTGTACCGCCGCGCCATCGACGACGCCGTGGCCGGGCGCCCCTTCAACCCCGAGCTGCTGATTGAGCTGGAGGGCCTCTCTAACCGCGGCTATACCGGCGGCCTGCTCGAGCGCCGCCCCAGCAACGATTACCAGAACTACATCAACGGCCACTCGGCCACGCAGCGCAGCCAGTATGTGGGCGAGGTGCTGGGCGCCGAAGGCCAGGCCGAAGTGGGTTTGCAGGGCGACTGGGTGCAGGTGGAGACGAAAAACCACTTTGCCGTGGGCGACCTGATTGAGGTGGTGCACCCGAGTGGGAATGTCACTGTGCGGCTGCAGGAGATGCGCAACGTGGAAGGCCAGAGCGTGGCCGTGGCGCAGGGCAGCCCGGTGCGCGTGTGGATACCGCTGGCTGGGCGGTATAGCGGGGCGTTGTTGGCGAAGGTGATGGAGTCGCAGCCTGTTGTGGGGAATACTGAGCCTGCGATGTTGGCCTGAACGGTCTGTTCACTGCGGTTGATTCGCTTCAGAATCCCGCATGGCCCTCCCCATCGACCCCTCTCGCTCCGCCTTGCCTCCCGTGGCCCAGTTCCTCGCCGAGGCGGCGTCGCAGCGGCAGACGGCGTTACTCGGGCTCGACAAGCAAAAGCCCGTCGCTGCACCCCCACCGCTGCCAGGGGCCGACCCCAGCGCGCCGCCGCCCTCGGTTTCATCACCCAGTCCACCCTCCGGGCCGCTGCCTGCACCGGCCGACAAGGCCAGCATCTCGCCCCAGGCGCGTGAGCAACTGGCGGCGGGGTTTGAACCGCGGGGTGGTTCGGCGAATGGCAGCTTGCAGGGCACGCGGAGTGATGGTGCGTTGCCCGCTGCGCCAACGGCGCTGCCCAGTGGTGCCCCGGCGGCTCCTGGCAGCGCGACAGCATCAGCGGCTTCTTCTGGCGTGGGCGGCACGGCCTGGCCCGCGTCAGGGCTGGGCGCACAGCTGTTACGCCTGGTCAGCGCGCTGGTGGCGCAGGTGACGGCGCAAGCAGGCGTTCCGCAGCGCGTCGTAGCCGCGCAACCGTGGCCCATCGGCATGGCCCAGGCTTTGGAGAGTGGCGCGCTGGATTCCGACCAGCCGCCGTTGCAGACCTGGCTGGTGCGCCAGGGCGTGGTGCTGACGCCCGAGGGGCCGCGCGGCTTGGCGATGACCTTGCGCGCGCCGGCGCCGTGGCTGGCCGCCCAGGCGCCGCCAGCAGCTGGCGCGGTGGTGGTGCAGTCCAGTGCAGCGGGCGCATTGCAGGTGCCTTTCGCCGGGGGCGGGCAGGCGCTGCAGTCGGGCGTGGTGGCTTTGGTGCTGCAGGGCATGGATGCCGCCGCGCCGCGCACCAGCGCGCTGCTGGTGTTGGACCTGCAGCCGCAACTGGCCGCCACCGTGTACGGCCGCGACATGCTGCAGCAGGCCACGGGGCGCCTGGACCCATGGACCCAAATGGCCGTGCTGCAAGCCAGCGGCCAGGTGCCGCGTGAGGACGAGCGTGCGCGCAATGGCGCATCGGGCCTGTGCGAAACCGTGGGCTGCCCGTATGCCGCGCGGGCTGCGTGCGTGCAGCCGTTTTGCATGGCCCAGCGCGGCGTGCTGCCGCCCGAGCCCGTGGGGCCGGTGCCGCCGGCCTAACCAATACAAGCGCTGGCAGCTATGGATTTGGAAGCTTATTGGTGGGCCGAAACGGCCAGCGCCCATCTGGCCAGCGGTCGTGCTGTGCATTCCGCGCTGGCGCCCTGTGGGCTGAGGCATCCCAGAACCCTACACAACTACACCACGCCCTTGGCGCGCAGGGCGGCCAGGCGCTGTGCGTCCACGCCCAGGTGTTCGCGCAGCACTTGCTCGGTATGTTGGCCCAGGGCCGGCGGTGCATGGCGCAGCGTGGGCGGTGTGTCCGACAGGCGCATCGGGTTGGCGGTGGTCACCACGCGGTTGATGTGTTCGCCCGCTGGCGGCTGCTCGCCCGGGTAACGGTCTTGCTCCACGCGCAGGCCCCGGTGCTGCACCTGGGGGTCGTCGAAGGCCTGGCCGATATGGTTGATGGGGCCGCAGGGCACGGCCTTGTCTTCCAGCAGGCCGATCCATTCGGCCGTGGGCCGTGTGCGCGTGAGTGCGGCCATCATGGGTATGAGGGTGGTGCGGTGCGTGACGCGACCGGCATTGGTGGCAAAGCGCGCATCGTGGGCCCAGTCCACGCCAGCGGCTTCGCAAAAGCGTGCGAACTGCCCGTCGTTGCCGATGGCCAGCAGCATGTTGCCGTCGGCCGTGGGGAAGTCCTGGTAGGGCACCACGCTGGGGTGCGTGTTGCCCTGGCGCTGGGGCACGTTGCCGGTGTTGAGGTAACCCGCGCCCTGGTTGGCCAGGATGGCCATGGCCACGTCCAGCAGTGCCATGTCGATGTGCTGGCCGCGGCCCGTGTGGTGCCGCGCTTCCACGGCGCTGAGAATGGCGCTGGTGGCGTACATGCCGGTGAACAGGTCGATGACTGCCACGCCCACGCGCAAAGGGCCGCCGCCGGGCTCGGAGTCGGCGTGGCCGGTGATGCTCATGAGTCCGCTCATGGCCTGCACGAGCAGGTCGTAGCCGGCGCGCGGCGCGTACGGCCCGGTCTGGCCAAAGCCCGTGACCGAGCAGTAGATCAGGCGCGGGTTGAGACGGCTCAGGCTCGCGTAATCCAGGCCGTAGCGCGCCAGTCCCCCGGTCTTGAAGTTTTCCACCAGCACATCGCTTTGGCAGGCCAGTTCGCGGATGAGTTCCTGGCCCTCGGGCGTGGCCATGTCCACCGTGACGGAGCGCTTGTTGCGGTTGCAGGCGGCAAAGTAGCAGGCGTTGTCCGTGGGCGTGCCGGCTGCATCGGCAAAAAAGGGCGGGCCCCAGTGGCGCGTGTCATCGCCCTCGCCGGGTTTTTCGATCTTGATCACGTCGGCGCCCATGTCGGCCAGGTTCTGGGTGCACCAGGGACCTGCGAGCACGCGCGAGAGGTCGAGTACGCGCAGGTGGCTCAGGGCGCCGGGGCATTGCGGGGCCGCACCGTGCGGGGCGGGGGAGGCAGGGGCGGTGACGTGGTCGCTGGCGGTCATGGCGTCTTTCAGTGGTGCCTATCGATGGGCCTGCACCTGGCAGGCAAGGTCGCCATCCTATGGCGGCTGCGCCTGGGGCGGCTTTGCTATTTTTGAAGACGGCGTTTGTGCGTGCCATGGCTGGGGCGACGTGGAGGGGGCGGGCTTTCCTACAATGCGTGCATGGCCATGCATTTCGATCTTGTGGATCTGCGTTTGATGGTGCGCATTGCTGAAGCAAACAGCATGACGCGCGGAGCGGAGTTGTCTTTTATTTCCTTGCCTGCCGCGAGCACGCGCATCAAAAACCTGGAGGAGAGCATTGGCACCAAGCTGCTGTACCGCACCAGCCAGGGCGTGACGCTGACGCCCCCGGGCCAGGCCTTTGTGACCCATGCGCGCATGGTGCTGGGCCAGATCGAACACTTGCGCGGCGACATGCAGGAGTACGTGCGTGGCATCAAGGGCCATGTGCGCGTGTTTGGCAACACCACCTCGCTGGGCGAGTTCCTGCCGCCGGTGCTGCGCCTTTACCTGCGTCGCAATCCGGATGTGAACATCGACCTGCGCGAGCGGCTTTCGCACGACATCGTGCGCGCCGTGACCGAGGGGCAGACGGACATCGGCATCGTCGCCGGCCTGGTACGCACAGAAAACCTGGAAACCCTTCCTTACCACCGTGACCGCCTGGTGCTGGTTGTGCCGCGCGGCCACGCGCTCGACGGCCAGATGCAGATCGACTTTGCCGACACGCTGGAGCTCGACTATGTCGGCCTGCACGAGTCCAGCGCCATCCATGCCTTTTTGCGCCAGGCCAGCGACCAGCTGCACCGCCCGATCAAGCTGCGCATCCAGGTCGGCAACTTCGAGACCGCCTGCCGCATGATCGAGTCTGGCGTGGGCGTTGGGGTGCTGCCCGAGTCCGCCGCCAGCCGCCACGCGCAGGCCATGGACATCGCCATCGTCCCGCTGTCGGATGCCTGGTCGGTGCGCGAGATGCAGATCTGCGTGCGCAGCCTGGAGGCCCTGCCCAGCTTTGCGCAGGAGCTGGTGGAGCTGCTGGTGGCCGATGCCCAAGGGCAATTGCAGTTGAAGTGATGCTTCTTAATTGATAGCTTGTGGCGCTTGCTTTACAAGGGCTAGAGCCACTTTTTGCTATATTTTTACTCCAATGACTTCCAGGTTGTCGGCGCCAGCCAGTACTTGAAAGTGCCACTGGCCGTGGCCACCACCTGGCCCTGCTCGTCGATCAGCTGGCCCGCACAGCTGCACAGGCTGCGCGTGGCATGCACCACCCAGCCCTCAGCCAGCAGCGCGCCGCGTGCCGGGCGATGAAAGCGGCTGGACATCTCCACCGTCACAGCGGTTTGCGAGGGCGCATCCGGCAGCTGGCCGGCAGCGCGCGACATCACCGAATCCAGCAGCGTCATGATCACGCCGCCGTGCGCGGCCGGCAGCTGGTTGAGCAGCTCTTCGCGCAGGTGCGGCAGGCGCACATGCACCTTGCCCGGCGGCGCAGGCACCTGGGCGGCACCGATCAGGCGCATGAATGCGCTGCGGTCGGGCGGCGCCGCACCGTTGTGCCATGCACCGCCGTGCGGCTCGTCGCGCGCCAGGTCTTGCACCGCGCCTGGCGCTGCGCCCATGCCGCTCATGCGTTGCGTGCCTCGCGCACCATGTTGCGCGCGATGATGATCTGCTGGATCTGCGTCGTGCCCTCGTACAGGCGGAACAGGCGCACGTCGCGGTAGAAGCGCTCGATGCCGTACTCGGCCATGTAACCGGCGCCGCCCAGGATCTGCACCGCCCGGTCGGCCACGCGGCCGCACATCTCGGTGGCGAACATCTTCGCGCACGAGGCCTCGGTGGAGACGTTGTGCCCGTCGTCGCGGCGACGCGCGGCGTCGATGGTCATGCACTCGGCCGCGTACAGCTCGGCCTGGCTGTCGGCCAGCATGGCCTGCACCAGCTGGAAGTCGCAAATCGCCTGGCCGAACTGCTTGCGCTCCAGCGCATACTGCAGCGCATCGCGCAGCATGCGCTTGGCCACGCCCACGGCCACCGCGGCAATGTGGATGCGGCCTTTTTCCAGCACCTTCATCGCGGTCTTGAAGCCCTGACCTTCCTTCAGGCCGATCAGGTTCGCGGCGGGCACCTTGACGTTATCGAAGATCACGTCGCAGGTATGGGCGCCGCGCTGCCCCATTTTCTTGTCGTATTTGCCGAAGCTGATGCCAGGGCTCTTGGCGTCCACGATGAAAGACGACACGCCGCCCGCGCCCTTGTCCTCGGGATTGGTACGCGCCATCAGCGTGAACATGCCGGCGTGCGGAGCGTTTGTGATGTAGCGCTTGGTGCCGTTGACGATGTAGTGGTCGCCGTCGCGGATGGCCGTGGTGCGCAGCGATGCCGCGTCCGATCCGGCCTCGGGCTCGGTCAGTGCGAACGAGGCAATCACCTCGCCCGTGGCCAGCTTGGGCAGCCACTGGGCCTGCTGCTCGGGTGTGCCGTCCATCAGGATGCCCTGCGAGCCAATGCCCACCGTGGTGCCGATGATGGAGCGGAAGGCCGGCGCGGTCTGGCACAGCTCCAGCAGCACGCGGCACTCTTCCTCCATGGTCAGCTCCAGACCACCGAACTGCTCGGGAATGGTCATTCCGAACAGGCCGAGGTTGCGCATCTCCTGCACGATGGCTTCGGGAATCTCGTCGGTCTCGGACACTTCGTTCTCGGCTGGTACCAGGCGCTCGCGCACGAATCGGCGCACGCTGTCGAGCAGGGCTTCAAGGGTTTCTGGGTCGCGGATCATGATCGGTTTCTTTCAATATTCAAAGGGCTTCGGCCGTGCCGAGCACGGCGGTGGACTGGCTCGACAGCGTGCCGCCGTTGCCATGCACCACGGCCGTGCGGTGTTGGCTGAGCTGGCGTGCGCCGGCCTCGCCGCGCAGCTGGCGCACGGCTTCGATCAGCGCAAAGATGCCATACATGCCTGGGTGCACGCACGACAGGCCGCCGCCATTGGTGTTGACGGCCAGGCGCCCGCCGGGCGCGATGCCGCCACCCTGCACGAAGGCGCCGCCTTCGCCCTTGGCGCAAAAGCCCAGGTCTTCCAGGAACAGGATGGTGTTGATGGTGAAGGCGTCGTACACCTGGGCCATGTCCATGTCGGCCGCGCGCAGCCCCGCCATGGCGAAGGCCTGGGCGCCCGATTGCGCGGCGGCCGTTGTGGTCAGGTCGGGCATGCACGAGATCTGGCGGTTCCAGATCGCCGTGGCATTGCCCAGCACGTAGACCGGCGGCCTGGGCAGGTCACGCGCGCGGTCGGCACGGGTGAGCACGATGGCGCCGCCGCCGTCCGTCACCAGGCAGCAGTCGCGCACAGACAGCGGGCTGGCGATGGGCCGGGCCGAGAGCACGTCCTCGATGGTGAGCGGATCGCGCATGAAGGCCTCGGGATTCATCTGCGCCCAGGCGCGCGCAGCCACGGCCACCTCGGCCAGCTGCGTGCGTGTGGTGCCAAATTCATGCATGTGGCGCGCAGCGGCCAGCGCGTAGGCGGCGACGGGCAACACCGGCTCATAGGGGTGCTCGTAGGGTTGTGGGTCCAGGAAGCGCCGCGCGGCCACGCCTTCCTTGCGGCCGAAGGTGGCCGAGCGCTGCGCGCTGCCGTAACACACCAGCACGGCCTTGCACTGGCCGGCCTCCAGCGCACGGATCGCCGGCAGCAAGTGGGCGATGAAGCTGCTGCCGCCGATCATGGTGCCGTCCACATAGGTCGGGTTGATGCCCAGATGCTCGATGACCGGCATGGTCCACATGCTGGCGTTGACGCTGCAGGTGGCCAGGCCGTCGATGTCCTGCATGGTCAGGCCCGCGTCGGCCACGGCCGCGTGCGCGGCGCGCACCAGCAGCGTCATGTCGTCCATGCCGGGTGCCTCGCCGCAGCCATAGGTGGCAGCGCCGGCGATGGCCACGCGGCCGCGCAGGGGGCGGTTCACAGCAGCGGCGTCCAGATGGGATTGGGGAACGCGGCTCATGCGGCACCCCCTTGCGCTGCAGGCTGGAACAGCACCAGGCCGCGCCCGTCTTTTTGCGCCACATGGGCCTGCACGCGCTGGCCGATGTGTACCGCCTCGGGCGCCACGCCCTCCACGCGGCTCATCATGCGCACACCTTCGTCGAGGTCGATCAAGGCCACGTTGTAGTTCCCGCCGGCGTCCTGCTTGCGCGCAATCGTGCTGGTGGAATAGACCGTGCCCAGGCCGCTGGCGCGCACCCAGCGCAGCGGGCTGGCGCCGCAGTGCGGGCACAGCTCACGCGGCGTGAATACATGGTTCTGGCACTGCGGGCAGTGCTGCAGGCAAAAGCGGCCGGCATCTAGCTCGGCCTGGTAATGGGTTTGTGCGCTCAGGTGCATGGTTTTTTGAAAGGCTTCGCAGTAAGAGTCACAGCATGCACTCGTCACGGCCTCACTTCAATTCGACAATCTGAAAGGGCGTCTTCGCCGCGGTCTCAGCCCGGCGTGATCCCCGCCGTCTTGATGACCTTGGCCCACTTGTCCAGTTCACCGCGCAGGCGCTGGCGCATCTGCTCTTGCGTGCCGGGGTCGGCCTCGGCACCGGCCTCCAGCAGGCGGCGGCGCACGTCGGGGTCTTTCATGGCGGTGTTGAAGTCGGCGTTGATCTTGTCCAGCACGGCCTGCGGCGTCTTGGCGGGCGCAAACAGCGCAGCCCAGGAATACGCCTCGTAGCCGGGCAGGCCCGATTCCACCCCGGTGGGCACGTTGGGCAGCATGGCCGAGCGCTGGCGGCTGGCCACGCCCAGCACCTTGATGCGGCCGGACTTGATGTGCTGCAGCGCCGTGGGCGCGTCGCTGAACATCAGCTGCACCTGCCCGCCAAGCAGGTCGTTCATGGCAGGGGCGCTGCCCTTGTACGGAATGTGCTGCAGCTTGGTGCCAGCCTCCATGTTGAACAGCTCGCCCGCCAGGTGCGTGCCGCCGCCGTTGCCCGAAGATCCATAGGCCAGCGGCGTGCCCTTCTTGGCCAGGGCGATCAGTTCCTGGATGGTGTTGGCCGGCACCGACGGATGCGCCACGATGAACACCGGAAACATGGCTGCGAAGCTGATCGGCGCGAAGTCCTTTTCGATGTCGTAGGGCAGCTTGCCCATCAGCGAGGGGTTGACCGAATGGTGGATGGCGCCCACGAACAGCCCGTAGCCATCGGGCGCTTCCTTGGCGGCGGCTGTTGCGCCCACCACCCCGCCAGCACCGGCGCGGTTGTCGATCACGGTGGGTGTCTTCCAGATCTCGGACAGCTTGTGGCTGAAGACGCGGGCCGTGGTATCCACCGGGCCGCCAGGCGGAAACGGCACGATGAAGCGCACGGGCCGGCTGGGCCACGACTCGGAAGCGAACGCCGCCAGCGGATGGGCGGCGGCGAGCAGGCTGCCTGCAATGAAGCTGCGGCGCGAGGTCGAGGAATGCATGGTGTGTCTCCTGTAGTTCAGGTTGTCAGGGTCAGGGCCTGATCTCTCAAAGTGCGTTTGAGGACCTTGCCGTTGGTGTTGGTCGGCAACTCGGTCAGGGCAACGATGTGGGAAGGGCGCTTGTAAGGCGCCAGCAGGTCGCGCAGGTGCGCCTGCACGGCATCCGCATCCAGTGCGGCGCCGGGGCGCAGTTCGACAAAGGCCACGATTTCCTCGTTGCCGTCGTCCACGGTGCGGCCCACCACGGCTGAGCGCTGGACGCTCGGATGGGTGTTGAGCGCCGTCTCCACCTCGGCCGGATACACGTTGAAGCCCGAGCGGATGATCATTTCCTTCAGGCGACCCACGACGAACAGCGCGCCGTCGGCATGCATCTCGCCCAGGTCGCCGCTGGCGTACCAGCCGCCTGCGCGCATCACGGCGTTTGTCGCCGCCGGGTCGCGAAAGTAGCCGGGCATCAGGCCCCGGCCGCGGATCCACAGCTCGCCGCGCTCACCCAGCGGCAGCGGCTGGCCCGTGGCGGGGTCGGTGACCTGCACCTCGGCCTCGGCCACCGCGTAGCCGGCGCTGGTGTCCGGGCGCTGCTCGCCCAGGCGCGTCAGGTGCACCGAGCCCGCATATTCCGACAGGCCGTAGCCGTGGTGCAGCGTTTGGCCGAAGGCCGCCTCCACGCGTTGTTTCAACGCCAGATCCAGGGGGCCAGCGCCGGTGTAGAGATAACGCAGCGCCGGAGCATCGGGCCGCTGGATGCCGCGCTCCTGCAGATGGGCCAGCAGGCGCGAGAACAGCGCGGGCGGGCCCTGCAGCTGCGACACGCCATGGCGAGCCAGCGCATCGAGCAGGTCGTCAGGGTCGAATTGCGGACGCATGACGAGCTGGGCACCGGCCAGCAGCGAGCTGATCAGCACCGTGCCCAGCCCGAAGATGTGGGTCATGGGCACGAAGGCGTAGCTGCGGTCCTGCGGGCCCAGCGCGCGCGAGGCGCCGGACACGCGCGCAAAGTGGATCAGCGCGTCGTGCGTGAGCATCACGCCCTTGGGCAGGCCCGTGGTGCCGGAGGTGAAGATGAGCGCCGCCACCGCGTCGCGCAGCGCGCCCGCCTCGGGCTGCGCATCCGGCCGCACGGGGCTGTGCTGCATGCCGGGCAGGGCCGAGTCCACCGCTGCGAAGCGCTGTGCATGCGCGGCGGCGCTGCGGGACGCCGCGGCCGTGAAAAACACCATGCGCGCATCGGCCTTGGTGACGAAGCTGTCGATCTCGGCGGGCGCCATGCGCGCATTCACGCCGCACGACCAGGCGCCCACGCGGCTGCAGGCCAGGATCAGCGCGGCGTGCTCGGGGCAGTTCTCGGCCACGACCAGCACGCGATCGCCGGGGCGCACGTCCAGCGCACGCAGCTCGGCCTCGGCCGTGTCGGTGAGTGCGCCCAGGTCGGCAAAGCGCAGGCTGCGGCCATCGGGCAGGTGAATGAATGGCCGCTGCGGTGCCTCGGCCAGCCAGCGGTCGAGCAGGTGGTGGATGCGTTCGGTCATGAAGCCGGACTCAATCCACCACGATGCCTTGGGTCACCGTGGCCCACATGGCGCGCTCCTTGGTGGCGCGATCGGCCAGTTTCTGGGGGCTTCCCGTCCATTCGTCGTAGCCCAGTTCCTTGTAGCGCTTGTTCAGATCCGGCTGGGCCAGGGCCGCATTGACGGCCTTGTTGAGCTTGGCCACCAGTTCGGGCGCCATGCCCTTGGGACCATAGATGCCGTACCAGCCGCCCACGTCAAAGCCCTTGAGGCCCTCGATGCCCGACTCGGCGAAGGTGGGCACGTCGGGCAGCGAGGCATTGCGCTGCGGCGAAGTGACGGCAAGGGCACGCACCTTGCCGCTGTGGATGTAGGCGCTGGCTGTGCTGATGATGTCCAGCATCATGTTCAGCTGCCCGCCAATCACGTCGGTCATCGCCGGGGCGTTGCCCTTGTAGGGGATGTGGTTCAGATCGATGCCGCTGCGCTTGGCGAACAGCAGCGCGCCCAGGTGGTTGGAGCCGCCCACACCGGCCGAGCCATAAGCCAGCTTGCCGGGATTGGCCTTGGCGTTGGCCACCAGTTCGCGCACGTTCTTGTAGGGCTCGTTGTTGTTGACCACCAGCACGTTGTAGTAGCTCAGGATGGGCGCCACCGGCGCGAGGTCCTTGGCCGGGTCGAACGGCATTTTGGTCATCACGTTGGGGCTGATGGTGATGGTGGGGCTGGCGGCAAACCACAGCGTCAGGCCGTCGGGCTTGGCGCGCACCACCTCGCTGCCGGCAATGGTGGCGTTGGCGCCGGTCTTGTTTTCCACCATGACCGGCACGCCCAGCTCCTTGGACAGCGCCTGACCAAACAGACGCGCACCCTGGTCCACCGGGCCGCCCGCGGCATAGCCCACGATGAGGCGCACGGGCTGGCCCTCCTGCGCGGCGGCAGGCATGGCAAGGGCAAAGGGCGCCAACGCCAGGGCGGCCAGGGCGCGGCGGCGGGGGGATGCGGTCATGGGAATGTCTCCTGTCAGTCTGGGGTGAGCGGGGCTGCATTGAGCGCGCAAAAATGGGCGCGCAAAAAGCCCCGGCGGGACGGCCACGCGCCCATGGGCGGAGCGTGAGCAACGGCCGCGATGGTGCGTCCCGGCAGGCGCGGTGTGAATCTGCTTTTGCCGAAGCCGGGGTTCAGGCCTGCTTTGAGAGGGTTTTCCCGCAGGCCGTGCAGCGGGCGGGCCTACACCCGTTCAAACACCGCCGCAATGCCCTGGCCACCGCCAATGCACATGGTTTCCAGCCCGTAGCGCCCCTTGCGGCGCTGCAGCTCGTGCAGCAGCGTGGCCAGAATGCGCACGCCGGTGGCGCCAATGGGGTGGCCCAGCGAGATGCCCGAGCCGTTGACGTTGAGCTTGTGCGCGATGGCGTCCTGGTCCTGCCATTCCCAGCCCTTGAGCACCGACAACACCTGGCAGGCGAAAGCCTCGTTGAGTTCCACCAGGTCCATGTCGTCGATCGTGAGGTTCAGTCGCGCCAGCAGCTTCTTGACGGCCGGTACCGGGCCAATGCCCATGTGCGAGGGCTCGCAGCCCGCCGCCGCCCAGCCCACCAGCGTGGCCATGGGCGTCAGGCCCAGCTCGGCCAGCTTGTCCTCGGCCACGATCAGGCAGGCGGCGCTGGCGTCGTTTTGCTGGCTCGCGTTGCCGGCCGTCACGGTGCCGTTGGGCATCAGCACGCGCAGTTTGGCCAGGCTCTCGGCCGTGACATCAGCGCGAAAGCCTTCGTCCTTGCTGAAAACAACCGGGTCGCCCTTGCGCTGGGGTACCTGCACGGGGACGATTTCATCATTGAAGCGCCCGGCGGCCCAGGCGGCCGCAGTGCGCTGGTGGCTGCGCACGGCGTAGGCGTCGGCCTCTTCGCGGGTGATGCCGTAGTCGCGCGCCAGGTTTTCGGCGGTTTCGATCATTCCCGAGATCTTGCCGAAACGTTCCACCGGCTGCGAGCGCTCGCGGCCGCGCTCCAGGCGGTCAAAAAAGCGCACATTGCCCGAGCGCGCGCCCCAGCGCATGTCGGTGCTGTAGTACTCGATGTTGCTCATGCTTTCCACGCCGCCGGCAATCACCACGTCGGCGGCGCCGCTTTGCACCATCATCGCGGCCGTGACGATGGCCTGCAGGCCGCCGCCGCAGCGCCGGTCCAGCTGCATGCCCGGCACCGACACCGGCAGCCCTGCCTGCAGCGCGGCCCAGCGGCCCACGCAAGGCACTTCGCTGTTGGCATAGGACTGGGCCATGACCACGTCGTCGATGCGCGCGGGGTCGATGCCGCTGCGCTCGACCACGGCGCGCACCGTGGTGGCTGCCAGCTCTTCAACAGGTACGGGCCGCAGGCTGCCGCCGAAGGTGCCGACGGGGGTACGAACAGGGGTGACGATGGCGGCTCTGCGCATGGTGGGTCTCCTAAATAATTTGAACAAAACGGGTTCTAGCGCTTGTATATCAAGCGCTGTCAGCTATCACTTTTGATAAAAAACCGCGCCGCAGCGGCGCAGCAGTTCGTGGGCCTGGCGCTCCAGGTCCTCGCGGTGTTCGGGGGCGGCAATGTCGATGAGGCGACGCACCCGGCGCGACAGCGTCTGGCCGCGCAGGTCGGCCACGCCATGCTCGGTGACGATCAGGCCGGCGTCGCTGCGCGGCGTGCTCACCGGGCCCGACAGCCGGGCCACGATGCGGGTCTTGCCCTTGGCGGTGGCGGGCAGCGCCACGATGGGCAGGCCGCCGTGGCTGCGCGCCGCGCCGCGCAAAAAGTCCACCGCGCCGCCCACGGCACCCACGTACACGCCGGCGGCCACTTCGGCGTTGATCTGGCCGGTCAGGTCCACCTCGATGGCCGCGTTGATGGCGGCCAGCTTGTGGCTGGCGGCCAGCACCTCGGGGTCGTGCGTGTAGTCGGTGCCGCGCAGTTCGAGTTGCGGGTTGCGGTGCGCCCAGCGGCGCAGCTTTTCGCTGCCCATCAGGATGCCGCCAATGCCTACTCCGGTGTCCACGCTTTTGCGCGCGTTGGTCAGCACGCCGGCCTCGGCCAGGGCGGCAATGCCGTCGCCCACCGCGCCGCTGTGCAGGCCCAGGTCGCGGTGCTTGTGCAGCGCGGCCAGCACCGCCTCGGGCAGGTTGCCAATGCCCAGCTGCAGCGTGGCGCCGTCCTCGATCAACCCGGCGACATGGCGCGCAATGGCCTGCTCTACCGGGCCGGGGGAGGCGCGGCTTTGTTCCAGCGGCGGGTGCTCGGCGTCGATGAGCAGCGCGAAGTCGCCCGCTTGCAGGTGCACGCTGCCATGGGTCCAGGGAATGGCGGGGTTGACCTCGCCGATCACCACGCGCGCCTGCTCCAGCGCGGCGGGCAGGTATTCCTGCGCCAGGCCCAGGCTGTAGCGGCCCTCCTCGTCGGGCGGCGAGACCTGCAGCAGCACCACGTCAACGGGCAGCACGCCGGCGCGAATCAGGCCGGCCAGGTGCGAGTAATGGCTGGGCAGGATGTCGAGCACGCCGGCTTCGGCCAGGCGGCGGTGCGGCCCGCCTGCAGCGTAGCCAAAAAAATTGATGGCGTCGGCCTGCTCGGGCTGCAGCGTGTCTGATGCGCCAATGCCCACGAACACCCGCAGCCGCCCGCCCTGCGCCAGCGCATGGCGGTGCGCCACCAGCGCCCGCGTGAGCGTCAGCGGCTCGGCCGTGGCCTGGCCCCACCACAGGGTGTCGCCGGGGCGGATCAGGGCCTGTAGCCGCTCTGCCAATAAGCTCATGTCAATACTCCACGGCGTTGCGCGCCGCCAGCATCCGCTGAAACTGGCGCAACCCAGGCGGGGGCCGCCGTGCAAGGGCCGCCCCGCCGCACGGGCGGCGTCCCCCTTCCCGTAGCGCGCAGCGATGCGAGAGAAGGGGGAAGGCGCGCAGCTCCACGCCTGCCTGCGCAGGCTTGGACGTCCCCGAAGGGCTACCGACTCTGGCGGTTGCATGGAGGCGCGCAGCGCCTCAGGGGGATGTCTCATAGTTTTTCCCAGTCGAAGCGCAGCGGCTCTTTGTTTTTGAAGCGCTGCACCGCGTCCTGGTGGTAGGCCGAGCCGCGGCACATGGCCTGGGCGTAGGACTCCAGCTCGGCGATGGTGCGCGCGTCGCTTTCGAAGGACTGGTTCATGATGGTCTTGGCCATGCCGATGGCGGCCGTGGACGCCTCGCCAAAGCGCCGCGCCAGCGCCCGCGCGGCATCAAGCAGCTCGGCCCCGTCTTCGACGATGTCGAAGACCATGCCGAGCTGCTGGGCCTCTTGGGCATCCACCGTGCGCGCGGTGAAGACCAGCTCCTTGGCCTTTTGCTGGCCCACGATGCGCGGCAGCAGGTGCAGGGCGCCCAGATCGGGCACCAGGCCGATGCGGCCAAATACCGCGCAGAACTTGGCGCGGCGCGTGGCCAGCACAAAGTCTGCCGCCAGCGCCAGGCTCAGGCCGGCGCCAAACGCCGGGCCGTCCACGGCGGCGATGACGGGCTTTTCCAGGTTCACGAGCTCAGGGAACCACTGGTGCAGCTCGCGCATGCCGGTGCGGAAAGTGAGGCCGGTGCGGCTGGTGTCGAGCATGGCCGAGATGTCGCCGCCCGAGCAGAAGGCCCCGCCCGCGCCGGTCAGGATGACGGCATGCACCTGCGCGTCGTCACGCATCTGCGCAATCGCGGCGGCCAGGGCCGGGCGCATGTCCATGCTGAGCGCGTTGCGCGCCTCGGGGCGGTTCAGGGTGATGGTGCCGATGCCGTCCAGCACCGAGGTCAACACGGGGGATGCGCTCATGGCGTTCTCCTGGGATTGTTATGGATGAAAATGGGCCGCAGCGCTTTCACAGCAAGCGCTGATAGCTCACTTTTTGATAGTTCAGGACAATTCGGCAAACCCGTGGCTCAGCACCACCTTGTCGCGCTCGGCCACGCGGGCGCGCAACTGGAATTGCCCTGCTTGACCGGGCACGCGCCAGATCTCGGTCACCAGGGTCTCGCCCGGGTACACCGGTGCGGCGAAGCGAATGTCCAGCGCCTTCAGGCGCGCGGGGTCGCACCCGCCACACTGGCGCAGCACCGCGCGGGCCACCAGGCCGTAGCTGGCCAGGCCGTGCAGGATGGGGCGCTCAAAGCCGGCCTTGGTGGCCACGGCCGGGTCGGCGTGCAGCGGGTTGAAATCGCCCATCAGGCGGTACAGCAGCGCCGCTTCTGGGCGGGTGGGCTGGGTGTCGGTGAAGTCGGGCGCGCGGTCCTCGGGCGTGGGCTGCAGCGCGGGCAGCGGTGCGTCGCTGGGCTGGCCGCCACCTTGCTGGCTGTAGCCGCCGTCGCCGCGCAAGAAGGTCGCCTGCTGCACAGTGGCCAGCAGCTCGCCGGCAGCGGATTCGAGGCGCCGCTCGGTGATCATGATGGCGCCCTTGCCCTCCCCCTTGTCGGTCAGGTGCGTGATGCGGTTGTGGCCCACAACGTCGCCGCTGGCTGGCAGCGCTTGGTGCCAGCGCACGCGCTGCTCGCCGTGCAGCAGTTTCACCCAGTCGATGCCGGTGTCGGGTTCGCGCGCCCAGAAGCCGGGGTAGCCCAGCACCACGGCCTGCGTGGGCAGGGCGCGCAGGCCGCCCTCCAGGCCCTCATAGACGAAGGGCAGGGCGGCGGCGTCCAGCGGGTCGTTGCCCAGTCCGAGGCTGAGCGCATAGAGCATGGTGTCGCGCTCGGTGTACGACTGGCGGACCACGCCAAAGTCGCGCGCCTTCAGGTGGTGGTAGTTGATGGGCATGGAGCCGCTCCCGGGGTCAGACTGGATCCCAGCTGAACACATCCGCCGAACGGTCCATCGGCACGAACGAGGCCTTGAGCGCGGGCATGCCGTGCTCGGCGATGAACTCGGGCGTCCAGCCTTCGCTGCGGTGCACCGAGCGCAGGGGGCGCGGCTGGCTCATCAAAAAGATTTCGTTGTTGCGCACGGCAAACACCTGGGCGTTCACGTCCTGGGCCTGGTCAGACAGCAGGTACACGGCCAGCGGCGCGATCTTGTTGGGCGTCATCTGCTGGATCTTGGCCACGCGCGCCTGCTGCTCGGGCGTGTCGGTGGGAATCGACCCGATCATGCGGCTCCAGGCAAACGGGGCGATGCAGTTGGAGCGCACGTTGAACTTCTGCATGTCCAGCGCAATGCTCTTGGACAGGGCCACCAGCCCCAGCTTGGCGGCGCTGTAGTTGGCCTGGCCAAAGTTGCCGATCAGGCCCGAGGTGGAGGTCATGTGCACAAAGGCGCCGCTTTCCTGCTCCTTGAAGTGGGTGGCGGCGGCGCGGGCCATGTAGTAGCTGCCGTACAGGTGCACCTTGATGACGGCGTCCCACTCGTCCAGGCTCATCTTGTGAAAGAAGCGGTCGCGCAGGATGCCCGCGTTGTTGACCACGCCGTCGATGCGGCCAAAGTGGTCCAGCGCGCACTGGATGATGCGGCCGGCAGCGGCAGCGTCGGCCACGCTGTCCATGTTGGCAACGGCCTGGCCGCCGGCGGCCTTGATCTCGTCCACCACTTTTTGCGCGGGGCCGGCGTCGGTGCCCTCGCCGGTGGTGGAGGTGCCGATGTCATTCACCACCACCTTGGCGCCGGCCGCGGCCAGGGCCAGCGCCATGTCGCGCCCGATGCCGCCGCCAGCCCCCGTGACCACCACTACCTTGTCCTGCACCATCTTTTTCGTCATGTTTGTCGTCCTTCGTTAGCGATATGGAAATCAATGGCCGCGAGCATGAACGCAAAGGCCCCGGTGCGCTATTCGGCAATCAAGAGGACAGGCTTTTGCCGCATGAAAGCAGGCCTTTGGCGCATCGGGGCTTCATGGCTGCCAAAGACATGCTTTCATAAACGTGGATTGCGCGGGCGCGGGCCTGCCGCGACGATGGCGGCCATGACAGATATCACCATCGACACCGCCGCCCTGGCCCACCTGCAAACCTGGCAGGGCCAAAGCGAAACCCTGAGCGACACCCTCACGGCAGCGCCCGTGGACGCCCTGTCGGCCACGCTGGACAGGGACGACCCGGCGCCCGCTGCCGGCACCGCCCTGCCGCCGCTGTGGCACTGGCTGTATTTTTTGCCGCATGCCCGGCAAAGCGAGATCGGCCCCGACGGCCACCCCAAGCGCGGGGGCTTTTTGCCGCCCGTGCCGCTGCCGCGCCGCATGTGGGCGGGCGGGCGCCTGCGCTGGGAAATGCAGGGTGATGGCGCCAACCCGCTGCGCGTGGGCCAGCAGGTGCAGCGCACATCCACCATCCAGTCGGTCAAGCACAAGGCCGGGCGCACCGGCGAGCTGCTCTTTGTGCTGGTGGAGCACCAGTACCGCAATGCCCAGGGCCTGGCGCTGACCGAAGAGCACGACATTGTTTACCGCAGTGCCGCCCAGCCCGGCGACCCCGCACCCGCGCCGCAAAAGCCGCCACTGGACGGCCAGGCCGCCTGGTCGCGCACCATCGTGCCCGACGACGTGCTGCTGTTTCGCTACTCGGCGCTCACCTTCAACGGCCACCGCATTCACTATGACCGCAAGTACGTCACCGAGGTCGAGGGCTACCCCGGCCTGATCGTGCACGGCCCGCTGATCGCCACGCTGCTGCTGGACCTGCTGCGCCGCAGCCTGCCGGGCGCGCAGGTGCTCACGTTCGACTTCCGCGCAGTGCGCCCCACGTTCGACCTGCACCCGTTCAGCGTGCACGGCAAACCATCGGCCGACGGCAAGACCGTGGAGCTGTGGGCCCAGGACCACGAGGGGTTCCTCACCATGCAGGGCACGGCCACCTTGGCCTGAAAACTACCAAATCAATAGCTGCTCACGCTTGCTACATAAGCGCTAGAGCCCCAAAACACTTGAAATCCACCATGATTCACCAGCCCGACCAATACCAGGAAATCCGCGACGCCGTGCGCGCCCTCTGTGCCCAGTTCCCCGACGAATATTTCCGCAAAATCGATGAGGCCCGCGCCTACCCCGAGGAGTTTGTCGATGCCCTGACCAAGGCCGGCTGGATGGCCGCGCTGATCCCGCAGGAATACGGCGGCTCGGGCCTGACCATGGCCGAGGCCTCGGTGATCATGGAGGAGATCAACCGCAGCGGCGGCAATTCCGGCGCCTGCCACGGCCAGATGTACGTGATGAACGCCATCGTGCGCAGCGGCTCGCAGGCGCAAAAAGAAAAGTACCTGCCCCAGATCGCTTCGGGCGCGTTGCGCATCCAGTCCATGGGCGTGACCGAGCCCACCACCGGCAGCGACACCACCAAGCTCAAGACCACGGCGGTGAAGAAGGATGGCCGCTGGGTCATCAACGGGCAAAAGGTCTGGATCTCGCGCATCCAGCACAGCGATTTGATGATTTTGCTGGCGCGCACCACGCCAGCCGACCAGGTGAAGAAGAAGTCCGATGGCCTGTCGTGCTTCCTGATCGACCTGCACCAGGCGATTGGCAACGGCCTGACGGTGCGGCCCATCCTGAACATGGTCAACCACGAGACCAACGAGCTGTTCTTCGACAACCTCGAAATCCCCGAGGACGCGCTGCTGGGCGAAGAAGGCAAGGGCTTCAAGACCCTGCTGGACGGCCTGAACGCCGAGCGCACCCTGATCGCCGCCGAGTGCATTGGCGATGGCTACTGGTTCATTGACCGCGCCGCCAAGTACGCGAACGAGCGCGTGGTGTTCAACCGCCCCATTGGCCAGAACCAGGGCGTGCAGTTCCCGATTGCCGATGCCTTCATCGAGCTGGAAGCCGCCAACCTGATGCGCTGGAAGGCCTGCGAGAAGATCGACGCCCACCAGAACGCGGGCGCCGAGGCCAACATGGCCAAGTACCTGGCGGCCAAGGCCAGCTGGGAAGCGGCCAACGTCTGCCTGCAGACCCACGGCGGCTTTGGCTTCGCGTGCGAGTACGACATCGAGCGCAAATTCCGCGAAACCCGCCTGTACCAGGTGGCGCCGATTTCGACCAACATGATCTACAGCTACGTGGCCGAGCACATCCTGGGCCTGCCGCGGTCTTTCTGATGGACTTACTCCTTCCCCCGCTGGGGGAAGGTTGGGATGGGGGCTGCCAGGCAAGGTGACGCCGCAGGCCCCCACCCCCACCCTCCCCCAGCGGGGGAGGGAGTGAAGGCAGCCAACACATAACGGAGTTTCCATGACCCGCCCCCTCGACGGCATCACCGTCGTATCGCTCGAACATGCGGTGGCCGCACCGTTTTGCACACGCCAGCTGGCCGACCTGGGCGCGCGCGTCATCAAGGTGGAGCGCCCCGGCAGTGGCGACTTCGCGCGCGGCTATGACCAGCGGGTGAAGGGTCAGTCGTCGCATTTCACCTGGCTCAACCGCAACAAGGAAAGCCTGGCGCTGGATGTGAAGCAGCCGCAGGCCAAGGCCGCGCTGCTGCAGCTCTTGAAGACCGCCGATGTGCTGGTGCAAAACCTGGCGCCCGGCGCGGCCGCGCGCATGGGGTTGTCGTATGAAGCCCTGAAGGCGCACAACCCGAAGCTGATCGTGTGCGACATCAGCGGCTATGGCGCCGACGGGCCGTATCGCGACAAGAAGGCCTACGACCTGCTGATCCAGAGCGAGGCGGGGTTCCTGTCTGTGACGGGCACGCCCGAGACACCCTCCAAATCCGGCATCTCGGTGGCCGACATCGCTGCAGGCATGTATGCCTACACCAACATCCTGTCGGCCCTGCTGCTGCGCGGCAAGACGGGCGAGGGCAGCCATATCGATGTGTCCATGCTCGAAGCCATGGGCGAGTGGATGGGCTACCCGATGTACTACGCCCACGATGGCGCCCCGCCGCCGCCGCGCACCGGCGCGTCGCACGCCAGCATCTATCCCTACGGACCGTTTGCAGCCGGCGACGGCAAGACGGTGATGCTGGGCCTGCAGAACGAGCGCGAATGGAAGGCCTTTTGCGACACCGTGCTGCAGCGCCCTGAGGTGGCCACGGACGCGCGCTTCTGTTCCAACGGCCAGCGCAACGCCCACCGCGACGCGTTGCAGGCGCTGATCTTGCAAGAGTTCTCCACGCTCAGCGCCGCCCAGGTCGTCGAGCGCCTGGAGGCCGCTGGCATTGCCAACGCCCGCGTCAACGACATGGCTGACCTGTGGGCACACCCGCAGCTGGCCGCGCGCCAGCGCTGGCGCACCGTGGGCACGCCTGCGGGCGCGGTGCCCGCGCTGCTGCCGCCGGGCGTGAACAGCGCGTTCGATTACCGCATGGACGCCGTGCCCGCCGTGGGCCAGCACAACGCAGCCATCCTGGCCGCGCTGGGCTGGAGCGCCGAGCAGATCGACGCACTGCAGGCCCCGCAATCTGTTTGAATCAAAAACCATAGCTGATAGCGCTTATCCCGCCTGCACTGGAGCCAAAAATGAAGCAAGAAACCCAAGCCGCCATCCACCCCCTGGCACAGTTTGCCGCCACGCTGCAATGGAGCGATGTGCCCGCGCCCGTGCAGCGCCGCGCCGAAGACCTGTGGGTGGACTGGTTCGGCTCGGTGCTGGCCGGCTGCCGCGCGCGGCCCGTGGCCAGCATCACGCGCTTTGCGCTGGCGCAGGGCCCTGCCTCGGGCCCCAGCGAAGTCATTGGCCACGGCGTTACCAGCAGCCCCATGATGGCGGCGCTGACCAACGCTGCGGCCGCGCATGTGGCCGAGCAGGACGACGTGCACAACGGCTCGGTGTTCCACCCGGCGGCGGTGGTGTTTCCGCCCGCGCTGGCGGTGGCGCAGGCCATCGGCGCCAGCGGCGCGCAGCTGATGGCGGCCTGCGTGGCCGGCTACGAGGTGGGCATCCGCGTGGGTGAGTTTTTGGGCCGCAGCCACTACAAGATTTTCCACACCACGGCCACGGCCGGCACGCTGGCGGCGGCCGCCGCCGTGGGCCGCCTGCTGGAGCTGACGCCCGCGCAGATGCAGCACGCCTTCGGATCGGCCGGCACGCAATCGGCCGGGCTGTGGGAGTTTTTGCGCACCGCCGCCGACAGCAAGCAGCTGCACACCGCACACGCCGCAGCCGCAGGGCTGATGGCCGCGTATCTTGCCAAGGACGGTTTCACCGGCGCGCAAGACATCTTCACCGGCCCGCAGGGCCTGGCCGCGGGCATGTCGCAGGATTCCAACCCGGCCAGGCTGACCGACGGCCTCGGCACCCGCTGGGCCACGGCCGAGACATCGTTCAAATGGCATGCCTCGTGCCGCCACACGCACCCGGCCGCCGACGCGCTGCAGCAGGTGATGCGCGAGCACGACCTGGCGCCCGCCGACATCGCGCAGGTCACCTGCCATGTGCACCAAGGCGCCATCGACGTGCTGGGGCCGGTGGTCTCGCCCAGCACGGTGCACCAGTCCAAGTTTTCCATGGGCACGGTGTTGGCACTGGCCGCGCGCTTTGGCCATGCGGGTTTGACCGAATTCGACGCGCAGTTCCTGGCCCCCGACACGGTGGCCTTGCGCGAGAAGGTGCGCATGGAGTTGGACGCCGAGGTGGACGCCGCCTACCCGCAGCGCTGGATCGGCAAGGTCACCGTGCAGACGACCGACGGCCGCACGCTGCACGGCCGGGTGGACGAGCCCAAGGGCGACCCCGGCAACACACTGTCGCGCGAGGAAATCACCGCCAAGGCGCTGCGCCTGGCGGCTTATGGCGGCGCGGTGCCTGCCGCGCAGGCCGACGCCGCCGTGCAGCGCCTGTGGCAGGTGCAGGATTGGCCGCGCACGCAGCACCTGCTGGGCCCGTAAGCTACGAAGGGCGCTGGCCAGGCGCCCGTTCATCACAAACCACAAACAGGAGACAGACCCCCATGACAGCACGCTTCATCCCGATTTCCCGCCGCACCGTTGCCGGCTCCATCGCTGCCGCCTGCGCCACGCTGGCACTGTGCGGCAACGCCCTGGCCAACACCTGGCCCGAAAAGACCGTCACCCTGGTCGTACCCTACAGCGCTGGCGGCCCCACCGACGTGGTGGCGCGCCTGCTGGCGGTGCCCATGGGCCAGTCGCTGGGCCAGACGGTGGTGGTGGAAAACACGGTGGGCGCGGGCGGCACGCTGGCGCCCGCGCGCATCGCCCGCTCCAAACCCGACGGCTACACCATCCTGATCCATCACATGGGCATGGCCACGGCCCCGGCGCTCTACAAGAAGCTGCCTTATGACCCGCTCAAGGACTTCGAGTACGTCGGCCAGGTGCTGGACGTGCCCATGACCCTGCTGTCGCGCAAGGACTTTCCGGCGAACAACTTCCAGGAGCTGCAGGACTACGTGAAGAAGAACCAGGACAAGGTGTCGCTGGCCAACGCCGGCATTGGCGCCGTGTCGCAGCTGTGCGGCATGCTGTTCATGCACCAGCTGGGCGTGAAGCTGACCACCATCCCCTACAAAGGTGCTGGCCCAGCCATGAACGACCTGATGGGCGGGCAGGTGGACCTGCTGTGCGACCAGACCACGCAGACCGCGCCCGTGATCCAGGACGGCAAGCGCGCCAAGGTGTTTGGCGTGACCACGCCGCAGCGCCTGTCGTCCATGCCCAATATCCCCACGCTGGATGAGCAGGGCCTCAAAGGCTTCGACGTGAAGGTGTGGCACGGCATGTACGCTCCCAAGGGCACGCCCAAAGACGTGATGGCCAAGCTCAACAAGGCGTTGAACGTGGCGATCAAGGACGAGAACGTGAAAAAGCGCATTGCCGAGCTGAGCTCCGATCTCGTCTCGCCCGACAAGGCCACCCCTGAGGGGCTGCGCAAGCACCTGGAGGCCGAGGTGGCGCGCTGGGACAAGGTCATCAAGGCTGCGGGCGTATCGGCCGAATAAGGAAAGCATCCATGTCCGATCTGGTGCAGCAGGCCTGCTCTTTTCTTTTCGTGCCGGCCACCCAGCCCGAGCGCTTGCCCAAGGCCCTGGCCAGCGGCGCCGACCTGGTGATCGCCGACTGGGAGGACGCCGTGGCTCCCGCCGACAAGGAGCGTGCCCGCACCGCCCTGGCCGAGGCCGTGGCCGCGCTGGAAGGCGCGGCGCGTGCGCGCCTGCTGGTGCGCATCAACAGCGAGGGTTCGCCCTGGTTCGCCGCTGACCTGCAGGCCCTGGCACAGCTCACGGCCCAGGGCCTGGCTGGCGCCGTGGTGCCCAAGGCAGAGCACGCGCAAACGCTGCAGGCCGTGGCCCAGGCCGCCGGGCCGCAGGCCGCGCTGGTGCCGCTGGTCGAGAGCGTGGCTGGCCTGGCCGCCGCCGATGCCCTGGCGGCAGCGCCGCAGGTGGTGCGCCTGGCCTTCGGGCACCTGGACTTCCAGGTCGATGCCGGCATGGCCTGTGGCGAAACCGAAGAAGAGCTGCTGCCCGTGCGCATGGCCCTGGTGTTCGCCTCGCGCCGCGCAGGGCTGGCCGCACCCGTTGACGGCGTGACGGTGGACACGCGCAACCCCGCGCGCATGGCCCGTGACGCCGAGCGCGCGCGGCGCATGGGCTTTGGCGGCAAGCTGTGCATCCACCCGGCGCAGGTGCCGGTGCTGCATGCCGCCTTCGACCCCGACGAGGCTGCGGTGGCCCACGCGCTGCGTGTTCAGCAGGCGCTGCAGCAGGCCGGTGGCGGCGTCTGCGTGCTGGATGGCCGCATGGTGGATGCACCGGTGCTGGCGCAGGCGCAGCAAACCTTGCTGCGCCACGCGCGGGCGCAGCAGCGCCTTGCGTCCCGCTGAAGTTGGAGCCGTTCGCCCAGGGCTTCCTGGATCGTGAACGCGTTCTGACGCAGCAATGCTGCTGGCCAAAGTCGCCTGTCTGGCGTTGGCCTCGCAGGCGTTCCGGCTTCTGGCGGCGTCGCCGCTGTTCAGGCAACGCTGAACGCACCTCCGGCGAAGAACGCCGTGACGGGCCTTCTACCCAGCGTCGCCTAGAGCGCTGGACGCTGGCGCCACACGGCCTGCGCTCCCGCCTGGCCCAGGCTTTCCATGACTGCCTGCGTGTGCGCACCCGGCACGCAGGCCTCGCCCGGCTCATAGGCCGCGCCGTCAAAGCGCGGCGCCGGTGCGGCCTGCAGCACGCCCTGGTGCTCGGTGTACACGCCGCGCGCCTGCATGTGCGGGTGCGCTGCCGCCTCTACTGGGCTGAGCACGGCGCCAAAGCAGGCATCGGTGGGCTCCAGCAGCGCCTGCCAGTGCGCGCGCGGCTGGGCCAGAAACAGGGCCGCGAGGCGCGAGCGGCGCTTGGGCCAGGCCGCCTTGTCCCACTGGGGGCCGGTGAAATCCGGGTCGTCGGCCAGCCCCAGAACCTCCAGCAGCAAGGCATGGAACTGCGGCTCGATGGCGCCCACGGTGATGTGCTGACCATCGGCGCAGACATAGGTGTCGTAGAACGGTGCGCTGTCGTGGATGCTCTGGCCGCGCACATCGGCCACCAGGCCGCTTTGGCGCGCGCTGAGCATCAGGTTCAGCATGTGGGCCGAGCCGTCCACGATGGCTGCGTCCACCACCGTGCCGCGGCCCGTGGCGCGCGCCTGCACGATGCCCGACAGCAGCCCCGTCATCAGGTACATGGCCCCGCCGCCGATATCGCCCAGCACGGCAAAGGGCGACACGGGCCGCGCGTCAAAGGGGCCGCAGCCCCACAGCGCGCCACTGACGGCGGCATAGTTGGTGTCGTGCCCGGCACGCGGCGCCAACGGCCCGCTCTGGCCCCAGCCGGTCATGCGTCCGTACACCAGGCGGGGGTTGATGCGTTGGCAATCCTCGGGGCCCAGGCCCAGGCGCTCCATCACGCCGGGGCGCATGCCTTCGATGAGCGCATCGGCCTCGGCCACCAGCGCCAGCACCAGCTGGCGGCCTTCCTCGGTTTTGAGGTCGGCGAATACCGAGCGCTTGCCCCGGTTGAGCAGCGGGCCCGTGGTCGCCTGGCTCTTGGCCTCGCGCACCACCGAGATCACGTCCGCCCCCAGGTCGGCCAGGTGCATGGCACAAAACGGCCCCGGGCCCAGGCCACCAATCTCCAGCACACGTACGCTGTCCAGAACCTTCACGATGTCTCCTTGGGTGGTGTTTTGTGTGTTGCTGGTGAGAGCGCGTCACGACAGGCCTGAGGCCCCGAGCACGCTTTCTACCGACCGCACCAGCGTGCGCAGGCGCGGGCCCACTTCGGTTTCCAGCTTGCCGCACAGCGGGCTGTAGATGGGCAGCGTCACCGCAAACACCCACAGCTCGCCGTCCTGCGGCCGGGACATTGCCACCGCGATCGACTCCAGCTCGCGGTGCAGGTCGCCGTGGCTGCGGCAAAAGCCGTGCTCTGCCAGGTCGCGGCGCGCGTCGCCCAGCCGCTGATCCAGCCAATCGGCGCGCTGCGGGTCGGTGGCGCGCAGGTCGCGCAGGTAGGCCTCGCGTTCCTCATCGGGCAGGCCCAGCAGATAGGCGCGGCCCGACGCGGTGCGCGGCAGCGAGGTGTGCACACCCACCTCGGGCCGGAAGACGGGGTTGCCCAGGCTGTTGGCCTGCTCCACCAGGCACAGCTCGCGCCGAAAACCCACGGCCAGCTGCACCTGCCCCTCGGTCAGGTCGGCCACATCATCGCTGCCGGCTTTATCCCCGTAGACGACGATACGCCCGCAAAATTTGCCCGAGCGTGGGCAGAGGAGGCCCCGATCTGGGGGCGCCTGCTGCAGGCCGCAGGCGTGCAGCCCAGCTGAGGCGCTCTGCGTCATGCTCTCACGCCCCGGCTGCTGCCGGGGCGCGTGCAATCAGTTTGAAGCTGCCGGTGGCCAGGGCCACCAGGGTACCGTCCTCGGCGCGCACCTCGCCACGGGCAAAACTGATGGATCGCCCGCGCCGCTCGCAACGCGCGGTGGCGATCAGATCCCCGCGGCCCGCGGCGACGTAGTGCAGCGTCAGGTCGATGGTGGCCACGCCATAGGCGGCGGGGTCATGGGCGCGCGCAGCCGCAGCCAGCGTGCAATCAAGCAAGGTGGCGATCGAGCCACCATGCACCTCTCCGCGGCTGTTGGCCTGTTCTGCCTGAAAGCCCATGCGCACCTGGGCCATGTCGTTGCCAATGCGCTCGCCGCGCAGCGCCATGGCGCGCGCCATGGCCATGGGCAGGCCGAAGAACATGTCGGGTGCCTCGCCAGTGAAGGGGCTCAGGGGAATGTCGGGGGTGCTGGACTGGTTTGTCATGGTTGCATGCGAAAGAAAATTACGCGGAAGAACTGTACTGCGCGCGCGGCACTGCGGTGGACGTGACTGGCCGCCTGGCAACGCGCAAACCACCTATTCGTTTGCCTTGTCTGCCATCACCGCGAAGGTGGGGAGCCGCCGTTGGCGGACGCGCAGGTCTTTGCCGTGTGCAAACACTGGCATTCTTGTGCTCGTGGGGATCCAGCGCCCCACCTTCAGACGTTCATCTGCGCGGCAAGGAAGATGAAGCACCCGCCACGCGCCTCACGGGGCCACGGTGGCCTGCAGGTACTGCTCGCGCAGCGTGCGCTTGAGCACCTTGCCGATCTCGCTGCGCGGCAGGCGCTCGGCCAGCCGCAGGTCGGCCACGCGCTGGGTCTTGCCCACGCGGGCGTTGAGCCAGTCGCGCAGCTCTTGCGCGGCGGCTTGCGTGCCGGGCCGCGCCACCACGCAGGCCACGGGGGTTTCGCCCCATTGCTCGGAGGGCACGCCCACCACGGCGCACTCGGCCACCTGGGGGTGCTGGCACAGCACGGCCTCGATGTCGCTCGGATAGACGTTGAAGCCACCCGTGATGATCATGTCCTTCTTGCGGTCGCCCAGCACGATGAAGCCGTCCGCATCCAGGCGACCTACGTCGCCGCTGCGGATGTAGCGCTGCCCTTGCGCGTCAAACCACTCGGCCTCGCGTGTCTTGTCGGGCAGGCGGTAGTAGCCGCTCATCATGCCGGCCGAGCGGCCGACGATCTCGCCCTGCTCGCCCGTGGGTAGCTCGCGTCCCTGCTCGTCGATGAAGCGGATGTCGGCCCCCGCGCCGGGGCGGCCTACGGTGTGCAGCTTGTCGGGGTGGTCGTGGCAGTGCAGCTCGCAGCGCACGCCGCCCTCGGTCATGCCGTAATACTCGATGAGCCGGCCCGGCCAACGCTGCAGTACCTCGGTCTTGAGTGCGGCGCTGAACGGCGCGCTGGTGCAAAACTTGTGCTGCAGCCGGCCCAGGTTCGCGCGGTCAAATTCGGGGCAGGCCATCAGGCGCTGGTATTGCACGGGCACCAGCATGGTGTGGGTGGCGCCGTGCTGCTGTGCCAGCGCCAGGTAATGCGTTGCGTCGAACCTGCGCATCAGCACCAGCGTGCCGCCCAGTGCCAGCGTGGGCAGCGCCGCCACCAGCGTGGTGTTGGAGTACAGCGGCGTGGCGCACAACGAGACGGCATCGGGCCCGTAGCCGTTGGTGACCGCGCGCTTTACATGCGCCCAGCGCATGGCCCAGGACTGCACGATGCCCTTGGGCACGCCCGTGGTGCCGGATGAATAGATCACGTTGAACGGCCAATCGGGCTTTGGCGCGATCGGTGCGGCAGCGCCGTCGCTCTGCGCCAACCATTGCGACCAGGGCTCGCCGGCGTCGGACGCATCGTCCAGGGCCACGCAGCGCAGCGCCGCACCCGCATGCAACGGCCATTGCGCGGCCACCTCGCGGTCACGCAGCACCAGGCGCGCGCCGCAGTTGTCCAGCATGGCGCTCAGGTGCTCGGCCGTGGCTGAGGGCGCCAGCGGCGCCACAGCCACGCCGGCGCGCAGCGCGCCAAGGTAAGCCAGCACATATTCGACCGAGGTGCCGGCGCAGATGGCCACCACATCGCCGGGCTCAAGGCCGTCACGCTGCAGGCTGCGGGCCGCGCGGTCCATGCCCGCGCGCAGCGCGGCGTAGTCCAGGCGCTGATCCCCCAGTACGAGGGCGGTGTGGCGGGGGCGGTGCAAGGCCTGCTGCGCAATCAGTTCGGGCAGCGAGCCGAAGGGCTGGGAAAGCCGTTGTTCGATGTCTGGGTGCATGGAGTCGGGATGCCAATGAAAGGCGGGGGACGTGCGCGCGCGCCCGTACCGCCGGGGTTATTCGAGGGACAGGCCCGCCGCCTTGACGATCTGGGCCCAGCTCTTGCGCTCCTGGGCGATGAAGGCGTCGTACTCGGCCGGCGTCTCGCCGCCGGGCACGCCGCCCAGCTCGGCAAAGCGCTGGCGCACCTCGGGCGTCTGCATGGCCTTGCGCGCCGACTGCTGCAGGCGCTCGACCACGGCGTCGGGCGTGCCGGCCGGTGCCAGCAGGCCAAACCAGGCCGTGACCTGCATGGGCACGCCAGCCTCGGTCATGGTGGGCACATCGGGCAGTTGCGCCGAGCGCGTGCCGCTCGTGATGGCCAGCGCACGGAACTTGCCGGCCTTGATGTGCGGCATGGAGCTGGGCAGGTTGTCGATCATGAAATCCACCTGCTGCCCCAGCAGCGCCGTCACGGCCGGGGCCGCGCCGGGATAGGGCACCAGCGTCACGTCGATGCCCGACTTCTGGCGGAACATTTCCGAGGACATGTGGGGCGACTGGCCCACGCCCGAGGTGGATACGTTCAGCCGGCGCGTCTTCGCCAGGCCCACCAGGTCCTGTGCGCTGCGCACCGGCGAGTCGGCATGGACCACCAGGATGTTGGGCACGGAAATCACGTTGGTGATGCCGCGCAGGTCGCTTTCCTTGTAGCTGAGCTGCTTGTAGAGGCTGAAATTGATGGCCACCGGGCCGATGTTGCCCATCAGCAGCGTGTGGCCGTCGGGTTTTGCGCGCGCCACCTGCGCGGTGCCGATGCTGCCGCCGCCCCCGCCCTTGTTCTCCACGACGATGGCGGTGCCGAGATCCTTGGCCATCTTCTCGGCCAGCACACGCGCTGCAATGTCGGTGGTGCCGCCCGCGGCGGCCGGCACGACGATGGTGATGGGCCGCTCGGGCCAGGCGGCCCAGGCGACCAAAGGCAGGGTTGTCACGGCGGCCAGCATGCAGCGTCGAAAAATCATGGGTGGTTCCTCTTGGACGCGCCGACCTCGGCGAGGCTTTCAGCGCATGGGAACCAACCATAGCCGGGCCACCGCGATCCGTGCCTAGGGTTTTGGAGCGGATCGCTTTGCCAATGGCAAAGCCTGGCTTTCTAGACGCGAAAGCAGGCACTCTGGTATGGGCCGGCAGAAAAAAAGGCTGCCCATGGAGCAGCCTTTGTTTGCGAACGCTGTACTTTTCAGGGGTACAAACCGCGCATTTCACGCGCATGCAGGATGCGCTGGCAGGCCACGATGAAGGTGGCGGTGCGCAGGCTGACCTTGTGCTCCTGGGCCACCTGCCAGATGCCGGCGAAGGCCTCTTGCATGATGCGCACCAGGCGGGCGTTGATCTCGTCCTCGCTCCAGAAGAAGCTGGAAAAATCCTGCACCCATTCGAAGTAGCTCACCGTCACGCCGCCGGCGTTGGCGATGACGTCGGGCAGCACCAGCACGCCCTTGTCGTGCAGGATGTCGTCGGCCTCGGTGGTGGTGGGGCCGTTGGCGCCTTCGATCACGAGCTTGGCCTTGATCTGGCCCGCGTTGTCCTTGGTGATCTGGCCTTCGAGCGCGGCGGGGATCAGGATCTCGCAATCCACGCCCCAGAACTCTTCGGCTTTCATCACGTCGGCACCGGCAAATCCGCCCACGCCGCCGCGCGCCTTCACATGGGCCAGCAGCGCGGGCACATCGAGGCCGTTGCTGTTGACGATGGTGCCGGTGTGGTCCTGTACGGCCACCACCTTGGCGCCGGCTTCGGCAAACAGCTTGGCCGCCGTGCCGCCCACGTTGCCAAAGCCTTGCACGGCCAGGCGGGCGCCTTCGATGGGCAGGCCGGTCAGCCTGGCGGCTTCCACGCCCACGGTGTACACGCCGCGGCCGGTGGCCTCGACGCGGCCCAGCGAGCCGCCCAGGTCCACTGGCTTGCCGGTGACCACGCCGGTGGCGGTGGCGCCGGTGTTCATCGAATAGGTGTCCATCATCCAGGCCATGATCTGGCCGTTGGTGTTCACATCAGGCGCAGGGATGTCCTTGGAGGGGCCGATCAGCAGGCCGATCTCGCTGGTGTAGCGGCGCGTCAGGCGCTCCAGCTCACCCAGCGAGAGCTTCTTGGGATCGACACGGATGCCGCCCTTGGCACCGCCGTAGGGCACGTTCACAGCCGCGTTCTTGACCGACATCCAGGCCGACAGGGCCATCACTTCCGACAGCGTCACGTCCTGGTGAAAGCGCACGCCGCCCTTGCCGGGGCCACGGCTGAGGTTGTGCTGCACGCGGTAGCCTTCGTAGTGGGCGATGGTGCCGTTGTCCAGCTCGATCGGCACGTCCACGATCAGGATGCGCTTGGGGCGCTTGAGCGTTTCCACCCAGCGCGCCAGGCTGCCCAGGTAGGGCGTGACGCGGTCCACCTGCTGCAGGTAGTTGCCCCAGGGGCCGAGGTGGTTGGGGTCCAGGTACGACGGCAGGGTGTGGGTGGCGCTGGCGGGCGTTCCGGTGGGGTGTGACATGGAGGGTTCCTTGTGGGATCAGTTCAGGGGATGAAGCTTATGCCTGTGCCGCCGGGCTGTCCAAGGCCGGTGTTTCACGGGGTTATGCATTGTTTGCATGATGGGCCGGTCTCCGCGGGTGCGTCGGTTGCTCACTAAAAGATAGCTGTCAGCGCTTGCCATTCGGGCGCTACAGGCCTGAATGGCATCCAATCTGCTCACTCCACCGTGAAATGCTCCAGCGCCGGGTCGCCGGGCGGGTATTTCAGGCCCAGGTTCTGCAGCACCTCGCGCAGCACGGTGGCGATCATCAGGTTGCGGTGCGTCTTGGAGTTGGCCGGCACGATGGTCCAGGGCGCCCAGGGGGTGTGCGTGGCCGACAGCAGCGTTTCGTAGGCCTTTTGGTAATCGGCCCACTGCTTGCGCACGGCGATGTCGCCCATGTCGAATTTCCAGTGCTTGGCGGGGTCGTCCAGGCGCTCCTGCAGTCGCTCGCGCTGCTCGTCGTAGCCGATGTGCAGCATGAACTTGACGATGACCGTGCCGGTCTCGCTGAGCAGGCGCTCGAAGTCGTTGATGTGGGCCAGGCGCTGGCGGTGCTGCTCGGGCGTGATCCAGTCGTTGACCACCGGCACCAGCACGTCTTCGTAGTGGCTGCGGTTGAACACCGTCAGCTCGCCGGCGCCCGGCACCTGCTGGTGGATGCGCCACAGGTAGTCGTGCGCGCGCTCGGGCTCGGTGGGCGCCTTCCAGCCCACGGCGTGCACACCCAGGGCGCTCATGCTGCCAAACACGCCGCGCACGGTGCCGTCCTTGCCCGAGGCATCGGTGCCCTGCAGTATCACCAGTAGCTTGTAGCGCCGGTCGGCGTACAGCAGGTTTTGCAGTGCGTCGAGTTCAATGGCCAGGGCCTGCACATCTTCTTTGCCCTGCGCCTTTTCGCCGTCCATGAACGGCGTGGCGTCAGGGTCGAAATCCTTCAGCGAGACCGGTCTGGGGCCGGAGCCATTGGCCGGCCGGGGTTGCCACGCGGCCCAGCGCTTGGCCAGGGCCTTGTCGTTGGTTTGAAAGGGGGATTTGCTCATGGGTGTTTTTTGGGGGTTGTCATCCAGGTGGGGTTGCCAGCTTGGCGCAATGTGGCGGGTGGGTCAATGCGCGGTTTCCGCAGAAGGGCGGGCCCATTTGCTATAGATAATATAGCTATTGGCGCTTGATGAATAAGCGCTACAGGCACTTTTGTTTCAAATTACGCCGCCGCGCCCGATGCACCCTGCTGCGCAATCAGCTGCACGAAACGCCGCGCGCCCAGGCCCAGCGGGCGCTCCTTGGACCAGACCACGTCCACCCACAGCGCCACGCCGTTGCTGAGGTTCTCGAACGGCATCTCCACCAGCGAGCCCGCCGCGATGCGCGGCTGCACCAGCGCGCGCGGCTGCCAGCCCCAGCCCAGACCGGCCTCGATCAGGCCCAGCGCGGCCAGGTGGTTGTCGGTGCGCCAGTGGTGGCGGGCAAACACAAAGCGCGGGTCGGTCTGCGCCAGATCGCGGCTGGCCACCACGATCTGGCGCGTGGTGGTGAGGTGTTCCTCGCGCAGCTGCGCGCGCTCGGGTGCTTCGCCCCGCGCCGCTGCGGCGGCGCGCGCGGCGGCCAGCACCGGGTGCTGACGGGCCATCACGGCCACCAGGGTTTCGCTGCCCACCTCCTGGAACCCCTCGCGCCCGTCGATGCTGGGGCGCTCGAACACCAGCGCCAGCTGCGCGCGCCCGCTGTGCAGCAGGGCCAGGGCATCCTCTTGCGGCGCGGCCAGCACCTCTGCCTGCAGCAGCGGGTATTCGTGCGCCAGCGTGGCCAGCGGGCCGCTCCAGCGCGCGGCCAGCAGCTCGGGGGCAATGGCCAGCGTCAGGCGCTCTTCCAGCCCTTGCGTCAGCGCCAGCGCCTGGGCGTTGAGCTGCTGCAGCTGCCCGGCCAGCAGGCGCGCCTGGGGCTCCAGCGCGCGCGCGGCGGCGGTGGGGCGGGGCTCGCGGCCGCTGCGATCGAACAAGGGCACATTCAATTCGGCTTCGAGGTGGGCGATGGTCATGCTCACGGCCGAAGGCACCCGCGACAACGCCCGCGCGGCCGCCGAAAACGAGCCCCGGTCCAGCACCGCCAAAAACACCTGCACGCTGTCGGAAGAAAAAGCCATGGCCTCAATTATCAGAAAAACTGAAACAAGCTGACTTTATGTATCAGCAATACGCACATAAAGTCGCCCCATGCCTTTCACCCAGACTTCTCCCGCCGCCCCCGGTACGCCAGCCCCTCAGGGGCTGCAGGGCCCGTGGCGCCGCGTTCTTTATGTCACCTTGTATGAACTGATCGCCATCGCGGTGGCCACGGCGGGGCTGGCGCAGCTCTCCGGGCAGGGCGCAGGGCACTCCAGTGTGGTGGCAGTGGCCGCGTCGGCCATTGCCGTGCTGTGGAACGTGGTGTTCAACTGGGCCTTTGAGCGCTGGGAGTCGCGCCAGACAGTGCGCGGGCGCAGCGTGGCGCGCCGGGTGGCGCACGCCATCGGGTTCGAGGGCGGGCTGGTCTTCACGCTGGTGCCGCTGTTTGCCTGGTGGTTCAAGGTGAGCCTGTGGGAGGCCTTTGTGATGGACCTTGCGCTCATCGTCTTCTTTCTTTGCTACACCTTTGTCTTCAACTGGGCGTTTGACCGCGTGTTTGGGCTGCCTGCTTCGGCACAGGGCGCGGTGAATTCGCAATCCGTGGTGTCTTAGCACGCGCTATATAAAAAAGAGCTGCCAGTGCTTGCATATCAAGCGCTGGCAGCTCTTTGTCACTTTGACCAACACAGTGGCGTCGCCGCTTGGCCGCCACTGCGGACCGTTTACTTGCGGCCGGTGAAGATGAAACCGGCTGTTTGCGATGGCAGCAGCCCCATGGCGAGCAGCGTCCCACCTTCGTAGTAGGCCACGCCTGAAACGGTTGCACCGTTGCCCAGGGCGCAGTTTGCTCCCGAGAAGGTGATGCGCAGGTCAAAGATGTTCTTGCCGCTGCTCCGCGGCGTGACGGGCCCACTGGCGCTGCACCCGAGTGATGACGGCGAGGTAATGGTGCCGGTGGCAGAGATGGTGACTGTTATCGACTGCACCGGTGCGCCCGTGCTCACGCCGGAGCCCGTATATGTGCCGGCCAGTGCGGACAGTGTGGCTGGCTGGTCGTACGCGGTCGAATAGGTACCCGCAAAGGTGACGCCGCTGGGAAACCGGATATCGGTCTTGGTCTTGGCGGTGTAGGTGCCGCTGTAAGTGCTCGACGCGATTTGTCCGGAGCGGAGATCGAATTCCCGACCCGAGCCCGTCAATGTGCCACCTGAGGAAGTAGTGTTGCCTTGCAGAGCGCCGTAGATAGCCCCGTTGCTGGTGTAAACGCCCCAGGTTTCACCGTTTTCCAGCACGGCCAAAGCAACGTCCCAGCCGGTGGAGGACTTGCCCGTCCAGAAGCCCTCCACGCTTGTAGCGGCAGGTGGTGGCGCGGGAGTGGATGAGTCGTCGCTGCCACCGCCACAGGCTGTCAGCAGTGTTGCTGCTATCAAAGCCGAATACCCTGCCAGTCGAAGCTTCGTTGTCATCGCTGCTCTCTTTTCAGTGTTGGCGAGCAAGGCACCGTGCCCCACTCTGTTACGCACTGTAGCGTAAAAAGTCGTAAATGGACTATTCCGAATCGGGGTAAAGCATGCACGGGTGCCGATCACTGTCTATCACCCGCGTTACTAGGCCCTTCGGGAGGGTCTGGCTGCACTGCGAAAGAAAGCTGGTCTTTCGCAGGTGCAGTTGGCCGAGCGGTTGGGGGTGGGGCAGTCATTCGTATCCAAGATAGAGCGCGGCGAAAGTTACGTGGACGTAATGCTCTTCGTTGATTGGTGTCGCGCTTGCGATGTCCCCCGTGCGGGGCCAGAACTGGACAGGTTGACAGGAACCTGAGCCGGTAGAATTGTCGGCTCCCAAGGAGCGTTGCAGCGGCCCACCGGATGAACGGTGGCACCGTCAGGCTTGGGGCCTTTTCTTCGCAACGACGCTCACCTGTTATTCCGCTGTTTCTGCACAGGTGAGCCCTATGTCTGCTATTTCGCTGCCCCCCATGAAGCTGTCCGGCCTGGAGCCTGTCTCCATTGGCGAGGGCACCCTGTTCGTCAACATCGGCGAGCGCACCAATGTCACGGGCTCCAAGGCGTTTGCCCGCATGATCCTGAATGGCCAGTACGAAGAGGCCCTGGCCGTGGCACGCCAACAAGTGGAAAACGGCGCACAGGTCATCGACATCAACATGGACGAGGCCATGCTCGACAGCAAGGCCGCCATGGTGCGCTTTTTGCAGCTGATCGCGTCCGAGCCCGACATTGCGCGCGTGCCCATCATGGTCGACAGCTCCAAGTGGGAGGTGATTGAGGCCGGGCTGCGCTGCGTGCAGGGCAAGGGCATCGTGAATTCCATCTCCATGAAGGAGGGCGTGGAAAAGTTCAAGCACGAGGCACGCCTGGTGCGCCGCTATGGCGCGGCCGCCGTGGTGATGGCGTTTGACGAAAAGGGCCAGGCCGACACCTATGAGCGCAAGGTTGAAATCTGCGAGCGCGCCTACCGCATCCTGGTCGACGAGGTGGGTTTCCCGCCCGAAGACATCATCTTCGACCCCAACATCTTTGCCGTGGCCACCGGCATTGAAGAGCACAACAACTACGCGGTCGATTTCATCAACGCCACACGCTGGATCAAGCAGAACCTGCCGGGCGCCAAGGTCTCGGGCGGCGTGAGCAACGTGTCGTTCAGCTTCCGCGGCAACGACCCGGTGCGCGAGGCCATCCATACCGTGTTTCTGTACCACGCCATCCAGGCAGGTATGGACATGGGCATCGTCAACGCGGGCATGGTGGGTGTGTACGACGACCTGGAGCCCGTGCTGCGCGAGCGCGTGGAAGACGTGGTGCTCAACCGCCGCCCCGACGCCGGCGAGCGCCTGGTCGAAATCGCCGAGACCGCCAAGAGCGGCGCCAAGGACGAAAGCAAGAAGCTCGAATGGCGCGGCACGCCCGAGCACCCCAAGACCGTGGGCGAGCGCCTCTCCCACGCGCTGGTGCACGGCATCACCGACTTCATCACCGAAGACACTGAAGAGGCCTACCGCGACATCCTGGCCAAGGGCGGCCGCCCGCTGCACGTCATCGAAGGCCCGCTGATGGACGGCATGAACGTGGTGGGCGACCTGTTTGGCGCCGGCAAGATGTTCTTGCCGCAGGTGGTGAAAAGCGCCCGCGTGATGAAGCTGGCGGTGGCCCACCTGATTCCGTACATCGAGGAAGAAAAGCGCCAGGACGAGGCCGCCGGGCGCGACGTGCGCAGCAAGGGCAAGATCGTCATCGCCACCGTGAAGGGCGACGTGCACGACATCGGCAAGAACATCGTCACCGTGGTTTTGCAGTGCAATAACTTCGAGGTGGTGAACATGGGCGTGATGGTGCCCTGCCACGAAATTCTGGCGCGCGCCAAGGTCGAGGGGGCCGACATCGTGGGTCTGTCGGGCCTGATCACGCCCAGCCTCGAAGAAATGCAGTATGTGGCCGGCGAAATGCAGAAGGACGAGCACTTCCGCATCAAGAAGATCCCGCTGCTGATTGGCGGCGCCACCTGCTCGCGCGTGCACACCGCCGTCAAGATCGCGCCGCACTACGAAGGCCCCGTGGTCTATGTGCCCGACGCCTCGCGCAGCGTGAGCGTGGCGCAAAGCCTGCTGGGCGACGGTGTCGAGAGCTACGTGGCAGAGATCAACGCCGACTACGACAAGGTGCGCACCCAGCACGCCAACAAAAAGCAGGTGCCGCTGTGGCCCCTGGCCAAGGCGCGCGCCAACAAGACGCCCGTGGATTGGTCTGCCTACCAGAGCGCCCGGCCCCGCGCCCTGGGCCGCCGCGTGTTCAAGAACTTCGACCTGGCCGAGTTGGCCAAATACATCGACTGGGGCCCGTTCTTCCAGACCTGGGACCTGGCCGGCCCGTACCCCGCCATCCTGACCGACGAAGTGGTGGGCGTGGAAGCCACGCGCGTGTTTGCCGACGGCCAGGCCATGCTGAAAAAGATCATCGAAGGCCGCTGGCTCACGGCCAGCGGCGTGATGGCCCTGCTGCCCGCCAACAGCGTGAACGACGACGACATCGAGTTCTACACCGACGACACCCGCACCGAAGTCGCCATGACCTGGTACGGCCTGCGCCAGCAGACTGAAAAGCATGTGATAGACGGCGTGATGCGCCCCAGCCGGTGCCTGGCCGACTTCGTGGCGCCCAAAAGCAGCGGCATTGCCGACTACGCCGGCATGTTCGCCGTGACGGCGGGGCTGGGCATCGAGAAGAAGGAACAAGCCTTCATCGACGCGCTGGACGACTACTCGGCCATCCTGTTCAAGAGCCTGGCCGACCGCCTGGCCGAGGCCTTTGCCGAATGCCTGCACCACCGCGTGCGCACCGACCTGTGGGGCTATGCCGCGCAGGAGCAGCTGAGCAACGACGACATGATTGCCGAGAAATACCAGGGCATCCGCCCCGCCCCCGGCTACCCCGCCTGCCCCGACCACAGCGCCAAGACCGACCTGTTTAGGCAGCTGCAGTGCGAGGAAGTCGGCATGTCGCTCACCGAGAGCCTGGCCATGACGCCCGCCGCCAGCGTGAGCGGCTTTTACATCGGCCACCCCGACGCGGTGTATTTCAACGTCGGCAAGATCGGTGAGGACCAGCTGCACGACCTGGCCCAGCGCCGTGGCATGGACGAGAAGGTGCTGGAGCGGCTGCTGGCGCCCAATCTGTAATGCTATGAAATAAAGAGCTGATGGCGCTTGCTGCTAAAGCGTCAGAGGCCTTTTTGTTTTGAAATCCGAGGGTTCCGCGAGCGGAGACCTTCTGTCGTCAGCAAGCTTAGGGTTGGCGGGTGGGGGCTGCTGGCGCCGCAACCGCAGCACTCTCCGCCATCTCCAGCTGCATCATCACCATGTTGACCAGCGTGCTCACCGATGGCCGCCCCGTCTCGATGACGTAGTGCGCGGTTTCGCGGTACAGGGGGTCGCGCTGGGCGTACAACTCGCGCAGCTTTTCCATGGGGTTGCCGCCTTGAAGCAGGGGGCGCGTCTTGTCGTGCTTGACGCGCTTGTAGATTTCTTCGGGCGATGCGCGCAGATACAGCACGTTGCCAAATTGGCGCAGCACCGCGCGGTTGTCGGCGCGCAGCACGGCCCCGCCGCCGGTGGACAGCACAATGCCGCCGGGCTGCTGCGCCACATCGGCCAGCACCTGCGCTTCGAGGTCGCGAAAGCGCGCTTCGCCTTGCGCCTCGAAGAAGCTGCGGATGGTGGTGCCGAGCAACTTTTCCAGCCGGTGGTCCAAGTCGATGAACGGCACCCCGGCCCGGTGGGCCAGCTGCCGGCCGACGGTGGATTTGCCCGAGCCGGGCATGCCGACCAGTGCGCAGCGAATCTGCATAAATGGTGTCCTGTTTTCTTGCCTGCCCAGCGCAAGTCGAGTGTAAGGCGGTGGCCCGGGGACATCGGAGCGGGGCGCTGGAACAAGTCGCGAACGCGCGGAGGCCAGGTGCCTGCCGCAGCGCCGGCGCGGGCGGCAAAACCGCTGCCGGCCGGTGTTGAAACAGGGCTTACTTTTCGACGAAAGCGCGCTCGATGACGAAATCGCCCGGCTTGGTGGTGTTGCCTTCCTCGAAATCGCGGTGCTCCAGGATGTGCTTGAGCGACGCCAGCATTTCGGGGCTGCCGCACAGCATGACACGGTCTTCCAGCGGGTTCAGGGCGGGCACGCCCAGGTCGGCAAACAGCTTGCCGTTTTCAATCAGGTCGTTGATGCGGCCCTGGTTGCGAAACGGCTCGCGCGTCACCGTGGGGTAGTACTTGAGTTGCTTGCTGATCAGCTCGCCCAGGAACTCGTGCTGGGGCAGCTCCTTCGTGATGTAGTCGTGGTAAGCCAGTTCGCTCACCTGGCGCACGCCGTGCACCAGCACCACTTCCTCGAACTTCTCATAGGTTTCGGGGTCGCGGATCACGCTCATGAAGGGTGCCAGGCCCGTGCCGGTGGACAGCATGTACAGGCGCTTGGCGGGCAGCAGGTAGTCGATCAGCAGGGTGCCGGTGGGCTTTTTGCCGACGACGATGGAGTCGCCCACCTGGATGTGCTGCAGCCGCGAGGTCAGCGGGCCGTCGGGCACCTTGATGGAGAGGAACTCCAGATGCTCTTCGTAGTTGGCGCTGACGATGCTGTAGGCGCGCAGCAGCGGCTTGTCGTTCACCTTCAGGCCGATCATGGTGAAGTGCCCGTTGGAAAAGCGCAGCGCCGGGTCGCGGGTGGTGGTGAAGCTGAAAAGCCGGTCGGTCCAGTGGTGAACGCTCAGCACGCGTTCTTCGAGAAAGGCACTCATGGTTTTTTGGCAGGAATGAAAAAAAACAAGGCCCCAACGGGGCAGGGCTCAGGGCGGTGGTGATGGCGCGGCGGTGGCCTGGCATGCACCCCGGACTGGCGGGCAAACCCGCACATTGTCCGGCAAATGCGAGGGGCGGTACATTTTGTGGTTTCGGCCCCCGTGATGTGGGACAAAGGAAAACCAATGCGAAGCTTCTCCGCCGCCCTGGGGGCACTGTGTGTGGCCACTCTGTCACTTGCCGCTGGCGCGGTGCACGCCCAGGGCGCGATCAAGATCGGTGAGATCAACAGCTACAAGGCGCAGCCTGCCTTCCTGGGCCCCTACAAGAAGGGGATGGAACTGGCCGTGGCCGAGGTCAACAGCGCCGGCGGCATCAACGGCCGCAAGCTCGCGCTGGTGGTGCGCGACGACAACGGCAACCCAGGCGACGCCGTGCGGGCCGCCGACGAGTTGCTGGCGCGCGAGAAGGTGGATGTGCTCATGGGCAGCTTTCTGTCGCATGTGGGGCTGGCCCTGACCGACTTTGCCAAGCAGAAAAAGGTGTTCTTTCTTGCGGCCGAGCCGCTGACGGACAAGATCGTCTGGGAAAACGGCAACCGCTACACCTTCCGATTGCGCGCCTCCACCTACATGCAGGTGGCCATGCTCGTGCCCGAGGCCGCGGCCCTGAAGAAAAAGCGCTGGGCCATCGTCTATCCCAACTATGAATACGGCCAGTCGGCGGCGGCCACGTTCAAGAAGCTGCTCAAGGCCGCGCAGCCCGATGTGGAGTTTGTGGCCGAGCAGGCGCCGCCCCTGGGCAAGGTGGATGCCGGCAGCGTGGTGCAGGCGCTGGCCGATGCCAAGCCCGACGCCATCTTCAACGTGCTGTTCGCCGCCGATCTGGCGCGCCTGGTGCGCGAGGGCAACACCCGCGGCCTGTTCAAGGGGCGCGAGGTGGTGAGCCTGCTGACGGGCGAGCCCGAGTACCTGGACCCGCTCAAGGGCGAGGCGCCGGTGGGCTGGATCGTCACCGGCTACCCCTGGTACGCCATCCAGACCGCCGAGCACCAGGCGTTTCTGAAGGCCTATAAAGAGCGCTTCAACGACCATCCCCGGCTGGGCTCGGTGGTGGGCTACACGGCCATCCAGTCGCTGGCCGCAGGCCTGCGCAAGGCCGGTGGCAGCGACACCGAAAAGCTGATCGCCGCCTTCACGGGGCTGGAAGTGGCTTCGCCCTTCGGCCCCATCCGCTACCGCCCGGAAGACCACCAGTCCACCATGGGCACCTTTGTGGGCCGCACGCGCGTGCAAAACGGCACCGGGGTGATGTCGGACTTTCGCTATCTCGACGGTGCGCGCTTTCAGCCGTCTGCCGACGAGGTGCGCAAGCTGCGCGCAGCCGACTGACATGGGCCACGTTCCGCTGTTTCGCTCGGCTGTCTGCGCATGAGTTTTTCTGGGCTGCTGGTGCAGCTGCTCAACGGGCTGGCCTCGGCCTCGTCGCTGTTTCTGGTGTCGGCGGGGTTGTCGCTGATCTTCGGGGTCATGCGCATTGTCAATTTCGCCCACGGCTCGTTTTTCATGCTGGGCATCTACCTGGCGTATTCGCTGGTGGAGCGCCTGGGCGGCGCCATCGGTTTCTGGCCGGCGCTGCTGCTGGCACCGCTGGCCACGGCGGCCCTGGGGGCGCTGGTCGAGGTGTTGCTGCTGCGGCGCATTTACCGCGCGCCCGAGCTGTTTCAGCTGCTGGCCACCTTCGCGCTGGTGCTGGTCATCAAGGACGCCGTCCTGTGGCTGTGGGGGCCCGAGGAACTGCTGGGCCCGCGCGCGCCGGGCCTGGAGGGCGCGGTGGAGCTGCTGGGTCGGAGTTTTCCTGCCTACGACCTGCTGCTGATCGCCGTGGGGCCGCTGGTGCTGGCGCTGCTGACGCTGTTGCTCACGCGCACGCGCTGGGGCACGCTGGTGCGCGCCGCCACGCAAGACCGCGAGATGCTGGGCGCGCTGGGCGTGAACCAGGCCTGGCTGTTCACTGGCGTGTTCGCGCTGGGCGCGCTGCTGGCCGGCCTGGGCGGCGCGCTGCAACTGCCGCGCGAGCCCGCCAGCCTGGAGCTGGACATGCTCACCATCGGCGCGGCCTTTGTCGTGGTGGTGGTGGGCGGCATGGGCTCGTTGCCTGGCGCGTTTGTGGCGGCGCTGGTGATTGCCGAGCTGAAAGCCGTGTGCGTGTGGCTGGGCGTGCAAGAGGTGGCGGGCGTGGAGCTCTCGTTTTCCAAGCTGACGCTGGTGGTCGAATTTGTGGTGATGGCCGGCGTCCTCATCTGGCGCCCCTGGGGCCTGATGGGCCGCGCGCAGGCCGCTGCGCGCACGCCGGGCGAGCCCGAACGGCCCCTGCGCCCCGCGGGCCGTGCCGCCACCGTGGCGTGGTGCGCGCTGCTGGCCATGCTGGTGCTGCTGCCTTTCGCGGCGGGCCAGCACAGCTATGCTGCCGTGCTGCTGACCGATGTCTGCATCGCCGCGCTGTTCGCTGCCAGCCTGCACTTCATCCTGGGGCCGGGGGGCATGCATTCCTTTGGTCATGCGGCCTATTTCGGCCTGGGAGCCTATGGCGCGGCGCTGCTTGTACGCTGGGTGGATGCACCGTTCGGCGTCGTGCTCATGCTCGCACCGCTGCTGGCGGCGGCGGGTGCGCTGCTCTTTGGCTGGTTCTGCGTGCGCCTCTCGGGCGTCTCCCTCACCATGCTCACGCTCGCGTTCGCGCAGATCACCTGGGCCATCGCGTTCCAGTGGGACGGCCTCACGGGTGGCAGCAACGGCCTGACCGGCGTCTGGCCGCCCGAGCTGTTCACGCAGGGCGCCGCCTTTTATTGGCTGGTGCTTGCCGTGTGCGCGGCGGGCCTGTATGTGCTGCGGCGCATGCTGTTCGCGCCCTTCGGCTGGTCGCTGCGCGCTGCGCGCGACTCCGGCGCGCGCGCGCAGGCCATCGGCATCGACGTGCGCGGCACGCAGTGGGCGGCTTTCGTGGTGGCAGGCCTGTTTGCGGGCCTGGCGGGCGCGCTGGCCGCGTATTCCAAGGGCAGCATCGCGCCCGATGTGCTGTGGGTCACCAAGTCGGTCGATGCGCTGGTCATGGTGCTGCTGGGCGGCATGCAGACGCTCGCAGGCCCCATCGTGGGGGCGGGCGCTTTCACGTGGCTGCACGACAGCGTGGCGCGCAGCACCGAGTATTGGCGCGCGCTGCTGGGCGGCGTGATGCTGCTGCTGGTGTTGCTGTTTCCACAGGGAATTTCGGGTTTTGCGCAAGCGTGGCAAGCGCGGACAGCTCATAAAAAAGGAGCAATATGACCCTGCTGCGCGTGGAGGACCTGTCCAAATCCTTCGGCGGCGTGCAGGCCGTGCAGGGGCTCTCGTTTGCGCTGGCCGAGGGTGAACTGCTCGCCCTCATCGGCCCCAACGGCGCGGGCAAGACCACCACCTTCAACATGGCCGGCGGCCAGCTCGCCCCCGATGGCGGGCGCGTGTTGCTGGATGGCCGCGACATCACCGCCCTGCCGCCGCGCGCCATCTGGCGCCTGGGTGTGGGCCGCACCTTCCAGATCGCGCAGACGCTCATGAGCTTCACCGTGCTGGAGAACGTGCAAATGGCGCTGCTTTCCCACGACGGCCACGCCTGGCGCTGGTGGCGCCGCGCTGGCGCGCATCGGCCGCAGGACGCGCTGGCGCTGCTCGCGCAGGTGGGCATGCAGGAACAGGCGCAGCGCCCGTGCAGCGAACTCGCCTATGGCGACGTGAAGCGCGTGGAACTGGCGATCGCTCTCGCGCACGCGCCGCGCCTGCTGCTCATGGACGAGCCCACGGCCGGCATGGCGCCCGCCGAGCGCGTGGCCCTCATGCAGCTCGTGCGCCGCATCGCGCGCGAGCGGCGCATGGGCGTGCTGTTCACCGAGCACAGCATGGACGTGGTCTTCGGCCAAGCCGACCGCGTGGCCGTGCTGGTGCGCGGCCAGTTGCTGGCCGCAGGCACGCCCGAGGCCATCCGCCAGGACGCGCGCGTGCAGGCCGCGTACCTGGGCGGCTCTGAAAATGATAGCTGTCAGCGCTTGCCAGACAAGCACGAAGTGCCAAAAACACCATTACTCAGCGTGGAAGGGCTGCATGCCTGGTATGGCGCGGCTCACATCCTGCACGGCGTCTCGCTCTCCGTGGGGCGCGGCGAGGTTGTGGCCCTCATGGGCCGCAACGGCGCGGGCAAGTCCACTACGCTCAAGAGCATTGCCGGACTGCTCGGCCGCACCGAGGGCCGCGTGGACTTCATGGGGCGGCCTTTGCGCGGCAAGGCCCCGCACCAGATCGCGCGCGCAGGGCTGGGCTACGTGCCCGAGGACCGGCGCATCTTCACGGACCTGACCGTGCAGGAAAACCTGGAAGCCGGCCGCCAGCCGCCGCGCGCGTGGCCCGATGGCGAACCGGCGCCGCACTGGACGCCGGAGCGCCTGTTCACGCTCTTCCCCAACCTGGGCGAGATGCCCGGCCGCCTGGGCGGGCGCATGAGCGGTGGCGAGCAGCAGATGCTCACGGTGGCCCGCACGCTCATGGGCCAGCCCTTCATGGTGCTGCTCGACGAGCCCTCCGAAGGCGTGGCCCCCGTCATCGTCGAGCAGATGGCCCACGCTATCCGCGCGCTCAAGAGCCAAGGCGTGGGCATCCTGCTCAGCGAGCAGAACCTGGCCCTGGCCGAGGCTGTAGCCGACCGCGTCTGCGTGCTGGAAAAGGGCTGCATCGTGCACACCGCGCCCATGGCCGATTTCGCGGGCGATGCGGGGGCGCGGCAGGCGTACCTGGGGGTTTAAGGTGGCCGTGCGGCGCCAGTACCCGGGCGGTTGATTTTGATAAAAATGGCCTAAAGCGCTTATGTATCAAGCGAATTAAGCTATCAATAATGTAGTAAAAACCTGCCCGGAAAGATGCAGCGGCTGAAAGCCTCTCAGGCCGAAGGTCCGCGCAGCACGCGCCGGTATTGCACGGCCTCGGCCACATGGGCCACCTGGGTGCTGGCGGCGCCCGCCAGGTCGGCGATGGTGCGCGCCACCTTCAGGGTGCGGTGCGTGCTGCGGGCCGACCAGCCCAGGCGCGCTGCGGCAGTTTGCAGAAACTGCGCGGCGGCGGGCTCCAGCGCGGTGTGGGTGTCGATTTCCTGGCCCTGCAGCGCCTGGTTGGTTTTGCCCTGGCGGGTGATGGCCGCCTGGCGCGCGCGGGCCACGCGCTCGCGCACGGCGGCGCTGGTCTCGCCCGGTGGTGCGTTCAGCAGGTCGTTGGCGGGCAGGGCGGGCACTTCCACATGCAGGTCGATGCGGTCCAGCAAGGGGCCGCTGAGCTTGCCCTGGTAACGCGCCACCTGGTCGGGCGTGCAGCGGCAGGCACGCTGTGCCGCGCCCAGAAAACCGCAGGGGCAGGGGTTCATGGCCGCCACCAATTGAAAGCTGGCCGGAAACTCCGCCCGCCGCGCGGCCCGTGCAATGGTCACGCGCCCGGTTTCCAGCGGCTCGCGCAGCGCCTCCAGGGCGGCGCGGGGAAACTCTGGCATCTCATCCAAAAACAGCACCCCATGGTGGGCCAGCGATATTTCGCCAGGCTGCGGCGGCGAGCCCCCGCCCACCAGCGCCACGGCCGATGCCGTGTGGTGGGGCTGGCAGGTGGGCCGTTGCGCCCAGCGCGCGGGGGTGAAGCGCCCGGCCAGGCTGGCCACGGCGGCGCTCTCCAGGGCCTCCTCCATGGTCATGGCCGGCAGCAGCCCGGCAAAGCGCTGGGCCAGCATGGATTTGCCGGAGCCGGGCGGCCCCATCATCAGCAGGCTGTGCCCACCGGCGGCGGCGATTTCGAGTGCGCGCTTGGATGCCGCCTGGCCCTTGACATCCGACAGGTCGGCATAGGTCACCTGTGTGGCCAGCGGCGTGGGGTGGAGCAGGCACCAGCCGTCGTCCGTGGCGCTGGCGTCGTCGATGGGGTCCTGGCTGCCTGCCGGCAGGAACTGCCGTACGACATCCAGCAGGTGGCGGGCGCGGTAAACCTGTGCGTCGGGCACCAGGGCGGCTTCTTCGGCGCTGCCCGGCGGCAGCACCAGGCGCACCGCCACCTGCTGGGCCCGCAGCGCCAGGCTGGTGGCCAGCGCACCGCGCACCGGGCGCAATTGGCCCGATAGCGACAGCTCGCCCGCGAATTCATGGCCGGCCAGGCGGCTGGCGTCGATTTGTCCGCTGGCGGCCAGCAGCCCCAGGGCAATGGGCAGGTCAAAGCGCCCAGAATCCTTGGGCAGGTCGGCCGGCGCCAGGTTGACGGTGATGCGCTTGTTGTGCGGGAACTCCAGCCCCGCGTTCTGCAGCGCCGAGCGCACCCGTTCGCGCGCCTCCTTCACCTCCACGTCGGCCAGACCGACCAGCGTGAAACTGGGAAGCCCGTTGGCCAGATGCACCTCGACGGTGACGGAGGGCGCCTCCAGCCCCAGAAGCGCGCGGCTTTGCACCAATGCAAGACTCATGAACGGTTTTCTCCCCAGATAGGTGCGGTGTGCGGGTGGCTGTCATCCGTCGGTCCCGCCGCGCACCAAGGAGGTGCGGTGGCGCGGCGCTACCACCAATGTAAGCGAATGCACGATGTGGGCGTGTGGCTTGCCGCCACAGCGATGCGCGACATGGCACGGACCGTGCTTAACACGACTGTCCCTAATCATTGTCCAACCGGAGGAAACATGACCCGCGCATCCATCAAGCTCTTGAGCGTCGCCTTTGTTGCAGCCCTGCCATTGCTGGCCAGCGCCCAGCTCACCGGCAATGTCAGTATGACCAGCAACTACAAGTTCCGGGGGCAGGACCAGGACACCAGCAAGGTGAGTGCGTTCAAGCCAGCAGTGCAGGGCGGTTTTGACTATGCCTTCGGTGACACCGGCTGGTATGTCGGCAACTGGAACTCCAGCGTGAACTGGCTGTCCGGCAACTCGCTGGAATCCGATGTCTACGGCGGCTACAAATTCAAGGCCGGCGAGGTGGATATGGATGTGGGCGCGTTGGCCTATCTGTACCCCGGCAACACCAGTGGCAACACCGTCGAGCTCTATGGTGCCGCCACGTTTGGCCCGTTCGTCGCCAAGTATTCGCACACGGTGTCCAAGGACTATTTCGGCTGGGCAGGCGCCAAGGCCGGATCGGGCCTGCGGGGCCGCAACACGGGTTATCTGAACCTGGCGCTGGCGCAGGAAGTGATGCCCAAGGTAACGCTCAAGGCATCGGTGGGCTTTACCCGCTTTTCCGGCGACATCAAGGACACCGGCGTGCCCAACTACATGGATTACAGCGTCGGCGGTGCCTACGACTTTGGCGATGGCCTGACACTGGGCGCTGCTATCGTGGGCGCCAACAAGAAAGACTTCTTCGGCCCCGTCAACAAAGCCCGCGTGGTCGCCACGCTCACCAAAACCCTGTAATCAACGGCAGGCACCCCTGCGGTGCCGTCTATCGGAGGAACCTCAAATGAAAATGGTGACAGCCATCATCAAACCCTTCAAGCTCGACGAAGTGCGCGAAGCCCTCTCCGACATCGGGGTGCAAGGCATCACGGTGACCGAGGTCAAGGGCTTCGGGCGCCAGAAGGGCCATACCGAGCTGTACCGCGGCGCGGAATACGTGGTCGATTTTCTGCCCAAGGTCAAGATCGAGGCCGCCGTGGCCGATGAACTGGTGGACCGCGTGATCGAAGCCATCGAAGGCGCGGCACGCACCGGCAAGATTGGTGACGGCAAGATTTTCGTCACCCATCTGGAGCAGGTGGTGCGCATTCGCACCGGTGAAACCGGCAAGGAAGCCCTTTAAGCGCCGGCCAAGGCCCGCTGCATCCCACACAGAGAACATGCCATGAAAAAACTGCTTGCCTCCTTCGTTCTGGGACTGAGCCTGCTTTGCGCAGGATCCATGTCCCTGGCCCAGGCCCCTGCCCCGGCCGAAACCACCACGGCCGCCCCGGCGGCCGATGCCGCCGCACCTGCTGCCCCCGAGGCGGCTGCGGCACCGGCGCCCGCCGCCGCAACGGCTGCAGCTGCCGAGGCTGCGCCCGCAGCGCCAGCGCCCAAGCTCGACTCCGGCGACACCGCGTGGATGCTGACCTCCACCATGCTCGTGATCCTGATGGTGATCCCGGGACTGGCGCTGTTCTACGGCGGCCTGGCCCGCTCCAAGAACATGCTGTCGGTGCTGGTGCAGGTGTTCGTGATCTTCGCGTTGATCACCGTGCTGTGGGCCGTTTACGGCTACAGCCTGACCTTCGCCGGCGAGGGTCAGTTCTTCGGCGGGTTTGACAAGATCTTCCTCAAGGGCATTGCGCCCGACACGCTGTCGGGCCTGCTGCCGACCATCCCTGAGTACGTGTTCGTGGCCTTCCAGTCCACCTTTGCCGCCATCACCGTGGCGCTGATCGTGGGTTCGTTCGCCGAGCGCATCAAGTTTGCCGCCGTGCTGATCTTTGCCGTGCTGTGGTTCACCTTCAGCTACATCCCCATGGCCCACATGGTGTGGGGCGGCGGCCTTTTGGGCAAGGATGGCGCGCTCGACTTCGCGGGCGGCACCGTGGTGCACATCAACGCCGGTATCGCCGGCCTGGTGGGCGCCTACATGGTGGGCAAGCGCATCGGCTTCGGCAAGGAAGCGCTCACGCCCCACAGCCTGACGCTGACCATGGTGGGCGCCTCGCTGCTGTGGGTGGGCTGGTTCGGCTTCAACGCCGGTTCGGCCGGTGCCGCCAACGGCGTGGCCGGCCTGGCCTTCATCAACACCATCCTGGCCACGGGCGCTGCCACGCTGTCCTGGCTGGCTGGTGAAGCCCTGCACAAAGGCAAGGCCTCGATGCTGGGTGCGGCCTCGGGTGCGGTGGCCGGTCTGGTGGCGGTCACGCCGGCTGCCGGTTTCGTGGGCCCCATGGGTTCCATCGTGCTGGGCCTGATTGCTGGCGTGATCTGCCTGTGGGGCGTGGGTGGCCTCAAGAAGATGCTGGGTGCCGACGATGCGTTCGATGTGTTTGGCGTGCATGGCGTGGGCGGCATCGTCGGCGCCATCCTGACGGCGGTGTTTGCCTCGCAAAGCCTGGGTGGCACGGGCGGCCTGACCCCCGACACCTTTGCCATGGGTGCGCAGCTGTGGATCCAGGTCAAGAGCGTGTTGCTCACCATCGTGTGGTCGGGCGTGGTCTCCTTCATCGCCTACAAGATCGCCGATCTGCTGGTGGGCCTGCGTGTCCCCGAAGAAGCCGAGCGCGAAGGTCTGGACATCACCTCGCACGGCGAAACGGCATACAACCGCTGACAACCCCCCGCTGCGGCGTCTGGTGGCGCCGCAGCGCCCTAAAATTTCGGTGAGTGTCTCTTCAAGGTTTTGGCCCGCCCTTTCGGCGGGCCTTTTTTATGGGATGAAGCAGCAGCTTGCAGCCTGCCCAGCCGCTGCGCCAGCGGATTGCATGGCCGCTGTTCAAAAAATTCATGCGGTTCGTCCGGCAGTCCCGGTTGCGAGCCGCTACCATGCAGGCCATGGAAATCGCCCTGCGCCAGATTGTTGATCGTGTCCAAGCCTCCGTCGCCGCGCAAACTCCCCTGCGCATCCGTGGCGGGGGCACCAAGGACTTTCATGGCCTGGCCCTGCGCGGTGAGCTGCTCGACACCCGCGTGCTCACCGGCATCGTGAGTTACGAGCCCAGCGAGCTGGTGGTCACGGCGCGTGCCGGCACGCCGCTGGCCGAGCTGGAAGCCGTGCTGGCCGAACAAGGCCAGTGCCTGCCTTTTGAGCCGCCCCATTTCGGCGCTGGCGCCACGGTGGGTGGCATGGTGGCCGCCGGCCTGAGCGGCCCTGCCCGCGCCAGCGTGGGTGCGGTGCGCGACTACCTGCTGGGCGTGGTGCTGCTCAACGGCCGCGCCGAGCTGCTCACGTTTGGCGGCCAGGTCATGAAGAATGTGGCGGGCTACGATGTCTCGCGCCTCATGGCGGGCGCCTGGGGCACGCTGGGTCTGCTTACCGAGGTCAGTCTCAAGGTGCTGCCCGTGGCGCCCGCCGAGGCCACGCTGCGCTTTGAATGCCACCAGGCCGACGCCCTGCGCCGGCTGCACGCCTGGGGCGGCCAGCCCCTGCCGCTCAACGCCAGCTGCTGGGTGGAAGACGCGGGCGTGGGCCAGCTTTATGTGCGACTGCGCGGCGCCGTGGCGGCGGTCGATGCGGCCTGCCGCAGCATGGGCGGCACGCGGCTCGACAACGCCACCGTGGCGCCCGACTGGCGGGCCTGCCGGGACCAGACCTTGCCCTGGTTCGCCGCCCGCCGCGCCCGGCCCGGGCAGGCGCTGTGGCGCCTGTCACTGCCCGCCACCGCGCCGGTGCTGGCACTGCCCGCGGGTGTATCGCCGCTGATCGAATGGCATGGCGCCCTGCGCTGGGTGCAGGCGCCGCTGGAGCAGGGCGATGCGCTGCGCGAGGCGGCCCGGGCGGCGGGTGGAGGTGCTACTTTATTCATAGCTGATGGCGCTTGTGGGGTAAGCGCTACAGGCCAGTTCGACTTGAAATCTCCGGCCGTGGCGCAGATCCATGCGCGCCTCAAGCACGCCTTTGATCCGGCCGGCATCTTCAATCCTGGCCGCCTGGCGCCGCAGTGGTGAGGGGCGGGCACATGGCTGCCACCGCCGAATGGCACCGCAAGCCGCGCCTTGACGGCGGCGCAAGCTGACCATGCGGCGCCTGCGGCACCTCACCGGCCACCACCGCACCGGCACCAGCAACCGCGTGCTGGGCCTGCTGTTGGCCTTCAATGCCGGGGCGGTGAATGCGGGCGGTTTTCTGGTGGTGCACCTGTACACCTCGCACATGACCGGATTCCTGTCCATGCTGGCCGACAACCTGGTGCTGGGCAATATGGTGCTGGTGCTCAGCGCCCTGGGTGCCCTGCTGGCCTTCATCAGCGGGGCGGCCACCACGGCGGTGATGGTGAACTGGGCGCTGCAGCGCAAACTGCACAGCAGCTATGCGTTGCCGCTGGTGCTGGAGGCGTTGCTCATGCTGGTGTTCGGGCTGGTGGGCACCATCACGCTCGACTGGCGCACTCCGTTTGCGGTGCCCACGACGGTGCTGCTGCTGTCCTTCATCATGGGGTTGCAGAACGCCACCGTGACCAAGATGTCGTCGTCCCAGATCCGCACCACGCACATGACGGGCGTGGTGACCGACCTGGGCATCGAGCTGGGCAAAATGCTGTATTGGAACCGCACCGGCATCGCGGTGGAGAACCAGGTGCGCGCCAACCAGTCCCGGCTGCGGCTATTTGCTGGCCTGGTGGCAATGTTTCTTGTCGGCGGCATTGCCGGGGCGGCCGGCTTCAAGCATGTGGGTTTTGTGTTTGTGGTGCCGCTGGCGCTGGTCCTGCTGGCCCTGTCGCTGCCCCCGCTGTGGGCCGATCGCTCGCGCCTGCGCCATCCCTTGCGCAAAGCCGTGCCCGCCCAGCTGCCGCCCGCCCCCTGAATTTTCTTCTTGTTGACCCGTCCAGGCTGCACCCCATGCAAACCCAACTCGCCCCTGAATACCGCGCCCGCCCTGACGGCCTGGAGGCCGAATCCATCCTGCGCAAGTGCGTGCACTGCGGCTTTTGCACCGCCACCTGCCCCACCTACCAGCTGCTGGGCGACGAGCTCGATGGCCCGCGCGGCCGCATTTACCTCATCAAGCAGGTGCTCGAAGGAGAGGCGCCCACGCGCAAGACCCAGATGCACCTGGACCGGTGCCTGACCTGCCGCAACTGCGAAAGCACCTGCCCCAGCGGCGTGCAATATGGCCACCTGGTGGACATCGGCCGCAAGATCGTCGATGAAAAGGTGCCCCGCCCCCTGGGCGAAAAGGCCCTGCGCTGGGCGCTGAAGGAAGGCCTGCCATCGCCCCTGTTTGCCCCGGCCATGAAGGTGGGCCAGGCAGTGCGCGGCCTGCTGCCCAAAACCCTCCAGGCCAAGGTGCCTGCGCCGCAGTCGGCCGGTGCCTGGCCCACCCGCCAACATGCGCGCAAGGTGCTCATGCTGGCCGGTTGCGTGCAGCCGGCCATGATGCCCAACATCAACGCCGCCACCGCCCGCGTGCTCGATGCTGCGGGCATCCAGGCCGTGATCGCGCCCCAGGCCGGGTGCTGTGGCGCCGTCAAGTTCCACCTCAACGACCAGGAAGGCGGCAAGGCCCAGATGCGCGCCAACATCGACGCCTGGTGGCCGTTGGTGCAGGCGGGCGGGGTGGAATCCATCGTCATGAACGCCTCGGGCTGCGGCGTCACCGTCAAGGAATACGGCCACATCCTGAAGGATGACCCGCACTACGCCGCCAAGGCAGCGCGCATCAGCGCCCTCACGCGCGACCTGTCGGAGCTGCTGCCCGCCTTGCTGCCCGAGCTGGCGCAGAAACTGGCGGGCCCACTGGCGGGCCGGGTGCGGCGCCCCGACCTGCTGTTTGCCTACCACCCGCCCTGCACGCTGCAGCACGGGCAGCAACTGCGCGGCGGCGTCGAGACGCACCTGGCGCAACTGGGGTTCAAGCTGCGCGTGGCACGCAATGAATCGCACCTGTGCTGCGGCTCTGCGGGCACGTATTCGGTGCTGAACCCTGACCTGTCGTACCAGCTGCGCGACCGCAAACTGGATGGGCTGAAAGAAGCCTTTGGCGAGCAGCCACCGGACGTCATCCTGTCGGCCAACATCGGCTGCATCACCCACCTGCAAAGTGGCACCGGCACGCCGGTGCGGCACTGGGTGGAAGTGCTGGACGAGGCGCTTGGCGCGGCTTGAACGCAAGCGCCCGCAGCGCCGGCGTCAGGCGCGCAGTAGCGCGATCACTTCCTCGTCGTCCACCTGCGGAAAGTGGCGGTAAAACTGGCCCACCGCCTGAAAATTTTCTGGCGCCTGCAGGCACACCACCTCGTCGGCCATGGGCCGGATTTTTTCCAGAGCGTCGGGTGATGCCACCGGAATGGCGCAGACCAGCTTGCCGGGTTGGCACTGGCGCAGGCTGTGCAGCGCGGCAATCATGGTGGCCCCCGTGGCCAGGCCATCGTCCACCACGATGACGACGCGCCCGTGCGGGTCGATCGGTGCGCGGATCGGCGTGTATTGCACCCGGCGCGCGTGGATCGTGGCCAGCTGTTTTTGCTTTTCGGCGGCGATGTAATTCGGGTCGGCGCCCACCGCAGCCGCGTAGGGCGCGAGGTAGGTCCAGCCGCTTTCTGCCACCGAACCGATGGCCACTTCCGGCTCGAAGGGCGCGCGCAGCTTGCGCACCAGCACCACGTCGAAATCGCCGCCCAGCTGTCGCGCAACGATTTTGCCGATGGGCACGGCGCCGCGCGGAATGGCCAACACCAGGGGCTGCTGCGCGCCGTAGGCCTTCAGGTGATCGGCCAGCTGGTGGGCAGCGTCAACGCGGTCTTGGAACATGGTGTCACCTTGGGCGGGTTCAGCGCTGCCGATCAGGTTTTGCGCGCGCAACGGCCCACTTTATGGAGCGTTGCTCTGGGCGTCAATCCCGGGGATGGCTTCGGTAGAGCATGTCAGCACCCCCGCGACAAACAGCCAGCTCACTGCAACATTCCTGTTCCCGAGCGGTGGTTCTGGTGCGCCGTGTGTGGGCCGTTTTGCCAAGGCTGGCATGATCGAGGGTTTTGTTGCCCTTCCACCCGCTACGCCATGACCGACAACGTGCCAGAACAAGAACCTACCGCGGCGCCCGCCGCCAGCGCCCCGCAGGCCATGCAGCAGCCCGAGACTGGCGACAGCGCTCCGGCAGCCACGGATCCTGCCACCGCGATCGCGACCACTGCGGATTCCCCGCGCGGCGATCGCCCGCCCCGTGGTGGGCGCGGTGGCCGCAACAACGGCCGTGGCCGCGATCGCGCCCATGCCGAGGGCCAGGCCCCGGCAGGCCAGTCGGCACCGTCGCGCACGCCCCCGCGCACCCACCCGGCGCTGGAGCAGTTGGCGGGCCTCTATCCCCATCTGTTTGGCGCGGTGTTTTTGCCGCTCAAGCGCGGCATTTTCCAGGACTTGCTGGAAGCGCATCCAGAGCTGTTTGAACGCGACGCGCTCAAGGTGGCGCTGGGCATCCACACCCGTTCCACCCGCTACCTGCAAAGCGTGGCCGCGGGCGAAAAGCGCCACGACCTGGCAGGCCAGCCCGTTGAAGACATGGCGCCCGAGCATGTGCACCATGCGCTGCTGGAGGTGTTTCGCCGCCGCAAGGCCCGGGCGGGCGAAGACATGTTGCCCAAGCTGCGCAAGCGCATGATCCAGGCCTTCGAGGCCTCGGGCCTCACGCGCGAGGCCTACACCGAGCTGGTCACCGGCCGCGACGAAGCGGCCAATGCCATCCTGCAAGAAGCCTTTGCCGAATGGGCGGCACGCAATGCCAAGGACGAGGCCCTGCTGCGCGCCTTTGAAGCCAGCGGCCAGACGCTGGAGGCCTTTGCCGACATGTACGGCATGGACCCGCGCCAGACCGGGCAGATGCTGGAGCGTGCGCGCCGCCAGCGCCCGTCCGCCGCAACGGCCTGATTGCCGTTTTTCAGGCGGCAGGGGCGGCCAGAGCCGCCTCAATGTCCGCTGCCAGTTTTTTTGGCGCATCCTGCGGCGCATAGCGGCGAATCACGCGGCCGTCCTTGCCCACGAGGAATTTCGTGAAGTTCCACTTGATGGCCTTGCTGCCCAGCAGGCCAGGGGCCTCGGCGGTAAGCCACTGGTACAGGGGCGAGGCGTTGGCGCCGTTCACGTCGATCTTGGCCATCATCGGAAAGCCCACGCCGTAGTTGCGCTGGCAGAAACTGGCGATCTCGTCGTTGCTGCCCGGGTCCTGGTGGCCGAACTGGTTGCACGGAAACCCCAGCACCACCAGCCCCTGGTCGCCGTACTGCCGGTGCAGCTCTTGCAGCCCGCCGAACTGCGGCGTGAAGCCGCAGGCGCTGGCCGTGTTGACGATCAGCAATACCTTGCCCTCGAACTGGCGCAGCGGCACGGCGGGGCCGTTCATGGGCTGGGCTTCGAAGTCGTAGAGGCTGGACATGGGCAACTCCTTGGGGGCAAGCCCCATCGAAAGGCCCATGTTAGCGGCTGGCGCCGGGGCGTTGCCGCGATGGCAAGGCTGCCAGCAGCGCCGCCAGCATGATCAGTGCCCCGCCCAGCAGGGTGCGCGGCGCCAGCGAGGCAGAAGTCAGCAGGGCCGACGACACGCTGGCAAACACCACTTCCGACAACATCACCAGGGCCGTGGTGCCCGCCGCCAGCCGGGCGGCGCCATATTGCAGGGCGTAGTTGCCCAGCAAAAAGGCCAGCGACAGCCCCAGCGCCAGCGGGACCCAGGCCATTGCCAAGGCGGGCAGGGCGGGCACGGCCCCCGCCGCCAGCCCCAGCGCCGCACTGAGGCCCGCCAGCAGGACGCCGCCGGCAAACATGGCCAGCATGCGCGCCTCGCCGGGCACCGCATGCAAGCGCCGCAGCGTGACGTTGGTGAGGGCAAAACAGAAACCGCCCGCCAGGGCCAGCAGGTCGGCGCCCGAGAGGTGGGACGCCAGCCGGGCCCACGCGGCATCGGCGGGCACCAGCACCAGTGCCACACCCGCAAAGGCCAGCAGCAGCCGCACCAGCGCCATGCCGGTGGGGCGGTCGCCCAGCACCTTCCAGGCCAGCAGCACCGACCAGGCGGGCATGAGATAGAACAGCAGCACCACGCGCACCACGTCGCCCACCGTCACGGCCCAGTTGAAGGCCACGTTGGTCAGGCCCGAGCTCAGCGCCAGCAGCCACAGGGCGGGGTGTTGCAGCGCGCTGCGCAGCGCCTGCGGCCGGGCCAGCAGCAGGCAGGCCAGCGCCAGCGCATACATCAGCGCCGTGGCCCACAGCGGGTGCAGCCCGGCCGCGTGTAGCTGCCGGAACGGCCACCACGAAACGCCCCAGACAAAGGCGTTGAGCAGCAGGGCCAGTATGGGGAGTAGATTAGGCATCAAATCGGCATCTAGCGCTTATGCAGTAAGCGCTAGCAGCTATTAAATTAATAGCTTCAGTGGTGCGTATCCTGCCGCGCGATGTGCAGCAGGTGGGTCAATTCCTCGCTGTGGTTGCGGCAGTTGCTGGCATGCCAGCGCTGGATGATCCACATGATGCCGGCCACCACCACACCAAACACGGTGATGGCGCCGAAGACCGACAACCCCAGCTTGAGCGACAGGCTGTAGAACGCGCCCAGGCCCAGGATGCAGGCCTGCTCGTTGAAGTTCTGCACGGCAATCGACCGCCCAGCGCCCATGAGGTTGTGGCCCCGGTGCTGCAGCAGGGCGTTCATGGGCACCACCAGAAAGCCGCCCAGCCCGCCCAAAAGGATCAGGAACGGAATGGCCAGCCAGATGTTGCTGATGAACACCATCAGGATCAGCAGCAGCCCCATCGCGATGCCCAGTGGAATCACGCGGGTGGCCATGTCCAGGCGCATGCGCATCGATGCCGCCACGGCGCCCACGGCGGTGCCGATGGCCACCACGCCGGTCAGGGCCGACGCCTGCGTGGTGTCGTAGCCCAGGGCCACGCCGGCCCAGGCCAGCACGATGAACTTGAGGTTGCCCCCCGCGCCCCAGAACAGGGTGGTGGTCGAGAGGGAAATCTGCCCCAGCTTGTCGCGCCACAGGCGGCTGTTGCAGGCCCAGAAGTCGGGCAGCAGGGCCAGCGTGCTGGCCAGAATGCTGCGTTGCGGGTGCTGGCGCAGCGGACGCATCTCCACGCCCGTGTGGGGGATGCGCGTGTTGAACCAGGCGGCCAGCGCATACACCACGATGAGCGCGGCGATGGCCGATTCGGCGGCGGTGTCGACGCCCGTATCGATCATGGGAAGGTTGATGGACAGCAGCGCCGCCGACAGATGCTGCCCCACCAGCTGCCCGCCCAGCAGCACCCCGAGGATGATGGAGGCAATGGTCAGCCCCTCGATCCAGCCGTTGGCCTTGACCAGCTGCGAGGCCGGCAGCAGCTCGGTGAGGATGCCGTACTTGGCCGGCGAATAGGCCGCCGCGCCCAGCCCCACCACGGCGTAGGCAATCAGGGGGTGCGAGCCGAACAGCATCATCAGGCAGCCCACGATCTTGATCGCATTGCTGACAAACATCACCCGGCCTTTGGGCAAGGCATCGGCAAACGCGCCCACGAAGGGCGCCAGTACCACATAGAACAGGGCAAACATGGGCACCAGTGCCGCGCGCTGCCATTCGGGGGCACCGCCGGTGCGCAGCAATTCCACGGCCGCCACGAAGAGTGCGTTGTCGGCAAGCGAGCTGAAAAACTGCGCCGACATGATGGTGTAGAAACCACGCTTCATCGAATGGCTGGAGGGGGCATCAGTGAGGCTGATGCCCGATTGGATTGGGAGGCCGCGTACAAGTGACTGGCGGTTATATCACGCGTTCAGAGCCTGTTTGCGAACCCTTGCGAGATCGCAAACAGGCTCTTGCGGGCGTGCAATGCCACAATTCCACGCTCGTTTCTCCCACCATTGCCATGCCATGCCGCGCCCGATCCACGCCACCATCCATACCGCTGCCCTGCAACACAACCTGGAGCGCGTGCGCCAGGCCGTGCCCGACGCCAAAACCTGGGCCGTGGTCAAGGCCAATGCCTATGGGCACGGCATCGAGCGGGTCTTTGAGGGCCTGCGCGCCGCCGATGGTTTTGCCTTGCTCGACCTGGCCGAGGCTGAGCGCGTGCGCCAGCTGGGCTGGCGCGGCCCCATCCTGCTGCTGGAAGGGGTGTTCGAGCCGCGCGACCTGGAGCTGTGCTCGCGCCTCTCGTTGTGGCATGCCGTGCACTGCGACGAGCAGATCGACATGCTGGCCGCCCACAAGACGCAGGTGCCGCACCGCGTGTTCCTCAAGCTGAACTCGGGCATGAACCGCCTGGGGTTCACCCCGCAGCGCTATCGCAGCGCCTGGGCGCGCCTGAACGCGTTGCCGCAGGTGGATGAAATTTCGTTCATGACCCATTTCAGCGATGCCGATGGCCCGCGCGGCGTTGCGCACCAGATGGCGGCCTTCAACGCCGCCACGCAAGACCTGCCCGGCGAACGCAGCCTGTCCAACAGCGCCGCCACGCTGCGCTTTGCCAGCGACGCCCAGGTGCGCGGCGACTGGGTGCGTGCAGGCATCGTGCTGTACGGCAGCGCGCCCGATTTTCCGGCCCGCAGCGCCGACTACTGGGACGTGCAGCCCACCATGACGCTGGCCAGCCGCATCATCGGCACGCAGCAGCTGCAGGCGGGCGACACCGTGGGCTACGGCTCGCGCTTCACGGCCGAGGGGCCGCTCACCATTGGTGTGGCCGCCTGTGGCTATGCCGATGGCTACCCGCGCCATTGCGACACCGGCACGCCCGTGCTGGTGAACGGCGTGCGCACGCGCCTGGTGGGGCGGGTGAGCATGGACATGGTGACGGTGGACTTGACCCCGGTCATCGCGGCCGGCGTGGACGCCGGTTTCGGCAGCGAAGTCACGCTGTGGGGGCGCGCCCGCAGCGGCGCCGTGCTGCCCATCGACGAGGTGGCGCAGGCCGCTGGCACCGTGGGCTATGAGCTGATGTGCGCGCTGGCGCCGCGCGTGCCGGTGGCGGTGGACGGCGGGGCCTGACCTGGAAGCCGCTGCGGGGCACCACCATTGACCATTTCCCGCGCCCAGGCGCAAGTGAAGGTGCAAGTGCAGGTGCAAGTGCAGGTGCAGTCACTGCCCGCGTCGGTGAGGTTTCTGCGGGGCTGAATACTATGTTTTTGATAGCTGCTAGCGCTTTATTGATAAGCGCTATAGCCTGATTTCATCTAAATATAGCCGGCATCTTTGATGCTTGAAACAACCGTTCAGGCGGGGCTTGATCGAATGTTCGGGGATGCGCACTCAATCGCCTCGCTGGCAATCGACCGGATCGCCCTGCTCAGCGGGCAGGGCATCGAGGTTGCCGCGCACGCGCGCCAGCAAGGCCAGCAACTGGGTCTGCGTGGCCTCGTCGCAGCCGGCAAGCACCGATGCTGACAGTGCTTGCCGTGAAGCCTGCAGCGCCTGGTACAGGGTGGCGCCTTCAGCGCTGAGGGTGAGGCAGCGGCTGCGTTTGTCCTCGGCATGGGGCAGCCGCTCCAGCCAACCCCTGTCCTGCAGCAGGCCAAGCATGCGCGCGACCTGCGCTTTGTCCGCGCCGCTGTGGCGCACCAGCTCCTTTTGCGTGGCGCCGGGGTGGCGGCCAATGAAGGAGAGCGCACGCATCTCATTGAATGTCAGCCCGGGATGCACGTCCGCCATGGCGCGCACCATGTGCGCCCGGTAGGCGTGCATCAGCTCGTGCATGGCTTCCAAGACGTCGGGGCGGGTGCGCTGGGTCATAAAAGCAAGGTAATAGGTTGACAAAGTCAACTTTATGGTGAATGATTGGTTGATTAAATCAACATTTTAACGCATGAGCACACCTCTTTCCATCGCTGCGACTGCCGCACACCTGGCCATCGAACGCATTCGCCACCCGATCCAGGCACGCCATCTTCAGGTGGTGCGCCGCATCCAGGTCAGCCCCGGTTTTGTGCGGCTCACATTGGCGGGCCCGGAACTGGCCGGCTTTGCCAGTGCGGGCTTTGACGACCACCTCAAGCTCATCCTGCCGCAGGCCGGGCAGGAGCGCCCATCGTTGCCCATCGTGCAGGATGGCCGTCCCGTGTTCTCCGGGCCCCGCCCCGTGCTGCGCGACTACACCCCGGCGCGCTTTGACGCCGCCGCGGGTGAGCTGGACATCGAAGTCGCGCTGCACGAGGCCGGTCCGGCGTCGGACTGGGCGGCTGCGGCCTTTGTCGGCCAGTGGGTAGGCATTGCGGGGCCACGCGGCAGCCTGGTAATTCCTGCCGGTTTTGACTGGCACTGGCTCATCGGCGACGAGACCGCACTGCCCGCCATCTCCCGCCGCCTGGCCGAGCTGCCTGCACATACACGGGCCACCGTGCGCATCCAGGTGCAAAACCCTGCCGACCGGCGAGCGCTGCTCAGCGCGGCGCAGCTGGACCTGCAATGGGTGCCGGCCTTGCCTGCCGCCGTGGAAGAACTGGCGCTTCCTGCCGGCGCGGGCTACATCTGGGCTGCGGGTGAACATGCCGACATGGCCGCCGTGCGCCGCGCCGTGCTGGCCAAGCCGGGGGTGGATGCCAGGCGCATGCGCATCGCCGCCTACTGGAAGCGGGGCGTGGCCGATCACCATGAGGATCTGGCCACCGCAGCTGCATGAGGTGGGCCTGTGCCGGCAGTGGCAAGGCACACTGCCGCATGACCCCTGCGGGGTGCATATCGCACAGGACGTGACGGATGGCGCCAAGGCGCGCATACTGAAAATATGCATGCCAGCCTGTCGATCCTTGCGCCGCTGTCGGTGGTGTTGTCCTGCGCCTTGGGCGCGGGTGCGGTGCGGGCGCAAGGTGGCGAAACCGACAGCAACCGCGCCGCCAGCCTGCGCCAGGAGGCCATTGCCTACGAGCATGGCGAGGGCGTGGCGCGCGACCCGCTGCGCGCCGTGGCCCTGTATTGCGCCAGCGCGCGGCTTGGCGACATGCAGGCGCAATACAACTTGGGATGGATGTATGCCCATGGGCGCGGCGTGGCGCGCGACGATGTGGCGGCCGCCTACTTCTTCCGGGCCGCCGCCGAGCAGGGGCTGGGCGTGGCCGCGCGCATGTTGCAGGTGGTCGGCGGCGCCACCGACGAGGTGCCCGAGTGCCTGCGCCCCCCACCGCCGTCGCCGCCTGCGCAGCTTGTGGCAGCCCCGCCGGGGGTCAACTACCAGTTGACCGCGCCGCGCAAGATCGTGGAGCTGGTGCTCAAGATGGCGCCGCAATACCAGGTCGAGCCGCAGCTGGCACTGGCCATCATTGCCGCCGAATCGAACTTCAACACCCAGGCGCTGTCGCCCAAGAACGCGCAGGGCCTGATGCAGCTGATTCCCGAGACGAGCGAGCGCTTCAACGTCAAGAACCCGTATGACCCGGCGCAGAACATCCGTGGGGGCCTGACCTATCTGCGCTGGCTGCTGGCCTATTTTGAGGGCGACGTGGCGCTGGTGGCCGCCGCCTACAACGCGGGCGAGGGCAAGGTCGAGCGCTACCGCGGCGTGCCGCCCTACCTGGAGACACGCGCCTACGTGCAGCGCATCCTGAAGGCCGTTGGCGCCACCGCGCACCCGTTCGACCGCACCGTGGCCCCGCCATCGCCGGCGCTTGAACGCATTCGGCTGGCACTGCGGCGCAAGTAAGGTCCGTGCGGTGCACCCGCGGGCGCACATCGTCGGTGGCATGCATGGGGCTGACCCCACAACGCATATGGATACAGCCAAAAAATGGTTCCGACGGTGCCTGCCCTCGGTCACAGTAGCGTCTTGTTTTCTGAGAGGGGCAAACCCATGCAATTCAAACCCTTGCTGCTTGCCGCAGTGCTGGCTGTCACCTTGCCCCTGGCCACGCAGGCCAAGACGTTCCACTGGGCGCGTGCTGTCGATGTGTCGTCGTGGGACGTTCACGCCCAGAACGTGGGCGTGAACAACACCTTGCACGCCGCCGTGTACGACACGTTGGTCGAATACAACAGCAAGACGTTCAAGCCTGAACCATCGCTGGCCACTGAATGGAAGCTGGTGAGCCCCACCCAGCTGCGCCTGAGCTTGCGCAAGGGCGTGAAGTTCAGCGACGGCAGCGAGTTCACCGCTGACGATGCCAAGTTTTCTCTGGAGCGTGCCAAGTCGAAAAGCTCCAACTACGCGGTCTATGCCCAGGGCATTGACCGGGTGGAAAAGGTCAACAGCCACACCATCGACATTTTTTCGGACGTGCCCAACCCGGTGCTGCTCAACCAGCTGACCGAGCTGCGCATTCTCAGCAAGGCCTGGGCCGAGAAGCACAAGTCGGTCGAGCCCAAGGACATCAAGAGCAAGGACGAAACCTTTGCCCACCGCAACGCGCTGGGCACGGGGCCATTCGTGCTCAAGCAGTGGGCGCCCGACCAGCGCGTGGTGCTCGAATCCAACCCGCACTGGTGGGGCAAGGGCAAGTTCGCCACCAACGTGACCGAAGTGGTCTTCACCCCCATCAAGTCCGACGCCACGCGCACGGCGGCGCTGCTGTCGGGCGAGATCGATTTCATCATCGACCCGAGCCTGCAGGACCTGGCGCGGGTGCGCCAGACGCAGGGCCTGAAGGTGCTGGAAGGCGCCGAATACCGCACCATTTTTCTGGGGCTGGACCAGTTCCGCGACGAACTGCCGGGCTCGGACGTCAAGGGCAAGAACCCGCTCAAGGATGTGCGGGTGCGCAAGGCGCTGTACCAGGCGATCAACATCAACGCCATCCAGCGCGTGGTGCTGCGCGGCCTGGCCCAGCCCACGGGCGCGCTGATTGCCCACCAAGTCAACGGCTGGACGCCCAAGGCCGATGTGCGCTGGCCGTTCGACGCCAAGGCGGCGCAAAAGTTGTTGGCCGATGCGGGCTATCCCAGCGGCTTCGAGGTGGACTTTGCCTGCAGCGCGGGCCGCTATATCAATGACGAGCAGCTGTGCCAGGCCATCACCTCGCAGTGGGCCAAGGTGGGCGTGAAGGCCAAGCTGCGTTCGCTGCCGTTTGCCACGTATTTCCCCATGATCCAGCGCAACGAGGCCAGCATCTATTTGCTGGGCTGGGGCGTGCCGACGTTTGATGCGTTCTATTCGCTGCAGTCGCTGATCCGCTCGCCGGGCGTGGGCGGCGACGGCAATTTCAACCTGGGTCGTTTCAGCAACCCGCAGCAGGATGCGCTGATCGAGCGCATCAAGAAGGAAACCGACCCGGTCACGCGCAACAGCCTGATCGAAAAGGCCCTGGTGCAGGACCACGAGCTCATTTCGCACATCCCGCTGTACAACCAGGTGATCCCGTGGGCCGCCACGCAAAAGGTGGACCTGCCGCACCGGGCGGACAACCGCATTGACTGGCGCGCGCTCAAGGTCAACTGACCAGGCCCACACAGCAAAAAGCCCCGGTGCTGGGCAAGCGTCGGGGCTTTTTTTATATTTGCTCGCCGGGTTGTCAGTCCAGTGCGCGTTGCACCGCCGGACGCTCCAGCATGCGCTGTGTGTGGGCAAACACTTTGGGGAACAGCGCAATGTCCACGCCATCGCTTTTCAGCCAGCCTGCGATGGTGAACAGATAGCCGTCCGCCACGGTGTACTGCTCACCCATGACCCAGGGACCCTGCTGCGCGTATGCCAGATAGTGGGTTTCAATCAGCTGGAAACAGTCGGTCATGTTTTGCGGCACCTTGCGCTGTATGGCGGCAATGGCTTCAGGCTCGTCGGCCCACCGGCTGGCGCGGGGGCGGTGGGCGTGGGCGATATGCACTGTGGACGCGAGGTAGCTGTGGAACTCCTGCATGCGCGCAAAGCCGTGGGCCTCGGCGGGTGCAAGGCGTGCTTCGGGAAAACTCTGCGCCACGTAGGCCAGCAGCGCGGGCGTTTCCGTCAACGTACCGTGGTGGGTGACGAGGGCGGGCACGCGGCCCTTGGGGTTGACGGCGAGGTATTCGGGCGTTCGCTGTTGGCCAGCGGTGAAGTTCACACGCACCAGCTGGTGCTCGGCGCCAGCCTCTTCCAAGGCGATGCGAACGGCCTGCGCGCAGGTGCCGGGGGTGTAATAAAGCGTGAGAGGGGTCATGGTTGGTGTGCTATTAATTGAGTAGCTGTTAGCGCTTTATGGATAAGCACTTGAGGCCAATTTGGTTTGAAAATTCAACTACAAAGTGCACCGAATTTCAGTGTGACGGACCGGTCTCCAAGCCGGCTTTCATGGGTGTTGGGCCTTTGTCTTCCTGGGTGTTTTGATTGATTCGATGCGGGTGATTTCGCCAGGGCATCAATAGCCCGCAGGGCGCTGGGGTGTACCACCGGCATTGGTGCGAAAGCGCGCCAGAAGATCCTGCGCGGCGCTGGCCAGCAGCATGGTGTCCACGCCCACGGCCACAAACAGCGCACCGGCGGCGAGCCATTGGCGCGCTTGTGATTCGGTGGTGGCCAGAATGCCCGGCGCCTTGCCCGCGCGCAGGATGCGCGCAATGCCGTCGTGAATGGCGGCTTGCACCTCCGGATGCCCCGGGTTGCCGGGGTGGCCCATCGAGGCCGACAGGTCGGCCGGGCCGATGAACACGCCATCCACGCCGGGCGTGGCGGCGATGGCATCGAGATTGGCCATGGCTTCCACCGTCTCGGCCTGTACCAGCAGGCAGATCTGCTGGTTGGCCTCGTGCACATACTGGGGGTAGGCCTGCCAGCGCGACGAGCGGGCCAGCGCACTGCCCATGCCGCGCACACCTTCGGGCGCATAGCGCGTGGCGCGCACCAGCTGCTGCGCCTGCTCGGCGGTGTCCACCATGGGCACCAGCAGGGTTTGCGCGCCGATGTCCAGGTATTGCTTGATCAGCGCGGTGTCGCCCACAGGCACACGGGCAATGGGGTGGGGCGCCTGTGCACCCGGCGGCAGGGCGCTGGTGGTACTGGCAATGGCCTGCAGCTGGTGCAGGATGGAGCGCAGGTCGTTGGGCGCATGTTCGCCATCGATCAGCAGCCAGTCGTAGCCGGTGCCGGCGAGGATTTCGGCGCTGTAGGCGTCGGCCATCCCGAGCCACAGGCCGATTTGGGCCTGGCCCTGGGCCATGGCCTGTTTGAAGCGGTTGGTGGGTGTCTGCAATCTGAACTCCGTGCGGCGTTGCCAAGCCCGCCATCGTACGGCGTGTCGCCAGGCCGCGTTGGCATGGTCGCTATAGTCAGCAGCCCCGTTCCAGGGGCTTCCAACGACATACGCCATGGCCAAAGACAAAACCACGTTCACCTGCACCGAGTGCGGCGGCACCAGCCCGCGATGGCTGGGCAAATGCCCATCGTGCAACGCCTGGAACACGCTGATCGAATCGGTGGCAGATGCCGGGCCCGGCAAAAACCGCTACAGCGGCGCACAGTTTGCCGGGCTGGCGCAGGCGCAGGCCGTGATGCCGCTGGCGGCCATCGAGGCGACCGACATCGCGCGCACGCCCAGCGGCATCGACGAACTGGACCGCGTGCTGGGCGGGGGCATTGTGGAAGGGGGCGTGGTGCTGATCGGCGGCGACCCGGGCATCGGTAAGTCCACTCTGCTGCTGCAGGCGCTGGACGCGCTGCAGCGCGCAGGTCTACCCACCCTGTATGTCACCGGCGAAGAAAGCGGCGCCCAGGTGGCGCTGCGCTCGCGCCGGCTGGGGCTGGACCACAGCCAGGTGAACGTGCTGGCAGAGATCCAGCTGGAAAAAATCCTGGCCACCATCGAATCCATGCAACCGGCGGTGGCAGTGATCGACTCGATCCAGACGGTCTATTCCGACCAGCTCACGTCGGCACCCGGCTCTGTGGCCCAGGTGCGCGAGTGCGCGGCGCACCTCACACGCTGCGCCAAGGCATCGGGCGTGGCCATCGTGCTGGTGGGCCATGTGACCAAGGAGGGTGCGCTGGCCGGGCCCCGCGTGCTGGAGCACATGGTGGACACGGTGCTGTATTTCGAAGGCGATACGCACAGCCAGTTCCGCCTGGTGCGCGCCATCAAGAACCGCTTTGGTGCCGTCAACGAGATCGGCGTGTTCGCCATGACCGAGAAGGGCCTCAAGGGGGTCAGTAACCCCAGCGCCATCTTTCTGAGCCAGCACAGTGAGCCCGTGCCGGGGAGTTGTGTGATGGTCACGCTCGAAGGCACCCGACCCTTGCTGGTGGAGATTCAGGCTCTGGTGGACAGTGGCGGCCCCAGCCCGCGGCGCCTGAGTGTGGGCCTGGACAAGGATCGCCTTGCCATGCTGCTGGCTGTGCTGCACCGCCATGCGGGCGTGGCCTGCATGGACCAGGACGTGTTTGTGAACGCCGTGGGTGGCGTGCGCATCAGCGAGCCCGCCGCCGACCTGGCCGTGATGCTGGCCATCACCTCCAGCCTGCGGGGCAAGGCATTGCCGCAGGGGTTCATCGCCTTTGGCGAGGTAGGGCTGGCGGGCGAGGTGCGCCCCGCGCCCCGCGGCCAGGAGCGCCTGCGCGAGGCGGCCAAGCTGGGCTTCAGCATAGCGGTGGTGCCCAAGGCCAATGCCCCCAAAAAGCCGATCGAGGGCCTGACCATCCACGCCGTGGAGCGGGTGGAAGAGGCCATGAACGTGGTGCGGGCCATGGGCTGAGCGCAGTTTCAGGTCTGCATACGCACTCCCCACAGGGCGGGGCGGGTGGCGTCGTAAGACAATGGGGCCATGAATTTACGAAATATCCTGGTGCCCGTGGGGCTGGTGATTGTTGTGGTGATGGGCTTTCGGTCCTATGGCTGGATGGGCGTTGCGGCCGTCGGCGGGGGCGTCCTCATGTGGGCCCTGCTGCATTTCACGCGGCTCATGAATGTCATGCGCAAGGCGGCCAACCGCCCCATCGGGTATGTCGGCAGCGCCGTCATGCTCAATGCCAAACTGCAGGCGGGGGTGAGCCTGATGCATGTGGTCGCCATGACCCGCTCGTTGGGGGCGCTGCAGTCGCCCGAAAACGAACAGCCCGAGGTCTACCGCTGGACCGATGGCACCCAATCGCATGTGACCTGCGTGTTCCAGAATGGCAAGCTGGTGAAGTGGGCGCTGGAGCGTCCGGTGGAACCCGCCGATGCCCAAGGCGGCGATGCAGGGTCGGCGGCGCCGTAAAATCCGTGGTTTTGCGACACCTCCAGCAACCCAAAGGACACCCATGAGCCCCGTAGTTCCCTCGATGGCCGATCGTGACGGCAAGATCTGGATGGACGGCCAGATGGTCGACTGGCGCGATGCCAAGATCCATGTGCTGACCCACACCCTGCATTACGGTTGCGGCGCCTTCGAAGGCGTGCGCGCCTACAACACCGTGGGCGGCACGGCCATCTTCCGTCTGCAGGACCACACCGAGCGCCTGTTTAACAGCGCCAAGATCCTGCGCATGAAGATCCCGTTCACCCAGGAGCAGGTGAACGAGGCGCAGTGCGCGGTGATGCGCGAGAACAAGCTGGAATCGGGCTATCTGCGCCCCCTGACCTGGATCGGCGACAAGAAGCTGGGCGTGTCGCCCAAGGGCAACGACATTCACCTGATGGTGGCGGCCTGGGCCTGGGGCGCTTACCTGGGTGAAGACGGCATGGCCCGCGGCATCCGCGTCAAGACCAGCAGCTACACGCGCCACCACGTCAACATCACCATGAGCCAGGCCAAGGCGGTGAGCAACTACACCAACTCCATCCTGGCCAACACCGAAGCCACCGACGATGGCTACGACGAGGCGTTGCTGCTCGATGCCTCCGGCTTCGTCTCCGAGGGTTCGGGCGAGAACGTGTTCATCGTCAAGAACGGTGTGGTCTACACGCCGGACCTGTCGGCCGGTGCCTTGAACGGCATCACCCGCAACACCGTGTTCCATATCTGCAAGGACCTGGGGCTGGAAGTGGTGCAAAAGCGCATCACGCGCGACGAGGTGTACATCGCCGACGAAGCATTCTTCACCGGCACGGCCGCCGAAGTCACGCCGATCCGCGAACTCGACCGCATCGAGCTGGGCAAAGGCGACTATGTCGGCCGCCGCGGTCCCATCACCGAAAAAATCCAGAGCGCTTTCTTTGATATCGTCAACGGCCGCAATCCCCAATACGCCCACTGGCTCACCAAGGTCTGACCATGTCGCAAGCCGTTATAGAACTTCTGGCCAAAGACCTGAACGCCCAGGGCGGCGTGTTCTGCCCCAATCCCAAGGCCGACATGAAGCTCTGGAACAACCATCCCAAGGTCTACCTCGACGTGGCCCATACCGGGGAAGCCAAGTGCCCGTATTGCGGGACGGTGTATCGGTTGAAGGCGGGCGAAGCCGTGAGGGCTGGTCACTGAACGGCGCTGACCCCCGCGCACGCGCGCTGCCAGAGGCTGCCCGACACCGGGTCCCCGTGCTGATCGATCATCTGCGTGAAGTGCCGCCGCTCCCCGCCGCGCAGCTTGATGAGCGGCGCGGGCTGTGCCGCGTCTGGCACCAGGCACAGCCTCGGGTACAGCAGGTACCACTTCCACCACAGCGCTTGCTGGTAGAAAAAGGCAGTGTCCTCGGCCCGCAGCAGTACGAGCTTGAAGCTGTTGGCGCGGCGCAGCACCTGTTGTGCCGCCACGTGGATCAACAGGTATGCCGGGTCCGCGATGCCCTGCAGCACCGCCGCGCCACCATCGGCCTGCTGGCGCAGCCGGGCCAGGTAGGCATCGGGGCCCGCCTCGATCAGTGCATGGTGGAATTCGCGCTGCCAGGCCCCCACGAACGGCTCGCCCGCTGGCGCGCCAAAGGCCCAGCTCTCCACCACCGGGCAGGCAGGGTCGTGCGTGAAGCCGCCCAGGTAGAACCCGGCGAACCCGGCACCATGCTGCTGGCGCAGAGCGTCCAGCCAGCTGGGCGGTCGGGTCAGCACGATGGTGGCATCCAGCCAATAGCCGCCGAAACGGTGCACCAGGTACAGGCGCAGCCAGTCGGACTGCTTGGTCGGGTGCAGGGCCGCGAAGGCCTCGGGCAGGTCGCCGGGGGCCACGTACTCCGTCAGGTTGCCGGGGTGGACCAGCTGGATGGCGTAGCCTGGGCAATGCCGCTGCCAGCTTTGCAGGCATTGGCGCACGAACGCGTCGGGTTCAGGCTGGTTCCAGTATGTCCAGAGGATGGCCGGGATGTTCCCTTGCTCCGACACTGCAGCGGCAGTGCTGCCTTGGTAGATGCTGGGCGCGGGCATGGCATAGCCGGTGCGCTGGCGCGGCCTGACGCAGTGCAGGGCCCATTTGAAAAGGCTGGCGGGAATTCGTTTCATGGTGGGACGGATTGTCCGCCAGGACCGAAAGCACCAGAATCACCCGCGGCAGGCAGGGCTGAAACAACGTGAAAGTGCTGCACTTTGTCACTGGCGGTTTTTCCGGCGCCACGCAGGTGGCCGTGGATCTGGTGCGGGCCCATGCGGCCTCTGGCCGCTGCGATGCCCTGCTGGTGCTTCGCCGTAAACGGCATACGCGCAACGAGCGTGTGCAGGCCCTTGTGGACCAAGGGCTGGCCGTGGAGACCGTCGCCGGCTGGGCGCACGCAGTCACCATCTGGCAACTGGTCGCCATCTGCCAGCGTTTCCAGCCGGACGTGCTGGTGGCCCATGGCTTCAGCGAGCACCTGTGGGGCCGCTACGCGGGGTTGATCGCCGGCGTGCCGCGCCTGGTGCATGTGGAACACAACTCGCGCGAGCGCTACACCGCCTGGCGGCTGCGCCAGGCGGTGTGGCTGGCGGCGCGCACCGATCTCATCGTGGGCGTCTCCGAGGGCGTGCGCCAAAGCCTGCTGGCGCGTGGTTTTCCCGCCGCCAAGACCGTGGCCATTCCCAACGGCATCGACCTGGCGCCGTATGAACATGCACGCCATCCCGCCTGGGCCGACCGTGTGCCGGGCATCGTCATGGCCGCACGCTTTGCGCGCCAAAAAGACCACGCCACGCTGCTGCGTGCCGTGGCGCTATTGCGCCAGCGCGGCCTCACCCCGCCCGTCATGCTGGCCGGCGGCGGCAAGGCGGGGGCGCAGCGCGCCGCACGCCAGCTGTGCACCTCGCTGGGGCTGGACGGACAGGTGCAATTTCTGGGCCATTGCGGCGACGTGCCGGGGCTGCTCATGGGCCACCGCATCTGCGTGCTGGCCACGCATTACGAAGGCATGCCGCTGTCGCTGATCGAGGGCATGGCTGCAGGCTGCGCCGTGGTGGGCAGCCGCGTAGTGGGCGTGCAGGAGATCATCGACGACGGCCGCAACGGCTTGCTGGCCGAGCATGCCGATCCGCAGTCGCTGGCCGACGCACTGGCGCGGCTGCTGACGCACGATGACGAAGCCCAGCGCATGGCCCAGGCCGCGCGGGACGACGCAGTGGGCCTGTACAGCCTGCAGACCATGACCGCGCGGTATGAAGCCCTGCTGCTTGAGGGGCTGGAGGCCGCCCCATGAGCGCAGCGGTTGCCCCCTGGCTCAGCATTCTGGTGCCGGTCTATAACGTGCAGGACTATCTGCAGGAGTGCCTTGCGTCCGTCGTGGGGCAACTGCAGCAACTGCAGCAATCACCGAACGGCGTCGCGGGTGTGGAGATTCTGGTGCTGGACGATTGCTCCACCGACGACTCGCGGGCTCTCATGGATCAGCTGGCGCAGCGGTGGCCGGGCCGGCTGACGCTGATGCACCACGCTGTCAACCAGGGCCTGAGCGCGGCGCGCAACACCATGATCGACGCAGCCCGGGGCGAATATCTGTGGTTTCTTGATTCCGACGACCGCCTGCAAGGCGGTGCGATTGCAGCCTTGCACCGCATCGTGCAGGCGAACTGCCCGGACATGGTGGTGTGTGACTTCCGGCTGTGGCGAGAGCCCATGGGGTTCAAGCACCGCCTGCGCGGAGAAGGGCACCGTCGCAGTTTTGCAGGCCCCGCGCGCCGATTGCTCATCGATCAGGCCGCTTTCGTGACGGATCTGTGCATGCCCGGGCAAATGCATGCCTGGTCCAAAATTTCGCGGCGGACCTTGTGGCGCGATGGCCTGCGCTTTCCGGCAGGCCGGTATTTCGAGGACATGGCCACCGTGCCCCGATTGGTGCTGCGCGCGCGCAGCCTGTGGTACGAGCCAGCACCCTGGGTGGACTACCGCCAGCGCCGGGGCAGCATCCTGAGCACGCTCGATCTGAACAAGGTGGCGGACTTGTCAAGCGCGCTGCGGGCAACGCGCCAGGAGCTGGACGTCCTGCCCGTTCTGGCCCAGGATGCGCGGGTTTGTACCGCCTTGTCGCACCTGAGCGCGCGCAACTTCATCGGCGCGATCCGATGGTTGGATACGCAGGAGCCGGGTGAGTTGACTGACAGCCGGGCGCTCGCCCAGCGATTTCTTCAGGATTTTCTGGCCAGTGCGCCGCTGTCGCCCCAAGCGCTGGTGCAAGCCTATGGGCGCAAGGGGTGGTGGCTGCGCCGGGCACGCCTGCAAGCTTGCCTGCGCCAGGTTGATGGCTGGAATTGACCCATGTCTTGCCCACCCTGGCTCAGCATTTTGATTCCTGTCTACAAGGCGCAAGCCTATGTGCAGGCGTGCGTGCAATCGGTGCTTGCGCAGTGCGGGGAAGGCGTGGAAATTCTGGCGCTGGACGATTGTTCGCCGGACAAGTCTCTGGCCATCTTGCAAGACATGGCCCAACACTGGCCAGCGCTGCGCGTGGGGTGCAACAGCCGAAACCTGGGGCCAGGGGGCACGCGCAATGCCCTTTTGGATGCCGCGCAGGGCGACTACGTCTGGTTTCTGGATGCCGACGACCTCATGCTGCCAGGCGCACTGGCTGCCTTGCGCCAAATCGTAGTGCAGCACCAGCCGGAACTGGTGCTGTGCGACTACGTGGTGCTGACAAACGCTGGACAGACGCAGGCTTGCAAACGCACGTTTTTCGGCCGTTCGGACGTGCTTTCACACGACAGGCGTGATCTGGTGTGCGGCGTGCTCGATGGTGGGGAAACCCATGTGTGGTCGAAAATTGCCCGCAGGCAAGTATGGGCGCGGGGCGTGCGCTTTCCAGAGGGCGTGTTTTTTGAAGACGCGGCCATCACGCCGCAACTGGCCCTGAATGCGCACCACTTCTACCACTGTCCCCAGCCTTGGGTGGCCTACCGCCAGCATGGCGACAGCATTCTTGCCAACATGAGCTTGCCAAAGGCGCGGGACTGGGCCTGGTCTCTGAGTGCGTTCCGGCGGGCCTGGGCAGCGTCTGATCTGGCGGATGATGTCCGCATCCAGGTGGCGCTGGCGCGCGCTGCAGCCAGCAATCTGCATGGAGCCATGCGCGCGCTGCAAGGCTTGCGGCGCACCAGCGCCGGGGCGCAGGATGCGGCCTTGCACTCAACAGCCGATGCGCTGCGGCAAGGTTTTGCGGCCAGCTCGCCGCTGAGTGCGCGCGATTACGCGGGGTACTGCCTGCGCCAGGGCTGGCTGGGGCGCTGGTGGCGGTTTCTCCGCAGTTACCGGTTTCTTGCCTGAATCACCGTGACAGGAAGCGGTTTTTGCCATCAGGTTGCATCTCGGCTGAACGCCTCGCTGGGGCAGTGGCCTTATGCACTGCTTTTCACCCTGCTGTTTGGTGCCGTGGCGATTCCCAATGGCTTTCGCATCCTGATGGCGGCAGCGGTGATTTTGTGCATTGTTGCCCTGCGGGGGCGCTGGCGTCAGTTGAACAGGCGTGCAGTCGTCGGCCTGGCTGCCATGTTCGTGCTGATGGCGGTTTACTGGTGGTGGCAGCGCGCGCTGGCTCAGCCGCTGTTTCTCAACTCCTTCCGAAGCAAGATTGCGCTGCTGGCCCTTTTCATGCTGGCCTTTGGGCAGATGCAGCCCCTTCGGTGCGTGCGCCCCGTGCTGGTGGGCGGCGCGCTCATGGCACCCGTGGCCCTGTTGGAAGCGGTCTACCAATTCTTCGTGCTCCATACACGGGCCTATGGGGCGGAATTTTTCTCCATCCATTTTGGCGACGTGACGGCTCTGTATGCCCTGATCTTGGCCGGCGTGGGCTTGGTGGCGGCCCACGGTTGGCGTGAAAAAACACTGGCTTATGGCAACGCGCTTCTGTTCACGCTGGCGGCCTTGTTGTCGGGTACGCGGGGGGCCTGGCTGACGGCGCTGCTGTGGCCGGTGGTGCTGGTGGTGGCAGGCCGGCACCTGTGGAGTGTGCGTGGTATGGTGCTGGTGACGTTCGCACTGGTGACGCTGGCCATTGTCAATCCTTTCAATGTGCGCGGGCGCGTAACTTCGGCTGCCCAAGAGGCCATGCAGTATCAGGGGGATGTTGCGGATGACGGCTCTGTCGGAACACGCTTTCAGATGTGGGCATTGGCAGCTCGCCTTTCTGCTGAAAAACCATTGACCGGCTGGGGCCTGCAAGGCTATCTGGTGCAACGCGATCAAGCCATTCAAAAGGGTGAGCTTGCGCCTGTCATTCAAGATTTTCAACACGCCCACAACCAGTTTCTGGACGAGGCTGCCAAAAGCGGGCTGGTGGGTATTGGGGCCATGCTGTTACTCCACGGCGTGCCGCTGATTTATTTTGCGCGCAGGCTGAGACGCAGTGTCTCTGCTCAGATGCGGGCCCTGGCCCTGGCAGGCTTGCTGGTGCCACTCAGCTTTTTTGTTTTTGGCCTGACGGAGGCTATTTTTTCGTGGAACAACGGGCCGATTGCGGTGTATTTCTTTGCCATTGCCGTCTTTGCGGCGGCGCGTGAGCCGCACGCAAAACCGGAATCTGCCCCCAAAACCTGTTAACTGAGGTCTTCTCGGCAGCGGCGCCTTCCTGCAAATACTGCGCAAAAATGCCTGATGAGCGACATGCCTCAACCCAGCCGCGCGCGGGCACCCTGCTCCATGCGCGCAATCATCTCGGCAGCGGCCGGCAGGTCGCGCACCAGTCCCACCCCTTCCCCCACGGTGACGTGCGCGGCGGTGTAGTCGCCAGCCAAAACGGCCGCGTCATACGCAGCCCGTGCAGCGGCTGGGTCGCTGCGCAGCGCGTCGATGCGATCTTCCCATGCGCGGTGCAAGGGATTGCGAATGGCGCGAAAGTCGTAGGGCGCAGGCCAGTTCTTGCGGCGCAGGATGTCGAACACCGGGCTGCGGGCCGTGCCGTCGCCGTCCGTGCGCAGGGCCAGTTCCTTGGCGCCTTGTGGCGCCAGGCTTTCGGCCGTGGCCCACAGGCGTGAGCCGACCAGCGCGCCATCGGCCCCCAGCACCATCGCCGCGGCCAGGGTGCGGCCGTCGGCAATGCCACCGGCGGCCAGCAGCAGGGTGTCGGGCGCATGCGTTGCCAGCCAGTCGGCCAGTTCGGGCACGAAGGTCATGGTGGCGCGGCCATGGAGGGCGTTCATGCCGTGGCCACCCGCCTCGGCCCCTTGCGCCACGATGACCGTGGCGCCGGCCTCCACCGCCTGGGGAGCCTGTTCCATGCGCTGGATCTGGCAGATCAGCGCGGCCCCACTGGCTGCGATGCGTGCGGCATACCGGCGGGCGTCACCGAACGACAGCATCACGGCGCGGGGGCGGTGCTCCGGGGCGCGGTCCAGCACCCAGTCCAGCGCCGAGGCGTCTTCGTCCAGCTTCCATGTGATGAAGCCGCAGCCAATGCGCCCGGTTTCTGAAGCCTCCAGCGCGAGTGTGTACTCACGTTGTGTCCAGGCGAGGTCGCCGTAACCGCCGCCCACCAGCCCCAAGGCGCCAGCCTGCGCGCAGGCTGCGGCCAGCGCGCCACCGGAAGCCAGGGCCATGGGTGCGAGCGCGATCGGGGTGGTCAGGCCGAAGCGGGCGGAAAACCGGGAATGTGTGAGCAGCGTCATGCAGGCATTGTCGTGCGCTCTTTGCTGGCCGTCCAACGGGCCGGTGGTGGCCGGGCGCGGATGCGCTACACAAAGCGTAGCTGCCAGCGCTTTCCCCTTGTTGTTTTTAAAAAGAAAAGTGCCATAAAGCAAGGCGAGATAAGCGCAATGCGCTCATCTTTTTGATGTGCCGCCAGCGGGTGGGGGAATTGATGGATGACATGCCCTACCCACCCGCGCCTGCCTGCACCGGCAGGCGCAGCACAAAACAGGCGCCAGGCGCGCCGTCGGGCCGGTCTTCGCAGCGCACGGTGCCGTTGTGGCGCTCGGCAATCGAGCGCACCAGCGCCAGCCCCAGGCCCACGCCGCCGGCGCGCTCGCTGGCGCCGGGCAGGCGATAAAAGGGCTCGAAGATGCGTTCGCGCAAGGCGGGCGGAACGCCGGGCCCCTGGTCGAGCACGCTCACCTGGGCCTGGCCGTCGTGCCGCTGCACCACCACCGTGATGTCGCCCTGGCTGTAGCGGCGCGCGTTTTCCAGCAGGTTGCGCAGCGCGCGGCGCAGCAGCTTGGCCACGCCATGCACCTCCAGCAGCTCGGGGCTGGCGCTCACATCCAGGTCGGCCCCCACCCGTGCGCATTCTTCGGCGGCCAGTCCGATCAGGTCCACCAGTTCCACGGTGCCCACATCGGCCTCGCGCGCGTCCAGGCGGCTGGCCAGCAGGATTTCATCGACCAGCTGGTCGAGTTCGGCAATGTTGCGCAGGATTTCTTCGCGGAACGCGGGCGAGGGTTGCTGGCCGCCCATCAGCTCCAGGCCCATGCGGATGCGTGTGAGCGGCGAGCGCAGTTCGTGCGAGGCGTTGGCCAGCAGCGATTTGTGGGTCTTGACCAGGGTTTCAATGCGCGCCGCGGCCGCATTGAACTGGCGCGCCAGGTCGGCCACCTCGTCCTGCCCGTGCTCGGGAACGCGCACCGACAGATCGCCTTCGCCAAACCGCTGCACGCTGCGCTGCAGGGTCTCCAGCCGCTGCAGCAGGCGGCGGATGATGGGGAACACTCCCACGGCCACGGCCAGGCCCACCAGGCCCAGCATCCACAGGAAACCAAAGGGCGGACGGATCCAGAAGGTGGCTTCGGGGCGCCGGTTGGGGCCCGGGTGATTGTCGCGGTCGGCGCGCGGGGCCAGCTGCAGGCTGTAGGTGGTGCCGTCGGCGCTGTCAATGCGCAGTTCCAGGCCCTCGCCCGGCGGCCCCGGCACGCGCGTGGCCAGCCCGGCGATCAGCGTGTGGCCGTCACCGTCGCGCAGCACCACTTCGCGGGCGGGCGGTGCCGTGGGTTGGGCGTTCTGCTCGGCGGCGATGCGCCAGGCCCAGCCCACGGCCAGGGTGAGCACGGCCATGCCGCCGACCACGGCCAGCCAGATGCGCAGGTACAGGCGCCGCGAGAAAATATCAAACACCGCCTTCCTCCACGCCCTGGTGCTGCCGCCCATGCAACTGGCGCGGTGCAGGCCAGGGACGCCGCGCAAGGGCCGCCCCGCAGCGCTGGCGGCGTCCCCCTTCCCGCAGCGCGCAGCGATGCGAGAGAAGGGGGAAGGCGCGAAGCGCCACAGGGGGTTGTTTCACATCAATCCTGCTGTTTGGCAAATACATAGCCCACGCCGCGCACCGTGAGGATGCGGCGCGGGTTCTTGGCGTCCACCTCGATGGCGGCGCGGATGCGGCCCATGTGCACGTCGATGGAGCGGTCGAACGCCTCCAGCTCGCGGCCGCGCACGGCCTCCATGATCTGGTCGCGCGTGAGCACGCGGCCCGCGCGCTCGGCCAGCGCCACCAGCAGGTCGAACTGGTAGGAGGTGAGGTCGGCCAGCTCGCCTGCCACGGTGACGGTGCGCGCGTCGCGGTCGATCTCCAGCGTGCCAAAACGCAGCGCCTGGCTGGCCGGCGCAGCGGTGCCGCCATCGGTGCGGCGGCGCAGGATGGCGCGGATGCGGGCCAGCAGCTCGCGCGGCTCGAAGGGCTTGGGCAGGTAGTCGTCGGCGCCCAGTTCCAGGCCGATGATGCGGTCCATGGGGTCGCCCTTGGCGGTGAGCATGAGCACCGGCACCTGGGCAGCGGGGCCCTGCAGCGCGCGGATGCGCCGGCAGACGTCCAGGCCGTCCATGTCGGGCAGCATCAGGTCGAGGATGACCAGGTCGGGCAAGGGCCCTGCGTCAGGGCCCTGCAGTTGCGCCAGGCCGCTCGCGCCATCGGCGCGGTGCGTGACGTGCAGGCCAGACTGGCCGAGGTATTCGCCCACCATCTGTGCAAGGCGGGCGTCGTCTTCAATCATCAACAAGTGCGAGCTCATCGTGGCAGTGTAGTGGGGCAGTGGAGTCGGTTCGGGCAGGGCTCCATCGTGACCCGCAGGCGTCGCGCAGCGTTGAAGCCGCCGTAAAGTTCCGGTAAACCGTACAACCCGGCAGGTGCTCAAATGCTATTGTTTATATAGCTGTTGGCGCTTTAAGGTCGGGCACTAGCGGGTGTTTTGACCCGTGAGGCCAGCCATACCAGTCCCAGCACCGGCAGCCCCAGCAAGGACGTGGCCGTAAAGAAATGGGCGTAGCCGAAACTGTTGACATAGTCGCCCGAAAAGCCTGCCACAAACTTCGGCAGCAGCAGCATCATCGAGCTGAACAGCGCGTACTGCGTGGCCGAATAACTCACGTTGGTCAGGCTCGACAGATACGCAATGAACGCGGCCGACGCAATGCCGCTGGCCAGGTTGTCGGCCGACACCACGGCGATCAGGGCCGTCACGTCATGCCCATGGCCCGCCAGCCAGGCAAACAGCAGGTTGCTGCCGGCGCTGAGCACGGCGCCCAGCATCAGGATGCGCATCACTCCCAGGCGCATCGACAGCACGCCGCCCACAAAGGCGCCCACCAGCGTCATGATGACGCCGTAAATCTTGGTGACCGCCGCCACCTCGTCCTTGGAAAAGCCCATGTCCACATAGAACGGGTTGGCCATGATGCCCATCACCACGTCGCTGATGCGGTACACGGCGATCAGCGCCAGGATCTGCGCGGCCTGCCAGCCGTAACGGCCCAGAAAATCGGCGAACGGATCGACCACGGCGCCCTTGATCCATTCGGCCGCGTTCTTGGCGGGTGGCAGCACCACGGGCACCGGCTCGCGCGAGAACAGTACCGTGACCACGCCCACGGCCATCGACGCGGCCATGGCCAGATAGGCCGCCTGCCAGGCGCCGTTTTGGTAGGCCGCCGCGCCCTCGGCCACCGCCTGGCCAATCACCTGCGCTGCAGCGGGGGCGACCTCCGAGCGTGCGGCAATCCACAGCACCCCCGCACCGGCCCAGATCATGGCCAGGCGGTAACCCGTCTGGTACGAGGCGGCCAGCGCCGCCTGGTGGTTGGCGTCGGCCGATTCGATGCGAAACGCATCGAGCGCGATGTCCTGCGTGGCCGAGCCAAAGGCCACCGCCAGCGCGCACCACACGATGGGGCCCAGCGTGAGGCGCGGGTCGGCCAGCGCCATGCCCACGAGCCCGGCCACGATGAGGGCCTGCGACAGCAGCAGCCAGCTGCGCCGCCGCCCCAGCCAGCGCGTCAGCAGCGGCAGCGGCATGCGGTCCACCAGCGGCGCCCACAGCCACTTGAAGCCATAGGCCAGGCCCACCCAGCTGAGATATCCGATCGTGCTGCGGTCAATGCCCGCCTCGCGCAGGCGAAACGAGAGCGTGCCCAGCACCAGCAACAGCGGCAGGCCTGCCGAAAAGCCCAGCGTCAGCATGCGCAGGCTGGCGGGCTCCAGGTACACGCGCAAGGTTTGCAGCCAGGGGGTGCGCACGGTGGGGGAGCGGGGTGGGGTCGGGGAGGTGTCTGACATGGGGCCGGGCGGTTTTTGTCTATTATTCCTGCATGTGCCTCTTCTGCCCCCCGCCCTCCGTAGCGCCGTCTTCCCCGTGGTCTGCGCGCCGCGCCTTCCTGCTGGCTGCGGGTGCCAGCGCCGCCGCGCCCGTGCTGGCGCAGGTGGAGGTGGGTTCGGCGTCGAGCCTGCGCAAGTTGGTGCCCGCCGAGACGCTGGAGAACTCTGCCGCCCAGCAGTACCAGCAGATGCTGCAGCAGGCCAAGGCCCAGCGTGCCCTGGCACCCGCTGGGCACCCGCAGCTGCAGCGCCTGCATGCCATTGCCAAAAGGCTGATTCCCCATGCCGCGCCCTGGAACGACCGCGCTCGCCAGTGGCGCTGGGAGGTCAACCTCATCGGCAGCTCGCAGGTCAACGCTTTTTGCATGCCCGGCGGCAAGATTGCGTTCTACACCGGCATCCTCGACCAGCTCAAGCTCACCGACGACGAGGCCGCGATGATCATGGGCCACGAAATGGCCCACGCGCTGCGCGAGCATGCGCGTGAACGCATCGCCAAGACGCAGGGCACCAACCTGGCGCTGCGCCTGGGCTCGCAGTTGCTGGGCCTGGGCGATCTGGGCAACGTTGCCGCCAGCCTGGGCGGGCAGCTGCTCACGCTGCAGTTCAGCCGCTCGGACGAAAGCGACGCCGATCTGGTGGGGCTGGAACTGGCCGCACGCGGGGGCTACCAGCCGTCCGCCGCCGTCAGCCTGTGGCAAAAGATGGGCAACGCCACCGGCGGCAAGCAGGGGGGGCTGGCCTTTTTGTCCACCCACCCCTCGGGGCCCGCACGCATCCGTGAGCTGGAGCAGAACGTGCCCAGGGTGCAGGGGTTGTACGAGGCCGCGCGGCGCAACGGGTAAGGGCGCGCACCTTTCTGAGCGCTATTGTTTTAATAGCTTTCCACGCTTGTTTTTAAAGCGTTAGAGGCTGATTTCGCCCAATTTTCAGGGGCGCGATCTGCCCAGGGTTACGCCACGCTCACCTGGTCGCGGCCCGCGTTTTTGCTTTGGTACAGCGCCTTGTCGGCACGCGCAATGGCGGTGTGCAGGTCTTCGGTGCTGCGCACCTGGGTCACTCCGAAAGACATGGTCAGCGCGATGGGGGCCTGGGCCACGTCCAGCGGCGCCTGCGCGATGGCGGCGCGGATGCGCTCTGCCGTGGCGCAGGCGGCCTCCAGCGGGCAGTAGGGCATCAGTGCCAGAAACTCCTCGCCGCCCCAGCGCGCCAGCACATCGCCGTCGCGCAGGTTGGCGGCCAGCACGTTGGCGATGGCCACCAGCACCGCGTCGCCCACGGCATGGCCATACTGGTCGTTGATGCGTTTGAACAGGTCCGCATCACACAGCAGCAGCGTGACCGGCGCACCATCGCGCTGGCTGCGCGCCAGCGCATGGGCGGCCAGGGCTTCAAAGTGGCTGCGGTTGGCCAGGCCGGTCAGCGGGTCCTGGGTGGCCTGCTTGCGCAGGCGGCTCCCGGCAATCAGGATGGTGCGCCGGTAAACGGCCGCCAGCGCTGCCGACATGGCAAACACCAGGCAGATGTGCATCCAGTTCACGATCTGGACGCTGCGCACGGGCAGTGGGTCGAGCGGGCCCCAATGGCTGCACAGTGCCTGCAGGCCCAGGTAATACGCCAGCAGGGCCAGCACCATGGGCGCGGCATACCCGCGCGTGTTGGCGACCACGATGGCGGGGATGAACAGCAGCAGGTAATAGTGAAATCCGCTGTCCCAGCCAATCAGCAGCGATCCCAGTGCCGCGTGCCCGAGCACCTCCACCCAGATCAGCACCAGCGCGGCGGCGTTGTAGCGCTTCTGGATGAGGCGATAGGCCCCCAGGTACATGGCAATGCTCAGGAAATTGACGATGGCCAGGGGCCGGGAGCCCAGCCCCATGAACAGCAGGATGTATCCCACGTCGATAGCCGCTGCAATCAGCGTCACCCGCTGCAGCATGACCCAGTAGGCCTTGCCCACCAGGCTGGAGCCACGCTGCGGTTCCAGGGGCGGAATCGGAATGGAAGTGGTGTTCATGGCACAAAGGGCGGGCAGAGGGAGGCGTCTGCCGGGTGCTCACATGTTGTTTACAAAGAGCAACATCATAGTGGGCAGTGCTTGTGCCGGGCGGTGGCGAGGGCGTGGGTGCAGCGCACACCAGCGTGGCAGCCGCATGCCTGCACCCACGGGGCAGTGTGTTGTGGTGTAAAAAAATGACCAAAATGGCCTGTAGCGCTTATTGGGCAAGCGCTAGCAGCTATAAAAACAGGAATGTGATGGACCATTCAGGTCCCGCCCACATAGGGATTGTTTTGGCGTTCGCGTGCAAACGTGCTCTCCGGCCCGTGGCCCGGGATGAACACCGTCTGATCGCCCATGGGCCACAGGCGCTGCGTGATGCTGTCGATCAGCTGCTGGTGGTTGCCCTGGGGGAAGTCGGTGCGGCCAATGCTGCCGGCAAACAGCACGTCGCCCACAAAGGCGCGGTCGATCTGCGGCGCATGGAACACCACATGGCCCGGCGTGTGGCCCGGGCAGTGGCGCACGTTCAGCGTTTCGTTGCCGATCTGCACCTGGTCGCCATCGTGCAGCCAGCGCGTGGGCGTGAATGGCTGCGCGGGCGGAAACCCGAACATCGCGCTTTGCTGCGGCAGGCCGTCGATCCAGAACTGGTCGCCCGGGTGCGGGCCGACGATGGGCAGTTGCAGGCGCTGGGCCAGCTCACCCGTGCCGCCGGCATGGTCGATGTGGGCGTGGGTGAGCCAGATCTGCTCCAGCGTGAGGCCCAGGCGCTCAATCTCTGCCAGCAGTGTGTCCAGATCGCCACCCGGATCAATGATGGCGGCATTGCGGGTGGCGTCGCACCAGACGATGGAGCAGTTTTGCTGGAACGGCGTGACGGGGATGGTGAGGTACTGGAGCATGGAAAAAATCAGTTCGGTTGCCGCATCGGCAGGCCCGAACGATAGCGCAAGCGTTCAGCCAGCCAACAGTGCCGGGGCGGCTTCGGCGGCGGCCCCTGGGGGCAAGGTCAGCTGGCCAGTGCGCAATGCCTGCGCCAGCAGATCGGGTGTGGCGCGGATATGGGCTTCAAGAGCCAGGGCTGCACGCGCTTCACGGCCGGCCAGGGCATGCTCGAAGATCTCGGTGTGCTCGGCATGCACGTCGCGCACCGACCCGGGCAGGCCCATGGCGTAGCGGCGGTAGCGTTCACCGTGGCGCGCCAGCAGGCCGAGCACCTTCTGTGTCCAGGGCGAGTCGTTTCCGCTCAGCAGGGCCTCGTGAAAACGCACGTTGAGGGTTTCCCATTGGCGGCGGTGGGCGGGGTCAATGGGTTGCTCCAGTGCCGAGATGGCTTCATAGCTGTGGCGCAGCGCGGCCCGCCAGTGCGCCCCGCCATTGCGAATGGACAGGCGCAGCGCCTCGATTTCGACGTGCACGCGCAGCCGGGTGATGTCTTCCAGTTCCTCGATGGCGATGGGGGCCACGCGAAAGCCGCGCTGCCCTTCCGTGGTCACCAGTGCATCGCTGGCCAGCCGCGTGATGGCTTCGCGCAGCGTGCCGGCACCCACGTTGTATTGCACCCGCAGGTGCTCGATCGGCAGCTTGCTGCCCGGCTCCAGCCGGCCTTCGATGATGTCATTGCGCAGTTCGGCATAGGTCTGCTCGATCAGTGTGCGCGACAGGGAGATACCCAGACCGTTCAGGTCGCTATCGGTGTTGAGCGCTTGCAGATAGGGGCGTTTGGCCATGGTGTTGCGTGGTGGGGTCAGGTCTGCGCGCGCTCGTTCAGGCGCGAAAGACGGTAGCTCAATTGGGGGCGCGTGAGGCCCAGTGCGCGCGCGGCGGCCGATAGATTGCCGCCGGCGCGTGCCACGGCCTCGCGGATCAGCGTGTCTTCGAGGGCTTCCAGCGTCAGCCCGCTGCTTTGCAACTGGTCGTAGAGCTGCGTGGCCTGCGCGGTGGGGGCTGCCGCATGCTCCAGCGTGCCCGCGGCGTTGAGGGTGGCGCCTGGCTGTACCGTGATGTGTGGAAACAGCAGGTCGGCGTCCACGCTCTCGTCCGATGGGGTGAGGATGACGCCCCGCTCGATCAGGTTCTCCAGCTCGCGCACATTGCCGGGCCAGGCATGGGCGCGCATCGCCAAAAGGGCGCGGTCGGTAAAGCCGGCCATGCGCTTGCCATGTTGCACCGCGAATTTTTGCAGCAGGTGCATGGCGATCGGCTCGATGTCGTCGGTGCGCTCGCGCAGGGGCGGGATGCGGATGGGATAGATGTTCAGCCGATACAGCAGATCGCGCCGAAAGCGCCCCTCTGCCACGGCTTTTTCCAGATCGACATTGGTGGCGGCCACCACGCGCACATCCACCTTGCGCGGCTGGGTGGCGCCCAGGCGCTCGATTTCGCCGCTTTGCAGCACCCGCAGCAGCTTGGCCTGTGCGGGCAGGGGCAGCTCGCCCAGCTCGTCCAGCATCAGGGTGCCGCCGTGCGCGCGCTCGAAGCGCCCGATGCGCGTGGCGGCAGCGCCGGTGTAGGCGCCTTTCTCGGCACCGAAGAGCTCGCTTTCGATCAGTTCGGCCGGCAGCGCCGCGCAGTTCACCGCCACGAAGGGCTTGTCGGCGCGCGCGCCCATGGCGTGCAGGGCGCGGGCAAAGCGCTCCTTGCCCACGCCGGTCTCGCCCGTGAGCAGCACCGTCACCTGCGTCTGTGCTGCCTTGCGCAGCAGCGCAACGGTCTGCTCGAATGCGTGCGAGCGACCTACCAGAGGACCCAGCTCATCGGCGGGCTGTAACTGGGTACGCAGGGTCTGCACTTGTGACTGCAGTTCGTCGAGTTTGACCAGCATCGATTCAGCATCGTAGTCGCGCGCCATCGCATCCCCATCGGGCCACTCGTGCGCAAAGCGGCCTTCAATCATGCAGTGGCCGTGTCCGCAAGCCGCGCATTGCACTTCCTTGAAGAGCACGGGGCGGTGAAAGAACGCACTGGTGTAGCCCGAGGCATAGCCGAGCAGCATCCAGCAGACCGGGTCATCCTGTGGGCCGAAGTCGCGGACATGGCTCTCGACCTCCCAGCTGTGGTCCCAGCGGAAAAGCCCATGAAAGTGGCCTGCCGCCTCATCGAGTTCAAAGGTCTGGGGAGTGACCTGCACCGCCCCTTCGAGCATGTGCAGCTGGGGGCCGACCGAGAACATTTCGAACAGCGATGCCTCAGGGCGAACCTGGCGTGCGAGCTGCGCGTCGCGTTCGCCCGAGGCGTAGCCCGCGCGCATCAGCAGGCGGCGCGTCTGTGCCGGCCCCAGTGTGTTCATCAGCTCCCGACGCAGGGCGCTCAGTGCCGCCACATGGACCAGCAGCATGCGCTGGCCAGACAGCCAGATGCGGCCATCGCCCGCTGAGAAATGCACCAGCCGGCGCAGATCGTTATCGGGTGGCAGGGGGGGCAGGGCGGTGGAAGGCATTCGCGCACTATCGATAAAAAGCGTGGGGAGCGCCATCGGGTTTGACCCGAGTGCGGGGGCTGTTCACCATTTCATCAATTCGCGACCGGCGGATTTCAGCATTTGATCATGCTGCACTGCGGCATCTGGCGCTGGCCGCGCCGGGGCCCGGCCGCCAGCGGCGGGTTGCCGGCTCCGGATGCGGGATTTTATAGGGACTAACCCTTGTTTTATCGATATTGAGGCCGTTTTATCGACAGTTGGCATGGCCTGTGCACCTGTGCAGGGGCCTAACCAAACCATGGAGCCCGCAATGAACCCAGAGCCAATGGCCACAGACAACCTGCACTGCGATGTGTCGCGCAAGTTCGTCCGTGTGCTTAAAAAACGGGACAACGGTTTGATCGAGTTCGAGTTTTCGATCGGCTGGCCCGAGCTGGCCGTGGAGCTGATGCTGCCGCAGCACGCCTTCGAGGCGTTCTGTCAGGCGCACCAGGTACGCCGCATCGGTGACCCGAGTGAAGGCCCCGCTTCCACCATCATTTGAGGAGACACAGCATATGAACATTGATCTGCAGGCGCGCGAAATCCAGCCTTTGCGCAGCACCTTCGCCCGCGTGGCTGCTTACACGGGCGACAAGCCCGCGTCGCGGTACCACGAAGCCACGCTGGGCATGCAGCCCGCCGCGAACTTCCATTACCGCCCGACCTGGGAGCCCGAGTTTGAACTGTTCGATGCCACGCGCACCGCGGTCAAGCTGGCCGACTGGGATGCGCTGCGCGATCCCCGCCAGTTCTACTACGCCAACTGGACCATGGCGCGTGCGCGCCAGCAAGAGGCGATGGAAGCCAATTACCAGTTTGTCGAGTCGCGCGGCCTGATCGACAAGATTCCCGACGCGCAGCGCGCCGCAGCCTGCGAGGTGCTCATGCCGCTGCGCCACGCGGCCTGGGGCGCCAACATGAACAATTGCACGATCTGTTCACGCGGTTATGGCACGGCGTTCACTGCACCGGCCATGTTCCATGCCATGGACCATCTGGCGGTTGCGCAGTACCTCACGCGCCTGGGGCTGGCACTGGGCGAGCCCGGCGCGCTCGACGCGGGCAAGAACGACTGGCTGCACGACCCGCGCTGGCAGGGGCTGCGCAGGCTGGTCGAGGACACGCTGGTCGTCAATGACCCGTTCGAGCTGTTCGTGGCGCAGAACCTGGCGCTCGACGGTCTGCTGTACCCACTGATCTACACGCATTTCGTGGACGACCACCTGGCCGTGCACGGCGGCACCGCGGTTGCCATGCTCACCGCCTTCATGCCCGAGTGGCACGACGAGAGCGCGCGCTGGGTGGATGCCGTCACCAAGGTGGCGGCCGCTGCATCGGATGAGAACCGCGCGCTCATCACCGGCTGGTTCAAAACCTATGCCGACCAGGCGCATGCCGCGCTGGCGCCAGTGGCCCAGTTGGCGCTGGGCGCGCAGGGCGACGAGGCACTGGCTGCCGTGCGCACGGCGCTCGACGCCCGCGCGCGCAAGTCCGGTCTGGCGGTGTGAAGGAACCCACGATGAACGCACCCACCGTCTCCAGCGTCTTCATTGCCTTTCAGGACAACGAAGAATCCCGTCCCGTCGTGGACGCCATCCTGGCCGACAACGCCGAAGCCGTAGCCACCTATCCGCAGGGGCTCGTGAAGATCAACGCGCCCGGTCGGCTTGTCATTCGGCGCGAAACCATCGAGGAGCAGACCGGGCAGCGCTTCAACCTGCAGCAGCTGCACGTCAACCTCGTCACGCTTTCCGGCTACATCGACGAAGACGACGACGAGTTTTCACTGAGCTGGCAGCACTGAGCCAGCCGGCCGTTTCACCCAACCACCAGGAGATAACACCATGGACGCACCTGCTATCAAGAAGAAATTGGGCCTCAAGGACCGCTACGCCGCCATGACGCGCGGCCTGGCCTGGGATACGACCTACCAGCCCATGGACAAGGTCTTTCCGTTCGACAAGTACGAAGGCATCAAGATCCACGACTGGGATAAATGGGAAGACCCGTTTCGCCTGACCATGGACGCCTACTGGAAATACCAGGGCGAGAAGGAAAAGAAGCTCTATGCCGTGATCGAGGCCTTTGCGCAGAACAATGGCCAGCTGGGTATTTCGGATGCGCGCTATGTGAATGCGATCAAGATCTTCTTCCAGGCCGTGACCCCGATAGAGTACCTCGCGCACCGCGGCTTTGCCCATGTGGGCCGCCACTTCACCGGTGCCGGTGCCCGCGTTGCCGCGCAGATGCAGTCCATTGACGAGCTGCGCCACTGCCAGACCGAAACCCACGCCCTGTCGCACTACAACAAGTATTTCAATGGCCTGCACCAGGCACCCCACATGTTTGACCGTGTGTGGTACCTGTCCGTGCCCAAGTCGTTTTTTGAAGACGCCTCCACCGCAGGGCCGTTCGAGTTCCTCACCGCCGTGAGCTTCTCGTTCGAGTACGTGCTGACCAACCTGCTGTTCGTGCCCTTCATGTCCGGCGCCGCCCACAACGGCGACATGAGCACCGTGACGTTTGGCTTCTCGGCCCAGTCCGACGAATCGCGTCACATGACCCTGGGCATCGAGTGCATCAAGTTCATGCTCGAGCAGGACCCGGCCAACGTGCCGATCGTGCAGAAGTGGATCGACAAGTGGTTCTGGCGCGGCTACCGCCTGCTCACCATTGTCGGGATGATGCAGGACTACATGCTGCCCAAGCGCGTGATGAGCTGGAAGGAAGCGTGGGAGATGTACGCCGAGGAAAACGGCGGCGCCCTGTTCCGCGATCTGGCCCGCTATGGCATCCGCGAACCCAAGGGCTGGAAGGAAGCCTGCGCCGGCAAGGACCACATCACGCACCAGGCCTGGGGCGGCTTCTACAACTACACGGCCGCCGCCGCGTTCCACACCTGGATGCCCAAGGAAGACGAGCTGAACTGGTTGTCCGAGAAGTACCCCGACACCTTCGACAAGTACTACCGGCCGCGCTTCGAGCATTTCCACGCGCAGCAGCAACAGGGCAAGCGCTTTTACAACAAGACGCTGCCCATGCTGTGCACCATCTGCCAGGTCCCCATGTTCTTTACCGAGCCCGGCGATCCGACCAAGATCTGCTACCGCGAGTCCGACTACCACGGCGACAAGTACCACTTCTGCAGCGACGGTTGCAAAGAAATTTTTGACGACGAGCCCGAGAAATATTCGCAAGCCTGGCTGCCCGTGCACCAGATTTACCAGGGCAACTGCTTCCCCGAGGGCACCGACCCGACGGTGGAGGGCTTTGACCCGATGGCTGCCGTGATGGACTACTACGACCTGAAGGTGGGCCGGGACAACTTCGACTTTGAAGGCTCGGAAGACCAGAAGAACTTTGCCGCCTGGCGTGGTGATGCTGTTCAAGGAGACAAGGCATGAGCGTCGTTGCTGTCAAACCCTACGACTTTCCCGCCCGCGATCGGCGCGAGAACTTCCCCGCACCGCTGCTCTACATCGGCTGGGAGGATCACCTGATGTTTGCATCACCGGTCTGCCTGCCGTTGCCGCCGGATACCCCGTTCGGCGCGCTGGCCCAGGGCGTGCTGCCCGGCGTGTACGGCGAACACCCCGACTTTGCCAAGATCGACTGGTCCCAGGTCGAGTGGTTCAAGTCCGGCCAGCCGTGGACGCCCGATCCGGCCAAGTCGCTGCAGGCCAATGGCCTTCAGCACAAGGACGCGATCCGTTTTCGCACCCCGGGCCTGACCGGCATCCAGGGTACGTGCAGCTAAGTCCCATTCGGTGAGGGAAGCCCGGGGGCTACCCCCGGGCCCCGCGTCCATGCCATGACCTACCAACTGACCATCGAGCCCTTGGGCGCAACGATCGACGTCGAAGAGGGCCAGACCCTGCTCGACGCCGCGCTGCGCCAGGGCATCTACATTCCCCACGCCTGCGGCCACGGCCTGTGCGGCACCTGCAAGGTGCAGGTTGCCGACGGCGATGTGGACCACGGTGCCGCCAACCCGTTCGCGCTGATGGACTTCGAGCGCGACGAGGGCAAGACGCTGGCCTGCTGCGCCACGCTGCAGTGCGATACGACCATCGAGGCCGACATTGACGAGGAGCCCGACGCCCAAATCATTCCCGTGCGCGACTTCGCGGCCACGGTGGAGCGCATCGAGCGGCTCACGCCCACCATCAAGGCGCTGCACCTGCGGCTGGACAAGCCCATCCGCTTTCAGCCGGGGCAGTATGTGCAGCTGGAGATTCCGGGCCTGGGGCAAAGCCGCGCCTTCTCGATCGCCAACGCGCCGGGCGCAGATGGCGAATGCGCGCAGATCGAGCTCAACGTGCGCCATGTGCCCGGCGGTGCCGGCACCACCTGGCTGCACGAGCAGCTGCAAGAAGGCGCGCGGCTGCGCCTGGCCGGGCCGTATGGGCGCTTTTTTGTGCGGCGTTCGGCGCGGCTGCCGATGGTGTTCCTGGCGGGCGGCTCGGGGTTGTCGAGCCCGCGCTCCATGATCCATGCGCTGCTTGCTGGCGGCTGCACGGAGCCGATCACGCTGGTCTATGGCCAGCGCTCGCGCGACGAGCTGTACTACGACGATGAATTTCGCGCACTCGCGCAGCAGCACCCGCAGTTCACCTACGTGCCGTCGTTGTCAGCCGAGCCCGAGGGCTCGGACTGGAGCGGCGCGCGCGGCTTTGTGCATCAGGCCGCGCAGGCGCACTTCCAGGGCAACTTTGCGGGCCACAAGGCTTATCTGTGCGGCCCGCCTCCCATGGTCGAGGCCTGCATTGCCACGCTGATGCAGGGGCGGCTGTTCGAGCGCGACATCTACACCGAGAAGTTCCTCTCGGCCGCCGATGCGCAGGGCGCGCGCAGCCCGCTGTTCAAGCGCGTTTGACGGAGGCCGGCATGTGGATGAGCCAACGACCCACCGTGGATGTGCATGTCGCGCAGACCGGTGACTGCTATGCCTGCGCCACCGACGAAAGCCTGCTCAAGGGCATGCTGCGGCTGGGCCGCAAGGGCATTCCCGTGGGATGCGTCAACGGCGGCTGCGGCGTGTGCAAGGTGCGCATCGTCGAGGGCGGCGTGCAGCCGCTGGGCCCCGTGAGCCGGGCGCATGTCAGCACCGAAGAAGAAGCGCAAGGCTACACGCTGGCCTGCCGCGTGGCGCCCACCCAGGCGGTGTGCCTGGAAGTGGCCGCCCGATTGCGCAAACCGTTTCTGGGCAGTGCCGCCTCGGTGGCGCAACGTCCAGCCAATTGAGTCATTGAAGATTTATCAACCAAGAGGAGACATGAAATGGGTGTACTGAGAATCGGCCACGCGAGCCTGCGGGTCATGGATATCGCTGCTGCCGTCAAGCACTACGAAGAGGTCCTGGGCCTCAAGACCGTCATGAAGGACAGTGCGGGCAACGTCTACCTGAAATGCTGGGACGAGTGGGACAAATACTCCATCATCCTGACCCCCAGCGACCGGGCGGGCCTGAACCACGTTGCCTACAAGGTGGAGAAAGACGAGGATCTGGAGGCGCTGCAGGCACGCATCGAGGCCTGGGGCATCAAGACCACGCTGCTGCCTGAAGGCACGCTGCCCTCCACCGGCCGCATGCTGCAGTTCAACCTGCCCAGCGGCCACGAAATGCGCCTGTACGCCATGAAGGAATACGTGGGCACCGATGTGGGCACTGTCAATCCCGACCCGTGGCCCGACGGTGTCCGGGGCGCGGGCGCGCACTGGCTCGACCACCTGCTGCTGATGTGCGAGATGAACCCCGAGGCCGGCATCAACACCGTGCAGGACAACACGCGCTTCATGAAGGAATGCCTGGACTTTTTCTTGACCGAGCAGGTGCTGGTGGGCCCCCAGGGCGACATGCAGGCTGCCACCTGGATGGCGCGCACGACCACGCCGCACGACATCGCCTTTGTGGGCGGCCCCGTCAGCGGCCTGCACCACATCGCGTTTTTCCTGGATTCGTGGCACGACGTGCTCAAGTCCGCCGACGTCATGGCCAAGAAGAAGGTCAAGATCGACGTGGCCCCTACGCGCCACGGCATCACGCGCGGCGAGACCATCTACTTCTTCGACCCCAGCGGCAACCGCAACGAAACCTTTGCCGGACTGGGCTACCTGGCGCAGCCCGACCGCCCAGTGACCACCTGGAGCGAGGACAAGATGGGCAGAGGGATCTTCTATCACACGGGTGACCTGGTGCCGTCCTTCACGGACGTCTATACCTGATCGGGCGCGCATCCATGCACAAGGAACACAGCATGAAAAAACACAGGGTCATTGCCGCGCTTGCCCTGGCAGGCGGTCTGGCCGTCAGCAGCGCGCAGGCCGAGGGGCACTACGTGCCGGGCGTGGAAGGGCTGCAGGGCGCCAGCGTGCCGCCGCCCGGCTTTTACTACCTGGGCTACCTCGTCAACTACAACATTGACGATTTCCGCGCGCCGGGCACCAGCGACAACCTGCCGGGCCACAACCGGGGCACCGTCACGGCGCTGTCCAACCGTTTTGTGTGGATCTCGCAATACAAGCTGCTGGGCGCCGACTACGGTATGGAGGCCATCGTGCCGGTAATGCGCACCTCGCTCACCATCAACGCGGCGGGCATCTCCGACACCCGCTCGGGCGTGGGCGACGTGTATCTGGCCCCGCTGGTGCTGGGCTGGCATGGCCAGCAATGGGACGCCGTGGCCGCCGCCGGCGTGTGGCTGGACAGCGCCAGCACCAGCCACCCCGCATCGCCGGGCAAGGGCTTCAAAAGCACCATGCTCACGGGTGGCCTGACCTATTACTTCGACAGCGCCAAAACCTGGACCGGGTCGGCCTTGATGCGTTTCGAGCGCAACGGCAAGAACGACGCGGGCCTGCGCCCGGGCAATCAACTCACGATGGAGTGGGGGGTGGGCAAGTCCTTCGGCACCTGGCAGGCGGGGCTGGTGGGCTACAGCCAGTGGCAGACCAGCGAAGACAGCGGGCCGGGCGCCAGCACCCACAAGGCATCGCGCCACGCGCTGGGGGCAGAGCTGGTGTACCCGATCGCATCGGCCGGGGTGTTCCTCAAGGGCGCTGTCTACAAAGAGCTGCGCGCCGAAGCAGGCACCGGCCCGCAGGCCAAGGGAACGCTGGTGCGGCTGACGATGGTCAAGGCCTTCTGAGCGCGATGCCCATGCCTGAATCCATTGGTGGACTGGGCGGCACCCCCTTGAGCCAGGTGCAGCGCGTGATTGATGCCCCTGCGGCCTTGCGCGCTGTGACGGCGGCGGTGCAGGCTGCCGCGGCATTGGGGGTGCATGTCAATGTGGCGGTGGTCGATGCCGCTGGCGTGCTGGCGGCGTTTGCACGCATGCCGGGCGCGCCACTGCACTCGGTGGATATCGCCATTGACAAGGCCTATACCGCCACCAGTTTCGGCCTGCCCACCTCCCGGTGGAACGAGGTCCTGCAGCAGCATTCGCAGGCAGTACGGGAGGGGCTTGTGCGGCGGCCGCGTTTTGTCGCGTTTGGGGGTGGACTGCCCATGGTGGAGGGCGATGTGCGTATCGGCGCCATCGGCGTCTCGGGCGCCAGCGAACAACAGGACGAGGCCATCGCCTGCGCTGGGTTGCAGGCCTTGGGGCTGCTGCCTGCTGCTGCCTGACGGCTGGCTCCATGGCCCGTTGTTTTTTGGAGTGCAGTGCAATGTCAACGCGGCTGGTGCGACGGTGGATCGGCGTGGCACTGCGCGTCGGCAAACGCGCGCACGACGTCCAGAAACGCCGCCAGCACCGGCGAGGTGTCGTCTGTGCGGTACAGGCAGCTGAGCTCGATGTCACGCAGGTGGCGCGAGCGCAGCGGCCGGTACTCCACCCCCGGCAAACGCAGGCTGGTAGCCGACTGGGTGGTGATGCAGGCGCCAAAACCTCCTGCCACCAGGGCCACGCAGGTCAGCACATCTTCCACCGCCTGCACCACGTTCAGGCGAATGCCCTCTCGGTGAAAGGCGCTGGCCACTTCTTGGGCCAGCCCGGGCAGCGGGGCGTTGGGGTAGACGATCATCGGCTCGCCGTCCAGGTCGCGCAGCGCAATCTCGTGGCGTACACACAGTGGGTGGGTTTCCGGGAGGCCGACCACCAGCTTCTCCTGCAGCACGGCCAGCACGCCCAGTCCGGGCTCGGGGGGAACCAGCCGGTTGAAGCCGATAGTGATGCGGCGTTCGCGCAGCGCCTGCAGTTGTTCCGCCTTCGTCAGGTTGTGCAGCTCGATGCGCACCTCGGGGCGCGCCCGGTGGAAAGCGGCCAGCAGCCGGGGGATCACGTCCAGCACGCCCGAGCCGAAGATGCCCACGTCGAGCTGGCCGATCAGCCCCTGCCCGGCCTGCTGCGTGCGGTCGCGCGCGCGTTGCGTCAGCGAAAGAATGTTGGGCACCTCGTCCAGCAGCGCCTGGCCGGCAGCGGTCAGCTCCACGCCCTTGGCGGTGCGCAGGAACAAAGGGGTTCCCAGTTCGTCCTCAAGCCCCCGGATCTGCCGTGTCAGGGGCGGCTGAGCCATGTGCAGCCGCGCTGCTGCCCGGCCGAAGTGCAGCTCCTGGGCGAGCGCAAGAAAGTACTTCATCTGGCGCAAATCCACCGTGCACCTCCTCATTTCAATACCTTGAAGGTATCAGATTTGGAAAATTTGGTATTGGACATTATGAGTCTCCCACCCTATCGTTACAGCCAGTCAGTGCTTGCGAGATAAGAAAGTCACCATGAAACAGATTCTGAATTTCATCAACGGCGAATACCAGGCCACCGGGCGCAGCTTTGATAAGCGTTCGCCGCTCAATGGCGCAGTGATCGCCCAGGTGCACGAGGCCGGCCGTGCCGAGGTCGATGCGGCAGTGGCTGCCGCCCGTGCAGCCCTGGATGGCCCTTGGGGCCGCATGAGCGTGGCCGAGCGCGTGGAAAAGCTCTACGCCGTGGCCGACGGCATCAACAAGCGTTTTGACGAATTTCTGGCAGCTGAATGTGCCGACACCGGCAAGCCCCGCAGCCTGGCCAGCCACATCGACATTCCGCGTGGCGCGGCCAACTTCAAGGTCTTTGCCGATGTGGTGAAGAACGTGCCCACCGAGTTCTTTGAGATGGCCACGCCCGACGGCCGCGGTGCCATCAACTACGGCTACCGTTCGCCCGTGGGCGTGGTCGGCGTGATCTGCCCCTGGAATCTGCCGCTGCTGCTGATGACCTGGAAGGTCGGCCCGGCGCTGGCCTGCGGCAACACCGTGGTGGTCAAGCCCTCGGAGGAGACGCCCCAGACGGCTGCCTTGCTGGGCGAAGTCATGAACGAAGCCGGCATTCCGCCGGGCGTCTACAACGTGGTGCACGGCTTCGGCCCCGATTCGGCGGGCGAGTTCGTCACTTCGCACCCTGGCGTGGATGCGATCACCTTCACCGGCGAAACCCGCACGGGGGAAGTCATCATGAAGGCGGCGGCCCATGGCGCCCGCCCCGTCAGCCTGGAGATGGGCGGCAAGAACGCTGCCATCGTGTTCGCCGATGCAGACTTTGATGCCGCCATCGAGGGCACCATGCGCTCGGCCTTTGTCAATTGCGGCCAGGTGTGCCTGGGCACCGAGCGCGTGTATGTCGAGCGTCCGATCTTCGATAAATTCGTTGCCGCGCTGAAGAAGGGCGCCGAGGGCATGACCATCGGACTGCCCGACGATGCCTCCACTGGCATGGGGCCGCTCATCGGCAAGGAGCACCAGGCCAAGGTGCTGTCGTACTACCAGCTGGCGGTGCAGGAAGGCGCCACCGTGGTGACCGGGGGTGGCGTGCCCGACATGGGCGCTGCGCTGGCCGATGGCGCCTGGATTCAGCCCACCATCTGGACCGGCCTGCCGGAGACGGCGCGTGTGATCAAGGAAGAAATCTTCGGCCCCTGCTGCCACATTGCCCCCTTCGACAGCGAGGACGAGGTGCTGCAAAAGGCCAACGACAACGTCTACGGCCTGGCCACCGCCATCTGGACGAAGGACCTGGCGCGTGCGCACCGCGTGGCGCAGCGCATGAAGGTGGGCCTGTCCTGGGTCAACAGCTGGTTCCTGCGCGACCTGCGCACCCCGTTTGGCGGCGCCAAGCAGTCGGGCATCGGCCGCGAGGGCGGCGTGCATTCGCTCGAGTTCTATACCGAACTCAAAAACGTCTGCATCAAGCTCTGAGAGGCACGACCATGAGCAACCCTGAAATCGCCCGCTCCATCGTGGCCGCAGGCATCCGCACCAATTACCACGACGTGGGCGCGGGCCATCCGCTGCTCTTGATCCATGGCTCCGGGCCGGGCGTTTCGGCCTGGGCCAACTGGCGCCTGGTGATGCCTGAACTGGCCCGGCAGGCACGGGTGATCGCGCCCGACATGGTGGGCTTTGGTTTTACAGACCGCCTGGACCTCACGCAGCCCGGCCAGCGCTACGACATGGACACCTGGGTGCGCCAGGCCGTGGGCCTGCTCGACGCCCTGGGCATCGAGAAAACCGACCTGGTGGGCAACTCGTTTGGCGGCGCGCTGGCTCTGGCCCTGACCATTCGCCATCCGCAGCGCGTGCGCCGGCTGGTGCTGATGGGCAGTGTCGGTGTGAGTTTTCCCATCACTGCGGGGCTCGATGCCGTGTGGGGCTATGAGGCCTCGTTCGAAAACATGCGCCGCATCATGGACGTGTTCGCCTGGGATCGTCGCCTGGTCAATGATGAGCTGGCCCGCATGCGATACGAAGCCAGCATTCAACCGGGCTTCCAGGAGTCGTTCTCGGCCATGTTCCCGGCACCGCGCCAGCGCTGGGTCGATGCGATGACCAGCTCCGAACAGGACATCCGGGCGCTGCCCCACCACACGCTGGTGGTACATGGCCGCGAAGACCAGGTGATTCCGCTGACTACATCACAGACGCTGGCTGCGTGGATTCCTCGATCGCAGCTGCATGTGTTTGGCCAGTGCGGGCACTGGACGCAAATTGAGCACACCGCGCGTTTCGTGCGCCTGGTGGGCGACTTCCTGGCCGAGGCCGGCGATGCCGAGCCCGCACCCTTGCAATCCTGAGGACCTTTCATGACGCCTGACATCCAGCAGCAGCTTGGCGACGAGCTCTTTGACGCACTGCAAGCGCGCCGTACGGTGCCCCCGCTCACCAGCCGCCACCCCGAGATCACCATTGACGACGCCTACGCGATCCAGCAACGCATGCTGGCGCGCCGCCTGGCCGCTGGCGAGCGCGTGGTGGGCAAGAAGATCGGCGTCACCAGCGCCGCCGTGATGAACATGCTGGGCGTGTTCCAGCCCGACTTTGGCTGGCTCACCGACGGCATGGTCTACAACGAAGGCGAGGCCATTCCCGCCAGCACGTTGATTCAGCCCAAGGCCGAGGGCGAGATCGCCTTTGTGCTGAAGAAGACCCTGAAGGGCCCTGGCGTCACCGCAGCCGACGTGCTGGCCGCCACCGAGGGCGTGATGGCCTGCTTCGAGATCGTCGATTCGCGCATCCAGGACTGGAAGATCAAGATCCAGGACACCGTGGCCGACAACGCCTCGTGCGGCGTGTTCGTTTTGGGTGACCGCTTGGTCGATCCGCGCGATGTCGATCTGGTCACTGTCGGCATGGTGCTGGAGAAGAACGGTGACATCGTGGCCACCGGCGCCGGCGCCGCTGCGCTGGGTCACCCGGCCAATGCCGTGGCCTGGCTGGCCAACACGCTGGGCCAGCATGGCATTGCGCTGGAGGCGGGCGAGGTCGTGCTGTCGGGTTCGCTCGGCATCATGGTTCCGGTCACCGCTGGCGACAGCCTGCGCGTGACCATGGGCGGCATCGGCGGCTGCTCCGTTCGTTTTGTTTGAAGGAAACATTTCCATGTCCCGAAAAATCAAATGCGCCCTGATCGGGCCCGGCAATATCGGCACCGACCTGCTGGCCAAGCTGCAGCGCAGCCCGGTGCTGGAGCCCGTGTGGATGGTGGGCATCGACCCCGAGTCCGATGGCTTGAAGCGCGCCCGCGCGATGGGCATCAAGACCACCGCCGAAGGGGTCGATGGCCTGATCCCGCACATGAAGCAGGATGGCGTGCAGATTGTTTTTGACGCCACCAGCGCCTATGTGCATGCCGAAAACAGCCGCAAGGTCAACGCCCAGGGGGCGCTGATGATCGATCTCACGCCGGCCGCCATCGGCCCGTTCTGCGTGCCGCCGGTCAATCTGAAGCAGCATGTCGGCAAGGCCGAGATGAACGTCAACATGGTCACCTGCGGCGGCCAGGCCACCATTCCGATGGTTGCCGCAGTCTCGCGTGTGCAGGCCGTGGCCTATGGCGAGATCGTGGCCACCGTGTCGTCAAAATCGGTCGGCCCCGGCACGCGCAAGAACATCGACGAGTTCACCCGCACCACGGCTGGCGCGGTCGAGCAGGTGGGCGGTGCCAAAAAGGGCAAGGCCATCATCATCATCAACCCGGCCGAGCCGCCGCTGATCATGCGCGACACCGTGCACTGCCTGACGGAAACCGAGCCTGACCAGGCCGCGATCACCCAGTCCATCCACGACATGATCCGCGAGGTGCAGAAGTACGTGCCGGGCTACCGCCTGGTCAACGGCCCGGTGTTCGATGGCAAGCGCGTGAGCGTGTTCCTCGAAGTCGAAGGCCTGGGCGACTACCTGCCCAAGTACGCCGGCAACCTGGACATCATGACCGCCGCCGCCGCCCGCACGGCGGAAATGTTTGCCGAAGAAATCCTGTCCGGTTCGCTCACCCTCGAACCCGTGGCTGCGTAAGGAGAAACAGCACATGACCAACACACTCAAGGGCCGACGAGTCCGCCTGCACGACATGACCTTGCGCGACGGCATGCACCCCAAGCGCCACTTGATGACGCTGGAGCAGATGAAGACCATCGCCTGCGGCCTGGACGCCGCCGGCATGGCCCTCATCGAGGTCACGCACGGTGACGGACTGGGCGGCAGCTCGGTCAACTACGGCTTTCCCGCGCACACCGACGAGGAATACCTGGGCACCGTGGTGCCCCTGATGAAGCAGGCCAAGGTGTCGGCGCTGCTGATTCCCGGCATCGGCACCGTGGACCATCTGAAGATGGCGCATGAACTGGGCGTCAGCACCATCCGCGTGGCCACGCACTGCACCGAGGCCGACGTGAGCGAGCAGCACGTCACCTTGGCCCGCAAGATGGGTATGGACACCGTCGGTTTTCTGATGATGAGCCACATGAACAGTGCCGAAGGCCTGGTCACGCAGGCCAGGCTGATGGAAGGGTACGGCGCCAACTGCATCTACATCACCGACTCGGCCGGCCACATGCTGCCGCACGACGTGAAGGAAAAGCTCGGCGCCGTGCGCCAGGCCTTGAAGCCCGAAACCGAGCTGGGCTTTCACGGCCACCACAACCTGGCCATGGGCGTTGCCAACAGCCTGGCCGCGATCGAGGTGGGTTGCAGCCGCATCGATGCCGCCGCTGCAGGCCTGGGCGCCGGCGCAGGCAACACCCCTATGGAAGTGCTGGTGGCTGTGTGCGACCTCATGGGCATCGAGACCGGCGTGGACGTGTTCAAGATCCAGGACGTGGCCGAAGACCTGGTGGTGCCCATCATGGACTTCCCCATCCGCATCGACCGCGACGCGCTCACGCTGGGTTATGCCGGCGTGTACGGCTCGTTCCTGCTGTTCGCCAAGCGCGCCAGCCAGAAGTACGGCGTGCCGGCACGCGAAATCCTCGTCGAGATGGGCCGCCGCGGCATGGTCGGCGGCCAGGAAGACATGATCGAAGACACCGCGCTCACGCTGGCCAAGGCGCGCGGCTGAAATGAAACACCCTCTGAGCCGCTTCGCGCCTTCCCCCTCTCTCTACGCGCTGTGCGCTACGAGAGGGGGACGCAGCCAGCGGCCTGGCAAAGCCAGTTCCGCGGCTGCCTGGCCTGATCCGCACCTGTTTCATGGGCTGCGGGTGGCGCGCCGCGCAAGAGATAACTAAGGAAAAAAAATGGCATTGAACGCATCCACCCTCGACCAGCTCGCCGAGCTGCTGGAAAACTGCCAGCTCCAGGTGCAAGACACCCTCAAGGTCACCGAGTCCCACCCCGACATGGACTGGGACGACGCCTACGCCATCCAGGACCGCATCCTGGCGCGCAAGCTGGCGCGCGGCGCCCGCGTGGTCGGCTACAAGGCGGGCCTGACCTCGCACGCCAAGATGAAGCAGATGGGCGTGACCGACCCGGTGTTCGGCTTTCTGGTGGACGAGTTTGTCGTGCCCGAAGGCGCAGAAATCCAGGTCAGCGACCTGATCCACCCCAAGGTCGAGCCCGAGATCTGCTTCATCACGCGCACCGAGCTCAAGGGCCCCGGCTGCCATATCGGCGCCGTGCTGGCGGCCAGCGACGTGGTACTGCCCGGCATCGAGGTGATCGACAGCCGTTACCGCGACTTCAAGTTTGACCTCAAGAGCGTGGTGGCCGACAACACTTCGGCCTCGCGCTTCGTGGTGGGCGGGCGCATCGCCTCGGCGCGCGACGTGGACCTGCGCACCCTGGGCGTGGTGCTCGAGAAAAACGGCCAGCCCGTGGCCATGGGGGCCGGCGCTGCGGTGCTGGGGCACCCGGCCGCCGCGGTGGCCATGCTGGTCAACCACCTGGGCCGGCGCGGGCAGTCGCTGCCGGCCGGCTCGCTGGTGCTCTCGGGCGGCATCACCGAGGCGGTGTCGGTGCAGGCGGGCGACAACATCACGCTGCGCATCCAGAACCTGGGCAGCGTGTCGGTCCGGTTCGTTTGAATTTTTTGACTCACTGGGAGTGCAAGATGAAAAGTCGTTATTTGTTAGCCGCCTGTGTCGCTGGCCTACTCACGCTACCCGTCTGGGCGCAAGACGCGTATCCCAACAAACCCATCAAGATCATTGTTCCGTACCCGCCCGGCGGCTCGGCCGACATTCTGGCGCGTGATATTGGACAGCGCCTGTCGGCGGCCTGGTCGCAGCCGGTGGTGATCGAGAACCGGGGTGGCGCGGCCGGAATGACGGGCACGCAGGCGGCGGCGCGCAGCCCGGCCGACGGATACACCTTGATGCTGACCGCCAGTGGCCCGCAGGCGATCGCCCCCAGCCTCTACCCCAAGCCGGGCTACGACCCGATCAAGGACTTCGCGCCGGTGGTGCTGACTTCGCGTTACCCGCTGCTGATGGTCGCGCCCGCCAACGCGCCTTACAGCGACACCAAGCAGTTCATTGAATGGGCGACGCGCAACAAGGGCAAGGTGAACTACTGCTCCATTGGCCCCGGTTCGCCGTCCAACCTGGCCGGTGAGTTGTTCAAGTCGATGGCTGGCATCGAGATGACCCACATTCCCTACAAGGGCAGCGCGCAGGCATTGACCGACCTGATCGGTGGAGTGTGCAACCTGATGTTCGACAGCGTCGCCACCTCTGGCCCGCAAGTAAAAGGAGGCAAGATAAAAGCCTTGGCCATCTCGACGCCCGAGCGCGCCGCGTCCTGGCCATCGGTGCCGACGGTGAGCGAGTCGGGGGTGCCGGGCTTTAGTGCCATCACCTGGGCGGCGCTGTTTGCGCCCGCAAGCACGCCCGAGCCCATCGTGCAAAAGCTCAATGCCGAGGTCGGCCGCATCCTGGCCAGCCCCGAGGTGCGGGGCAGGCTCGACGCCCAGGGCGGGTTGGTCGGTGGTGGCACGCCGGCTGAGCTGCGCAGCTTCAACGAGGCCGAAATTCGCAAATGGGCGAAGATTATCAAAGACAACGGCATCACGGCCGAGTGATGGTGAAAGCGCTGTCCTATGGATCCCATCATGAAAAGCCAGCCGCAGCGGCTTGAAATGCGCCGCATCCTGCGCAACGGCAGGGCACAGACCGGTCGTTATGCCGACGGCGTGATCCATCTGCCGGACGGCAGCGTGGTCCGCGAGGTCGATGCCGTGCACCTACCGCCGTGCGAGCCAAGTAAGATCATCTGCGTGCATCTGAACTACGACGACCGGCGCATCGAGATTCGGCAGCCGCACCCTGAGCCGGCCCCCAGCTACTTCTTCAAGCCGCCCACGTCGCTCAATGCACACGAAGGGGTCGTCTACCGTCCGATCGGCACCAAGTACCTCAACTACGAAGGTGAGATCGGCGTGGTGATCGGCGCCGAGGCACGCGGCGTCACCCGCGAGCAGGCCCATCATTACGTGCGCGGCTATGTGGCCGCCAACGATATTGGTTGCCATGACTTTCGCGACATCGACCGTGGCAGCATGCTGCGCGTCAAGGGCATGGACGGGTTCAGCCCCATCGGGCCAGGCTTGGTCAGTGGCATTGACATCCGGCAATCGCGCCTGCGCACCTACGTGAACGGCCAGTTGGTGCAGGACGCATCGGCGGTCGACATGGTGTTCGGCATCGACTACCTGATTGCCGATCTGTCGCGCTATATGACGCTGCTGCCGGGCGATCTCATTCTCACTGGCACGCCCGCGCATTCGCGGCCCATGAACCCTGGCGATCTGGTCGAAGTCGAGGTCACCGGCGTTGGCCGCCTGCGCAACCGCATCGCCGAGGCTCAGTCCCAGGCGGTGACTGTGGGCCATGCACCCACCGACACACCGCAAATCCGGCACATCGCTCTAGGTGGCGAAACTCAATGAACAACCGAAACGTGTTCGGTGATGAAAAGACGTGAAGTCGCCATGCTGGTCAACCACCTGGGCCGGCGCGGGCAGTCGCTGCCGGCCGGCTCGCTGGTGCTCTCGGGTGGCATCACCGAGGCGGTGTCGGTGCAGGCGGGCGACAACACCACGCTGCGCATCCAGAACCTGGGCAGCGTGTCGGTTCGTTTTGTGTGACAGAAAAGAAAGGCAGAAAAATGCAACGCAGACAATTCATCGCAGCCGGCGCGGGCGCTGCCCTGTCGGCATCTATGGCCGCCTTTCCGGCCTGGTCGCAGGACCTCTGGCCGTCCAAGCCGGTCAAGCTGATCGTGCCGTTCCCGCCTGGCGGGCCCACCGATGTCATGGGGCGCACGGCGGCCAAGGTCATGTCCGAGAAGCTGGGCCAGCCCTTCGTGGTGGAGAACAAGGCCGGCGCGGGGGGCAACATCGGCACCGAGGCCATTGCCAAGGCGCCCTCCGATGGGTACACCATCGGCCTGTCGGCCATCAGCAGCCTGGCCATTGCGCCGCACCTGTATGCCAAGGTGCCGTTCTCGGTCGAGAAAGACTTTGCGCCGATCTCGCTCGTGGGCACCTCGCCCTGCGTTATCGTCGTGCATCCGAGCGCGCCCTTCAATGACCTCAAGGGCCTGGTGGCCTATGCCAAGGCCCATCCGTCCAAGCTCAATTACGCGACCTCAGGCATCGGCACCAGCAACCACCTGGCGGCCGAGTTGCTGCAGGCCACGGCGGGCATCCAGCTCACCGGCGTGCCGTACAAGGGCTCCAGCCAGATCGTGCCCGACCTGCTCTCGGGCGTGGTGATGATGAGCATGGAAAGCTCGCTGGCGACCACGCTGCAGCACATCAAGGCCGGCAAGCTCAAGGCGATTGCCGTGACGTCGTCCAGGCGCTCGCGGGCGCTGCCCAACGTGCCGACCATCGCCGAGTCAGGTTACCCGGGCTTCGAGGTCGAGACCTGGTTCGGACTGGTGGCCCCCGCCGCCACGCCGCGCGCCATCGTGGACAAGCTCCAGGCCGCCTGGAGCGACGGCTCCAAGTTGCCCGATGCCGTCCATGCGTTCGATGCCATCTCGGCCGATATCCGGGTCCAGACACCGGCGCAGTTCGCCGATTTCATGCGCACCGAGAACATGCGCTGGGGTGAGCTGATCCGCAAGCTCAACATCAAGCTCGATTGACCTGTCCCATAGAACCAAGGAAACGATATGCCATTTGCCCAGATTTACATGATCGAAGGCCGTACCGAAGACCAGAAAAAGGCTGTGATCGAAAAGGTCACGCAGGCGCTGCACGAGGCCGTGGGTGCGCCCAAGGAGAACGTGCGCGTGTGGATCCACGACGTGCCCAAGGAGAACTGGGGTATTGCCGGCGTCAGCGCCAAGGAGCTGGGGCGCTGACGCGGTTCGGTCAGAGGGACTTATTTGCAATCTTATTTATAGCATTTAGCGCTTTATAGATAAGCGTTGGCGGCGGATTTTGTGAAAATTTTCACAGATTGGTCGCTCCAATCACTTCGGGCATGTCGGTCAGGCCCTGCAGCACTTTTTCGATACCGTCCTGCCGCAGGGTGAGCATGCCGGCCGCCAGTGCCGAGTGCCGGATGTCCGAGGCGGGGGCCCGGTGCCGGATGTGCTGGCGGATGGAGTCGTCGCTGATCATCAGCTCATGGATGCCCAGCCGTCCGCGGTAACCGTGGTTCTCGCACTCCTTGCAACCTACCGCGCGCCACAGCTGCATGGCACCCGTGGCGTCGCCATGCTGTTTGCGCCAGCGTGCCACCTGCGCCGAGCGCGCCTCGGGCGTGTTGCTGGTGCCGCTGGCAAGGTATTGCGAGGCCAGATCGTTCAGGGTTTCCTCGTCGGCCAACCGGGGCTCGCGGCAGGCGGTGCACAGGCGCCGCACCAGGCGCTGGGCGAGGATGGCCAGCAGCGAGTCCGAGAAGTTGAACGGGTCCAACCCGATTTCGAGCAACCGCGCAATGCTCTCGGGCGCCGAATTGGTGTGCAGTGTGGACAGCACCAGGTGCCCGGTCAGCGAGGCCTCGATGGCGATGCGCGCGGTTTCCTCGTCGCGCATTTCACCGATCATGATGACGTCCGGGTCGGCCCGCAAAAAGGTGCGCATGGCGGCGGCAAAGGTCCAGCCGATGCGGGCGTTCACCTGCACCTGGCGCAGGCCGCTCTGGGTGATTTCGATGGGGTCTTCGGCTGTCCAGATCTTGCGGCCAGCGGTGTTGATGTCGCGGATGACCGAGTGCAGCGAAGTCGTCTTGCCGCACCCCGTGGGGCCGACCACGAGCACCAGGCCGTAGCTCTTTTTCATCACACCGCGTATGGCCACCAGGTTGGCCGGGCTCAGGCCAATGGCTTCCAGCGGCAGGGGCTTGGCGCCGGCCAGCAGGCGCAGCACCACGTCTTCGAGACCGCGCGAGGTGGGCACGGTGACCACGCGCAGCTCGACGGGCGGGCCGCCGAAGCGCGAGAAGTCGATCTTCCCGTCCTGCGGCTTGCGGTGCTCGGAGATGTCCATGCTGGCCATGATCTTGATGCGGGCCACCATGGCGAACCGAAAGCGCGCTGGCAGCTCAAGGTAGGGCGTCAGTTCCCCGTCGATGCGCAGGCGCACGCGCACGTTCTGCGGGGCGGGCTCGGTTTCAATGTGGATGTCGGAGGCGCGGTGGTTGATGGCCTCGTCAATCACCGAATTGATCAGGCGCACCAGCGTGTTGTCGGACTCGCTGATCACGTCGGCCTGCTCGGCCTCACTGTCGGGCGCCGTCGTGGTGAGGTTGACGGCCAGTTCTTGCGACGTGGCGCGCGAGGTGGTGGCGGGGCCGGGATGCGCCCCGGCCGCGGTTGGCGAGCCCGCCTGGGGCTGTGGGTGCACGCTGTAGGCCTTGGCGATGGCAGGCCCCAGGGTGCCGGGGGCGGCCTGTAGCGGAATCAGCCGCCGTTGCGTCAGAAAGCGCAGCTCGTCGAGCAGCACGCGGTCGCAGGGGTCTGCCATGAGCAGCACCAGCGCGTCCTCGCGGGCCAGCAGGGGCAGCACGGATTCGCGCTCGGCCACCGCGCGGGGTACCAGCGCCAGCGAGGCAGCATCGGGCGTCAGGTGGTCGGGGTTCACCATGTATTCGCCCAGCCAGCTGTCAATGACATGCTTGAGCTGGTCTTGCGTCACGTCGCCGCGGTCCACCAGAATCTGGCCTACCTGGCGCCGGACGCCTATTCCCTGCTCGGCTTTTTGGGCCTGAAGGCCTTCTTGCAGCGTGTGTTCGCTGATGACACCGGCCTGCAAAAGGGCTTCGCCAAGGTGGTGCGCCTTTCCCACCACCGGATGGGGGGTGGTGACCAGTTTCCAGAGAGTGTCCATGTCCGATGGGGTGAGGCACTGGGGCGGTGCGGGGACAAGCGTTTCTGGCGTGGTAGCGATTTGCATGGAAGGGCGGTAAAGACGATGGTCAGAGCGTGAAGTCGTAATCCACGGTGATGGGCGCGTGGTCCGAGAACTTCTCGTCCTTGTAGATGTGCTCGGTGCGCGCCAGGGCCGCCAGCGCGGGTGTGGCCAGGTGGTAGTCCAGGCGCCACCCCACGTTGTTGGCATAAGCCTGGCCGCGGTTGCTCCACCAGGTGTAGGCGGTGTCGGTGGCGGTGGGTTGTAACTGACGGTAAACGTCCACCAGCCCGCCGTCGGGGTCAGTTGTGTGTAACAACTTTGTCATCCAGGCGCGTTCCTCGGGCAGGAAGCCGCTGTTTTTCTGGTTGCTGCGCCAGTTCTTCAGGTCGATCTGCTGGTGCGCAATGTTGATGTCGCCGCACAGGATGAACTCCCGCTCTCCCTTGGTGGCCATGAGGTGCGGGTGGAAGGTGTCGAGGAAGCGGTATTTGGCCAACTGGCGTTCTTCGCCCGACGAGCCGCTGGGAAAATAGGCGCTGATGATGGACAGCTTGCGCGCGGGTGTGTCAAAACGCAGTTCGATGGTGCGGCCCTCGGCATCGAACTCGGGCGAGCCGTAGCCGGTGATGACGTCGCTGGGCTCGTGGCGCGTGTAGATGCCCACGCCGGAATAGCCCTTTTTCTGGGCGAAGTGAAAATGCCCGTGCATGCCGGCAAGCTGCTCGAACCGCGTGGCGACATCGGCCGCCTGGGCCTTCACTTCCTGCACGCAAATACAATCCGGCCGCGTGGCTTCGATCCAGCGCTCCACGCCCTTGCTGGTGGCCGATCGGATGCCGTTGAGATTGAGGCTGGTTAACTTGAACAAGGAATTCCCATGGTGAATGTTGGCGCGCGCACCCCCGAGCAGGGCCGTCTGGCGCAGGATTTTGTACGTTTTGCCGTCGAGGCGGGTGTGCTGCGTTTCGGGGAGTTCAAGACCAAGGCGGGGCGCCTGAGTCCCTACTTCTTCAACGCCGGCCTGTTCGACGACGGAGACAAGCTGGGCCGCCTCGCAGAATTCTATGCAAAAGCCCTGCTGGCCAGCGGGATCGAATTCGACATGGTGTTTGGCCCGGCCTACAAGGGCATTCCACTGGCTGCCACGGTGGCCGTAGAACTGGCGCGCCAGGGCCGCAACGTGCCCTTCGCTTACAACCGCAAGGAGGCCAAGGACCATGGCGAAGGCGGCACGCTGGTGGGGGCGCCGCTCCAGGGGCGGGTGCTGATCGTTGATGATGTGATGTCGGCGGGCACTGCCGCGCGTGAGTCCATCGCCATCATCCGCGCGGCCGGCGCTGTGCCGCATGCCGTGGCCATTGCGCTGGACCGCCAGGAAAAGGCCACCGAGAATGGCCAGGACGTCGAGCACAGCGCCGTGCAGTATGTGCGCCAGCAGCTGGGCATGCAGGTGTGCGCTATTGCCACGCTGGCAGACTTATTGCTGTATCTCTCCCAAAAAGGTGGGGTTGAAATGGCCGCACACCACGAACGGGTGCTGGCCTATCGCCAGCGGTACGGAGTCAACGAAGGGCCATTCAGTTGAGCAAATGGACGTGGATCATGGGCGTGGGGCTGCTGCTGGCCAGCTTGCTGGGGCAAGGCGCATGGGCGCAGCAGCCTGGCGCCGGCAGCATCTACACCTGTGTCGATCGCCAGGGGCGCCGGCTGACAGCAGACCGACCCATTGTCGAATGCCTGGACCGCGAACAGCGTGAACTGGGCCCCACGGGCACCATGCGCCGCCAGATTGGCCCGTCGCTCACCGAGCAGGAGCGGGCAGCCCTGGATGCGCAGCGCCGCAAGGAAGCGGAGGAGCGCGCGCGCCTGCAGGAAGAACGGCGCCGCGAGCGCGTTCTTACCGCGCGCTACCCCGACAAGGCAGCCCACGACGTAGAGCGCGCCGCGGCCATCCAGTTACTCGATGACATCACCGCCATCGCCGAGAAACGCATGGTGGAACTGCAGCTGCAGCGCAAGGCTCTGGACACGGAAATGGAGTTCTACCAGAAGGACCCCACCAAGGCGCCCATGGCGCTGCGCCGCAAAATCGCTGAAAACGATGAAGACATGCAGGAGCAGCGCCGCTTCGTCGGCAACCAGGAGCTGGAAAAACGCCGCATCCACCAGCGTTTCGACGCAGAGCTGGCGCAACTGCGCAGGTTGTGGGCTGTGCAGCTGACGCCCGCCCTGGCAACATCTGACGGGTTGCCGCCTGCCGCGGCGCGCTGAAGGGCACCGGCAGGCGTTGCTGGCGCCGAGTCTCAAGCGGCCAGCCGTGCGCGCAGCAAATCGTTGACCTGCTGCGGATTGGCCTTGCCTTTGCTGGCCTTCATGATCTGGCCCACGAGTGCATTGAACGCCTTGTCCTTGCCCGCACGGAACTGGGCCACGTTGTCGGCGTTGGCGGCGATCACCTCGTCGATGATCTTCTCCAGCGCGCCGGTGTCGTTCATCTGCTTGAGGCCTTTGGACTCGATGATGGCGTCCACATCCTTTGATTCGCCGGCCCACAGGGCCTCAAACACCTGCCGGGCGGCGTTGTTGGAAATCGTGCCGTCGGCGATGCGCGCGATCAGTGCTGCCAGTTGAGTTGAAGTTACCGGAGCTTGCTCGATGTCGATCTCGCCAGCGTTCAGGCGGCGCGACACCTCGCCCATGATCCAGTTGCTGGCCAGCTTGGGCTGGCCGCAGGCCTTGGCTGCGGCCTCGAAGTAGGCGGCCATGGCCTTGCTCTGTGTGAGCGTGGTGGCGTCGTATTCGGGCAGGCCATAGTCCGCCACGAAACGCGTGGCCATGGTGCGAGGCAATTCGGCCATCAGCGCACGCTGCTCTTGCACCCAATGCTCTGAAATGTGTAGCGGTGGCAGGTCTGGATCGGGGAAGTAGCGGTAGTCGGCAGCGTCTTCCTTGGTGCGCATGGCGCGGGTTTCGCCGGTGTCGGGGTCGAACAGCACGGTGGCCTGCTGGATGGCGTGGCCGTCCTCGATCTGCTCGATCTGCCAGCGGATCTCGTAGTCGATGGCCTGCTGCATGAACTTGAAGCTGTTCAGGTTCTTGATCTCGCGGCGCGTGCCCAGCGGCTGGCCGGGCTTGCGCACCGACACGTTGGCGTCGCAGCGGAAGCTGCCCTCTTGCATGTTGCCGTCGCAGATGCCGATCCAGGTGACGATCTTGTGCAGCTCCTTGGCATAAGCCACCGCCTCTTCGGACGAACGCATGTCGGGCTCGGTCACGATCTCCAGCAGCGGCGTGCCGGCGCGGTTCAGGTCGATGCCGCTTTGGCCCCCACCTCCGAGTGCTGAGTCTTCGTGCAGCGATTTGCCCGCGTCTTCCTCCAGGTGGGCGCGCACCAGGCGCACAGTCTTTTTTTCGTCGCCCAGAAAGAACTCGACCTCGCCGCCTTGCACCACCGGGATCTCGAACTGGCTGATCTGGTAGCCCTTGGGCAGGTCAGGGTAGAAGTAATTCTTGCGCGCAAAAATGCTCACGGGCGCAATGTGGGAGCCGAGGGCCAGTCCCAATTTGATAGCGCAGGCCACGGCTTCGCGATTCATCACGGGTAGCGTGCCGGGCAGGGCCAGATCCACCGCGCAGGCCTGGGTGTTGGGCTCCGCACCGAAGGCCGTGGGGGCGCGGCTGAAAATCTTGCTCTGCGTGGCGAGCTGGGTGTGGGTTTCGAAGCCGATGACGACTTCATAGCCGTGGATCAATTTGCTGGTCGTCATGTCACAGACCTCCGGGTTGGCGGAGGTGGAAATCGGTGGCTTGCTGCAGGCGGTGCGCAGCGTTCAGAAGGCGGGCTTCGGCGAAGTAGTTGCCGATCAGCTGCAGCCCCACCGGCATACCGCTCGCGCCAAAGCCGGCGGGCACGCTCATGCCGGGCAGGCCGGCCAGCGATGCGGGCAGCGTGAAGATGTCGGCCAGGTAGTCGGCCAGCGGGTCGTTGCCGTGCTCGCCCAGCTTCCAGGCCACCGTGGGTGCCACGGGGCCGGCGATCAGGTCGCAGTCCTTGAAGGCGTTCTGGAAGTCGTCGGCGATCATGCGGCGGATTTTTTGCGCCTGCAGGTAGTAGGCGTCGTAGTACCCATGGCTCAGCACATAGGTGCCGATCATGATGCGGCGTTTGACCTCGTCGCCAAAACCTTCGGCGCGGGTCTTCTTGTACATGTCCACCAGATCGGTGTAGTCCTTGGCGCGGTGGCCGAACTTCACGCCGTCAAAGCGGGAGAGGTTCGACGAGGCTTCGGCCGGCGCAATGATGTAGTAGACCGGGATGGACAGCTCGGTGCGTGGCAGGCTGATGGGCACGAGCTTGGCGCCGAGCTTTTCGTATTCGTTCAGGGCACTATCCACGGCGGCGCGCACGTCGGGTGCGAGGCCTTCGCCAAAGAACTCGGCGGGGATGCCGATGCGCAGGCCTTCAATGCTGTCGTTGAGCTTCGCGCTGAAGTTTTCGGCCGGTACGTCGAGCGAGGTCGAGTCGCGGTCCGGGTCGGGGCCGCACATGGCCGACAGCAGCAGCGCGCAATCCTCGGCGCTGCGGGCCATGGGGCCGGCCTGGTCGAGGCTGGAAGCGAAGGCGATCATGCCGTAGCGGCTGGCGCGGCCGTAGGTGGGCTTGATGCCGGTGATGCCGCAGAACGAGGCGGGCTGGCGGATGGAGCCGCCGGTGTCGGTGCCGGTGGTGGCAGGCGTCAGGCGCGCGGCCACGGCCACGGCGCTGCCGCCCGACGAGCCACCGGGAATGCGCGAGGTGTCCCAGGGGTTGCGCACGGGGGCCGGGGCGTCAAAGCCCACGGGCGCCACGGCCGAGTTCTCGTTGGCCGAACCCATGGCGAACTCGTCGCAGTTGAGCTTGCCCAGCGTGACGGCACCGGCCTCGGCCAGCTTGCGCACTACGGTGGCGTCAAACGGTGACTGGTAGCCCGCCAGCATCTTGGAGCCCGCCGTGCTGGGGAAATCGCGCGTGACGAAGATGTCCTTGTGGGCAATGGGCACGCCTTGCAGCGGGCCCGCGGTGCCAGCGGCAATGCGCGCGTCTGCCTCCTGGGCCTGGGCCAGGGTGGCGTCTTCGTTCAGGGAGACGTAGGCGCCCAGGTTCTGATGCGTCTTGGCGCGGGCAAGTAAATGTTGGGCGGCTTCGACGGCAGAAAATTGCTTATTGCGCAGGGCTGCAGCCAGTTCGGCAACGCCCAGGTCGTGCAGGGCTTGGGTGGTGGATGTGCTCATGGGGGCCTCACTCGATCACTTTGGGAACAAGGAACAGGCCGCGCTCGACAGCGGGTGCGCTCTTCTGGTTGGCTTCGCGCTGGTTTGGCTCGCTGGCCACGTCCTCGCGCAAGCGCAGGGCCACGTCCTGGATGGCGGCCACGGGGTGTGCCAAGGGTGTGAGGCCCGAGGTGTCCACAGCACGCATCTTTTCCACGATGTCAAAAAAGCCATTGAGCTGTGTGAGCATGCGCTCACTTTCGGAAGGTGTCAGCTCGAGCCGTGCCAAGTTGGCAATGCGGCCAATGTCCTGGGGTGTCAGTGCCATAAGGGGAAAGTCGTGGGAAACCAGATGTAAACCTGTGATACGCGGGTCAAACCGAAGAGAGTTATTCACAGGGGATGGGGTATTATCCCGGCTTTGCCGCAATACCCTCTTAACTGCCGGTCATTGTGCGAAAAAAGCGAAATTTGACCCCCCCCCCCACCCACTCCCTGAGACACCCGGCGATGGCAGGCCGACGTGCATGCCGTGCCTGAGAGGATTTTTGAATGTTCGGAGCTTTCCGCCGGTATTTTTCCACCGACCTCGCCATTGATCTTGGCACCGCCAACACCCTTATCTTCGCCCGCGACAAAGGCATTGTGCTGGATGAGCCTTCCGTTGTTGCCATTCGCCACGAAGGTGGCCCCCACGGCAAGAAAGTGATTCAGGCCGTGGGCCGTGAGGCCAAGGCCATGCTGGGCAAGGTGCCCGGCAACATCGAAGCCATCCGGCCCATGAAAGACGGCGTGATTGCCGACTTCGTGATCACCGAGCAGATGATCAAGCAGTTCATCAAGATGGTGCACCCGCGCACGCTGTTCACCCCCAGCCCACGCATCATCATCTGCGTGCCATGCGGTTCCACCCAGGTCGAGCGCCGCGCCATCAAGGACGCGGCCGAAGCTGCGGGCGCCACGGCGGTTTACCTGATCGAAGAGCCCATGGCCGCAGGTATTGGCGCAGGCCTGCCTGTCTCGGAAGCCTCGGGCTCCATGGTCGTAGACATTGGTGGTGGTACCACCGAAGTGGGCGTGATCTCGCTGGGCGGCATGGTTTACAAGGGCAGTGTGCGTGTGGGTGGCGACAAGTTTGACGAAGCCATCATCAGCTACATCCGCCGCAACTACGGCATGCTGATCGGTGAGCCCACGGCCGAAGCCATCAAGAAGAACATCGGCTCCGCCTTCCCAGGCTCCGAAGTGCGCGAGATGGAAGTCAAGGGCCGCAACCTCAGCGAGGGTGTGCCACGCAGCTTCACTATTTCTTCCAATGAAGTGCTCGAAGCGCTGACCGAACCGCTCAACCAGATCGTCTCGGCCGTGAAGAACGCGCTGGAGCAGACGCCACCCGAACTGGGCGCCGATATTTCCGACCGCGGCATGATGCTCACCGGTGGCGGCGCGTTGCTGCGCGACCTCGACCGCCTGCTGGCCGAGGAAACCGGCCTGCCCGTGCTGGTGGCCGAGGACCCGTTGACTTGCGTGGTGCGAGGCTGCGGCATTGCGCTGGAGCGCATGGACCGCCTGGGCAGCATTTTTACCAGCGAGTAAAACAGAACGCCTGTGCCCGCACAGGTTGTACGCTGTTCTCCATTGCATGACTGACTGCGTTCGCATCAAGGCCTTGTGGGCACGCATCCGTGGCTCGGGGGGCCTGCAGCACCGCCTTACAACAATGATCTGCCATGTCGCTCGGAACGCTTGAGCGCAGTGCGCCGCCATTTTTCAAGCAAGGGCCCTCGGCCCTTTCCAAGCTGGCCCTCTACAGCGCATTGGCGCTGTTTTTGATGGTGGCGGACGCGCGCTTTCAGCTCACGGGCGCGTTGCGCCAGGCGGTGGCTGCTGTTATTTACCCGGTGCAATGGCTGATGCTCCAGCCGGTCGAATTCATCGCGCAGGGAAGTGGTTACTTCCAGTCGCTGCGCAAGGCCCAGGAAGACGCCGATGCGGCACGCAAGCAAATGACCCTGATGTCACAGCGCTCGATCCAGGCGGAGCAGCTGATGCAGGAAAACGCGCGGTTGCGTCAGTTGCTGGACCTTCGAACCCGGTTGGAAACCCCCGCCCAGGCGGCACAGGTGCTCTATGACACTGCGGATCCTTACACCCGGCGGGTTGTGGTGGACCGGGGCCGAACGGCAGGGGTGGAGCTGGGTGCGCCAGTGCTCGACGAGAAGGGGGTGCTGGGGCAGGTCACGCGCGTGCATCCGTTCGTGAGCGAGGTCACCTTGCTGATTGACCGCGACCAAGCCATCCCGGTACTGAACATTCGCACCGGTGTTCGGGGCGTCGCCTACGGAGACCCGGTGGCGGGCCATGCCGGGGGCATGGAACTGCGCTTCATGCCGGCGAACGCCGACATCCTTGAGGGGGATCTGCTCACCACCAGCGGTGTCGATGGGCTGTATCCACCGGGTTTGCCTGTCGCCAAGGTGGTGCGTGTGGAGCGGCGGGCCGATTCGGCCTTTGCCCGTATTTATTGCGCCCCCGTCGCCGGGGTCCAAGGGGCCCGCCACGTGATGCTGCTCAAGCCGGCGGCAGAGCCCATGCCAGAGCGTCCCGAACCCGACGCGGCGCTTCCTGGCAAGAAGGGGGCGCGCAAGTGACGGGGTGCGGGTATGTCGCGCCAGAAAGGATCGCGCCATGATCATGCCGCGCGGGCAGCCATTGCTGCTGCCAGTCAATCCCGTTTTCATTGTCGCCAGCCTGCTGGTGGGCCTGGCGATCAACTTTTTGCCGCTGGGCCGCGTGGCCTGGGCTCCCGATATCCTGATGCTGCTGCTGACATTTTGGGTGGTGCACCAGCCCCAGCGCGTCGGCATGGGAGTCGCCTTCGTGCTGGGCCTGTGCATGGATGTCCACCAGTCGTCCTGGCTGGGTCAGCATGCCCTGGTCTATACGGTGCTGTCATTTGGCGCGATGGCAATGCATCGCCGTCTGCTGTGGTTCAGTGTTCCATCCCAGGCGCTGCAGGTGTTCCTCTTGTTTTTGCTGGCCCATGCGGTGGAGCTGTTGCTGCGCATGGTGGGTGGCGGAATCTTTCCTGGTCTCTGGGGCTTGCTCGCGCCTGTGTTGGAGGCCTTGCTCTGGCCCTTGGCCAGCTGGGTGCTGCTGGCGCCGCAGCGTCGTCCGCCTGATCGCGATGAGAACCGGCCCCTGTGAGGCCCCTGTGAGGTCTTCTTTGAGCATGACGGCGTGCGCCTTATTCCATTCTGACGCGCTGCGCGCCACGGCTTGCGCGCGCAGTGCGCACGCGGCCGAAGGTTGGATGCCATGACGGAACTGCGCAACGTCGAGGCCGAGGCATCGCGTTTTCGCACGCGCGTGTTGGTGATTGGCGCAGTGGTTTTTCTGGCGTTCTGCCTGATCGTGGCACGCCTGCTCTTTTTGCAGGTAGTGCGGCACGAAGACCTCGCGGCGCAGGCCGAGAGCAACCGCACGGCGATCGTTCCCATCGTTCCCAACCGCGGTCTCATCCTGGACCGCAACGGCGTGGTGCTGGCAACCAACTATGCGGCCTACACGCTCGAAATCACGCCATCGCGGGCAGGAGTGCTGGATGAAACCATTGATGGCTTGTCGAAGGTGGTGGAGATACAGACCCGGGACCGCCGCCGCTTCAAGCGGTTGATGGAAGAGTCGCGCAATTTCGAATCGCTGCCCATCCGCACCCGCCTGACGGACGAGGAGGTGGCGCGCTTTACGGCGCAGCGCTACCGCTTCCCCGGTGTGGACGTCAAGGCACGGCTCTTTCGTAACTATCCCCTGGGGGAAGTCGCAAGCCACGCCATCGGCTACATCGGGCGCATCAACCAGGCGGAGAAGGCCCGGATACAGGACTCCGACGACGAGGCCAACTACCGCGGCACCGAGTACATCGGCAAACTGGGCATTGAGCAGAGTTACGAAGCGGCATTGCACGGCACCACGGGCGTGGAGCAGATGGAGACATCGGCAGGCGGCCGGGCCGTGCGCAAGCTGTCCAGCCGCGCGGCCACGCCCGGCGACAGCGTGATGCTGTCGATCGACATCAAACTGCAAAAGCTCATTGAAGAGTTGTATGGATCCCGCCGCGGCGCACTGGTGGCCATCGACCCGCGCAACGGCGAAATCCTGGCGCTGGTCAGCAAGCCCACGTTCGACCCCAACCTGTTTGTCGAGGGCATCGATTCGGAAAACTGGGCCGCGCTCAACGAGTCCATCGACAAGCCGCTGCTCAACCGCGCCTTGCGCGGCACCTACCCGCCTGGCTCCACCTACAAGCCCTTCATGGCGCTGGCGGCGCTGCAGTTGAATAAGCGCTCGCCCACCCTGGTGATGAACGACCCGGGTTTCTACACTTTTGGCGGCCACACCTTTCGCAGCCACGAAGGGGGGCTGGGCGGCGTGGACATGCACCGGGCCATCCAGTTTTCGAGCAACACCTACTTTTACTCGCTGGCCGTGGACATGGGCGTCGATGCCATTCACGATTTCATGAAACCGCTGAGCTTTGGCCAGCCGACCGGCATTGACCTCAATGGCGAGGTGCGCGGTACGTTGCCAAGCACCGCGTGGAAGCGCAACGCCTACAAGCGCCCGGACATGAAGCGCTGGTTCCCGGGCGAAACCGTGTCGCTGGGCATCGGTCAGGGCTATAACAACTTCACCATGCTGCAGTTGGCGTTGGCCCAGGCCACCATGGCCAACGGTGGAATCCGCTATCGCCCGCACATGGGCAAGGCGGTGAAAAATGCGGTCACGGGGGCGGTGACCGAGATTGTTCAGCCGCCGGGCGAAAACCTCGGCTATCTGCCCAAAAACGTGGACATCGTGCGCAATGCGATGGTGGCCGTGAACAAGGGTGGCACAGGCACGCGCGTGTTTGCGGGGGCCCCCTACACCTCAGGGGGCAAGACCGGCACCGCCCAGGCGGTGAGCCTGGGGCAGAACGTGCGCTACAACGCCCGGGCGCTGGAGGAACACCAGCGCGACCACTCCCTGTTCACGGCGTTCGCGCCCGCCGAAGCCCCAACGATTGCGCTGGCGCTTATTGTCGAAAACGCCGGCTTTGGCGCTGCGCACGCCGCGCCCATTGCGCGCAGGGTGTTCGACTACTGGTTGACGGGGGAATATCCGAGCGAGGCCGACATTGCGGCCGTGCAAAAAGGCCAGGCCTCGGCACCCATCGGCAAGCCGCGTGCTGCTGCCGATGTTCCGCTGCTGGCGCCCTAGATTCATTAAAAATGATAGCTATTGGCGCTTGCTATATAAGCGCTTAGGCCGTATTTCACTCAAAATTGTGGCGCCACCAGCTTCACGCGACCGGGGTGGCTGTGGTCCGCTGGGGTGGCTGGATCTGGCTGAAAACCAGGGCGGCCACAATCAACGCCGCTCCGCTCAGCCCGTGCCATCCCAGGCGTTCGCCCAGCAGCGCCCAGGCGGTCAGGGCCGCAAAAACCGGCTCCAGGCCAAACACGATGGCACTGCGCATGGCATCCACGCGCTGCTGGCCCCAGGCCTGCAAGGTCACCACAACCACGCTGGCCAGAAAACCCAGGTACACAAGCGCCAGCCAGCTCGACGCCTGCAGGCTGCCCAGCGATTGCACCCAGTCCATGCTGCCATCGCGCGCCAGCAACAGCACCGTGGCGGCCGCGCACATCACGGCTGCCTGTGCGGCAGCCATGCGCGTGGCACGCAGCGGGTGCACTGATGTGCGGCGTGCGCATTCTTCCAGCACCAGGATATAGATGGCATAGAACACCGTGCTGGCCAGCGTGAGCGAATCGCCCAGATTCCAGGGCTCGTTCTCGTGGAACATCAATGCCATGCCGGCGAAGGCCATGGCGCAGGCCGCCCACAGGCGCCAGCCATAGCGGCGACCCAGGGCCGCCATGGCGATCAGGGGCACCACGAGCACATTGAGTCCGGTAACAAACGCATTGCGATTGCTGCTGGTGCGTGCCAGACCTTCAATCTGGAGCCAGAACGCCAGAAACAGCAGCAGCCCCAGTGCGCAACCCCACAGGCGTTCCTGGGGCCGCATGCCCACCCACAGCGGGGCCAGCACCAAAAGGGCCAGGGCAAAACGCAACCAGATGATCTGCAGGGCATCGAGGTGCGCCGACAGCAGCTTCATGGCGGGGAAGGTGGTTCCCCACACAGTGGTCACCACCAGCAGGGCGATGAGGCCAAAACGTTCAGATCGCATAAATATCGGGACAGTCTTCAGCGCGTGCACGGGCCGGGCCAGTGCGCTGATGTGAAAAGAGCGGAAGACGACGCGAGGGCCGTGCCGCAGCCCCGGCGCCGGGAGGCCTTGCGGTCACCCATTCGGCGTGGACGCGGCTTTTCAGGCACCCATCCGGCCAATGAAGGCGCGGATACGGTCGTTTCCGGGATTGTTGAAGAACTCGGCAGGGGGCGCATCGTGCGCAATGCGCCCTTTATCGAAAAACAGCACACGGTCCGCCACCTCGCGTGCAAAGCCCATCTCGTGGGTCACCACGATCATGGTCATGCCGCCGCGCGCCAGTTCGCGCATCACGTCGAGCACTTCCTGCACCATCTCGGGGTCGAGCGCCGAGGTCGGCTCGTCAAAGAGCATCACCTTCGGCGCCATGGCCAGGGCGCGGGCGATGGCCACGCGCTGCTGCTGCCCCCCGGACAACTGCCAGGGGTACTTGTGCGCATGGTCCTGCATGCCCACGCGGCGCAGCAGGGTCATCGCCTGCTCGTTGGCCTGGGCCCTGGCGAGATGGCGCAGGCGCCGCGGGGCCAGGGCAACGTTTTCGAGCGCGCTCATGTGGCCAAACAGGTTGAACTGCTGGAACACCATGCCCACCTCGCAGCGCTGCTGTTGCAGGGTGCGGGGGTCGTCGGTGACGGGCACGCCACCGATGCGGATGGTGCCGCTGTCGTGCGGTTCCAGCCGGTTGATGGCGCGCAGCAGGGTGCTTTTCCCCGAGCCTGACGCGCCAATGATGACGGTCACCTCGCCAGTGTTGAAGTGCGTGGACACATCCTTAAGCACCTGGTTCGTGCCAAAGGACTTGCAGACATTCTCTGCCACGATGTAAGGCGTCGGGTCGCTCATTGGATGCGTCCTTCGACATCAAAACGGTGTTCGATGGCGTTGGAAAGCTGCGTTACCAGCGTGGTCAGCAGCAGGTAGGTCAGGGCCACGGTGGTCAGCGTGGCAATGGGCTGAAAGGTTGCGGACTGGATGCGGTTGCCCACATTGGTCAGTTCGACCACGCCAATCGCGTAGGCCAGCGAGGAATCCTTGAGCAGTGCCACGAAGTTGCTGACCAGGGGAGGCAGCGATATCTTGAAAGCCTGCGGAAACACCACATCGAAAAACACATGGCCGTGCCCAAGACCCAGCGCGCGTGCCGCTTCCGTCTGCCCCCGGGGCACCGCCAGCAGGCCCGCGCGAATGGCCTCGGCGTTGTAGGCGCCCACGTTCAGCCCCAGTGCCACGACGGCGGCGGCAAAGTCGGGCAGGTTCAGTCCAGGCACCAGCACCGGGAGCGCGAAGTAGACAAACAGGATCTGGACCAGCAACGGCGTTCCGCGAATGGCCCAGATGTAGAAACCCGCCAGCCAGCGCAAACCGATCCAGCGGGCGGTGCGCGCCAGTGCGGCCGCCGTGCCCAACACCAGGCCCACGGCGCCGCTGATCAGAGTCAGCCACAGGGTGGTTCGCGCGCCATCGGAAAATGCCTGGGCGTTGGAGCCGATGGGTTCGGGGAAAAAAGAAAGTATCTGGCCGAGAAGGGCCAGCATGAACACCATCAGGACCAGGGCCGCAATCAGCGTGGCGTTGCTACGCTGCGGGCGGCTCCAGTGGCGCGGCCAAAGGGCTATGAGCATGGATCAGAGAGGGCCGAAGCCCCGTTTTCAGTTGCAGCGTACGTCTTCGTTGAAGTACTTTTTCGACACGGCGGCGTAGCTGCCATCGGCCATGGTTTCGGCCAGGGCCTTGCTCCACGCATCGGCCAGGGGCTGGTTGCCCTTGGCAACCGCCGAGGCGATGCGCTCGATGAACACCATTTCACCCAGTTGGAGACCTGCCTTGGGGTTCTTCGCCACCACTTCCTTGGCGACGAAACGGTCGGTCACCCAGGCGTCCACCCGGCGCGAGGTGAGCGCGCTGCGCGCATCCACATCGGTGGGGAAGTTCTTCATTTCCTTGATGGTCGTGACCTTCTGGACATTTTCCAGGTAGCTCGTGCCGGTCTGCACGGCGACGATCTTGCCGGCCAGGTCCTTGGCGCTGCGGATTGCGGGGTCCATGGCAATCACCATGCCGCCAGAGCAATAGTGCGGCGCGGTGAACGTGACGGCCTTGGCGCGCTCGTCGGTCACGCCGTGGGATGCGATCACCAGGTCCCAGCGGTCCTGCTTCAGGCCGGTCAGCAGGGCATCAAAACCGATGGTTTTCCACTCGATCTTCACGCCCATTTTCTTGGCCGTGAGTTCTGCCACTTCCACCTCAAAGCCCGTCAGCGTGGTGCCCTTGAAGTAGTTGAAGGGCGCAAATTGTCCTTCAGTGGCCACAACGATCTTGCCGCCCTTCTTGATCTCATCGAGGGAGCGGGCCTGCACGGAAAAGGCAGCACACAGTGCCACGGCGGAGGCGATGAACCGAAAGAGCTTCATGGTGAATCCTGTCTTGGGGTGGTACAGATACAAAAAAATCCGGCTTGCGGGTCACGCAACCGGAGCCAGGAAAATGATAGCGCCCAAAGGTGGCGGGCGTCACAAAATTGTCGCAATGAATTATAGAGTGCGGCCCCTGCCGCCTGGACTGTTGTTTTCGCAGCGTGCGCAGGCGGGCGCTTCAGCGCAGAAAGGCGTCGTAGCCCGTCTTGAGGATCAAGGTGCCCACGACCACGATGAAGATGCCCCGCACAAAGCCTGTGCCGTGCTTGAGCGCCATGTGCGTGCCCAGCAGGCTGCCCACCACGTTGGCCACGGCGAGAGTGACCGCGTAGTGCCACCACACATGGCCCTTGGCGGCAAACAGTGCAATGGCGGCAATATTGGTGGCGCAGTTGAGCAGTTTGGCTGAGGCCGATGCATTGAGAAAGTCGTAGCCCAGCAACCGCACGAACAGGAAGACGAAGAAACTGCCGGTGCCGGGCCCGAAGAAACCGTCATAAAAACCGATGAGCACGCCGATCAGGCAGGCCGCCAGCACTTCGGTCCGGCCCGCATAGCGCGGTATGTGGTGCCGCCCCAGTTCCTTTTTGGCCAGGGTGTAGGCCAGCACGCACAGCAGCACGAGGGGCAGCAGCTTGCGCAGGAAGTCGGCCGACAAGACCGTGACCGTCCACGCACCTGCGAATGCGCCCATGAATCCAGCCGCGGCAGCGGGCAGCATGGCGGTCCAGCGGATCTGCACGCGCCGGCTGTACTGCCAGGTGGCCATGGCCGTTCCCCACACCGATGCCGCCTTGTTGGTGCCCAGCAGCGTGGCCGGTGGCGCGCCCGGAAAAGCCGCAAACAGCGCCGGCACCATCACCAGCCCCCCGCCGCCCACAATCGCATCCACAAAGCCTGCGAGCAGCGAGGCCAGGGTGATAAAAATCCATTCCATCGCCGTATTTTCGCACCTTGTTTGCTATCAATTTAGTGATTTCTGGCGCCATGGTGCGGATGGTTTTCGCTGAAAACAGGCAAGAAAAAGGCGCCGGGATCACCGGCGCCTGAAAAAAGAATACACCTCGTTGGGTGCTTGAAATTTGATTGTTGGTAGAGATGTCTCCTCGGGCCCCTCGCTTGGCACACCGAAGCGCGCTTTCGAGTGCCGCAACTTTAGCGGCTGCACTGCGGTGGTGCATTGGGAGTTTCCCGCACCCTTTTGCAGGCGTGCAGAGCGGCTTTTGCCCTGAATCGGGGGGCGTTGGCTGGCATGGCTTGTGCAATGCGCTTGTAACAATTTGCGAAAGGGAGCGCTTATGCGGTCATTTATGCACCGGTTCATTGCGGTTGTATCGTTGAGTCTGGGGCTGTGCGTCAGTGCAATGGCCCAGACAGCGCCGCCAGCCATGGCAAACGCAGCCACGGTGGCGCCAGCCGCTGCGGCGCCACTGACGCGCCCAACGCTGGTGGCGCAGGATACGGTGAGCGCGGCCGATACCGCCTGGATGATGACTTCCACCGCCCTGGTGCTGCTGATGACGCTGCCGGGCATCGCGCTCTTTTATGCCGGTATGGTGCGCAAGAAAAACGTGCTCAACACCATGGCCAGCGTGGTGGCCATTGCGGCACTGGTCAGCTTGTTGTGGTTTGCGGCGGGGTATTCGCTGGCGTTCACTCCAGGCAACGCCTGGCTGGGGGGGCTGGACCGCATGGGTTTCACGGGGCTCGATTTCCAGCTGGCAGAGGGCAAGCTGGCCGTGAGCCATGTGGCCCCGCGCATCCCCGAGTCGGTGTACGCCATGTTCCAGCTCACGTTTGCCGTCATCACGGCCGCGCTGCTGGTGGGCGCGTTGGTGGAGCGCATGCGGTTTTCCGCCATGCTGGCCTTTATCGGTCTATGGACCGTGGTGGTCTATGCCCCCGTGGCGCACTGGGTGTGGGAGCCCGGCGGCTGGCTGGCGCAGATGGGCGCGCTCGACTTTGCCGGCGGCTCGGTGGTGCACGTGAATGCGGGCGTGGCCGGACTGGTGTGTGCCTGGTTCCTCGGCCGCCGCACGGGGTACGGACGCGAGCCCTTCGAGCCCTACAACCTGGGGCTCACCATGGCAGGCGCCGGCATGCTGTGGGTGGGCTGGTTTGGCTTCAACGCTGGCTCGGCCGTGGCGGCGGATGGGCGCGCCGGGCTGGCGATGGCGGTCACGCACCTGGCAGCAGCAGCGGGTGCCTTGTCCTGGATGCTGGGCGAATGGGTGGTGCGGGGTCGCCCGTCTTTGCTGGGGCTGTGCTCTGGGCTGGTGGCGGGGTTGGTGGCCATCACCCCGGCCGCGGGTTTTGTCACGCTGCGCTCTGCGGTAGTGATTGGCCTGGTGGCCGGGCTGGCGTGTTACTGGGGGGCTACGGGGCTCAAGCGTCTACTGCGTGCCGACGATTCGCTGGACGTTTTCGGTGTGCATGGCATTGGGGGCATCGTGGGCTCGTTGCTCACGGGCGTGCTGGCCAGCAAAACGGTGGGGGGCGTGCAGGGCAGCCTGCTCACACAGGCCATTGGTGTGGGTGCGGTGATGGCCTACAGTCTGGTGGTGACGGCCGCGCTGCTGTGGCTTGTCAATTTTGCGATGGGTTTGCGTGTGGACGAGCAGAGCGAGCAGGCCGGGCTCGACATTGCCCAGCATCGCGAACGCCTGGGTGGCTGAAAGGACTGTGCCATGCCAGACACCGACAGACTTGCCATTGCCGCCCATCTGCATGTACTGCTGCGTCGCAAGACGGGGCGCGTGACCGACACCGAATGGATGGCGGTCAATGCCGACTATGCGCTGGAGATCGTGCGTTTTGCGCGCCAGCGTGCCCAGGAGGACAACCTGCCTGAACTGGCCGAGTGGGCCGACCGACTGGACCGCGCCGTCCATGCCGAACCGCCCGGCGCAGCACGCCGCCCGGTGTTGGATGTGGCCGCGCAGGCCGTGCGCCAGCGCATCGCGCCACCACCATCCACCGAGCCCCCGCCTGAGATGCCTCGCTACGTGGGCGGCATCCGCTAAAACCGGTTCCACCCAGCCACCCAGGGTTTTTGTGATGACTGTCCATGTGCCTGCGGCCGCCACCGCGTGGGCCGTGGGACCGGCTGCCTAGCGTCAGGAAGCTGCCTTGCGTGCCTGCAGAATCCATTCGGCCGCCTTCTCGGCCAGCATCAGCGTGGGCGAATTGGTGTTGCCGCTGGTGATGGTGGGCATGGCGCCCGCATCCACCACGCGCAGGCCATCAATGCCGCGCACACGCAGCTGCGAGTCGAGCACCGCCATCGGGTCATCGTCCCGCCCCATCTTGGTTGTGCCCACGGGGTGAAAGATGGTGGTGGCGATGTCGCCAGCCAGCCTTGCCAAGTCTTCGTCGCTCTCAAACTGTACGCCGGGCTTCCATTCTTCGGGCTGGTATTTGGCCAGTGCGGGCTGGGCCACGATGCGGCGCGTCACGCGCAGGCTGTCGGCGGCCACCTGGCGGTCTTCGGGCGTGCTCAGGTAGTTGGGCGCAATGGCGGGCGCGGCTTTGAAGTCGGCGCTCTTGATGTTGACCGTGCCCCGGCTGGTGGGGTTGAGGTTGCACACGCTCGCCGTGAAGGCTGGAAAGCTGTGCAGCGGCTCGCCGAAAGCGTCGAGTGACAGGGGCTGTACGTGGTACTCGATGTTGGGATACGGCTGGTCGGCGCTGCTGCGCGTGAAGGCGCCCAACTGCGACGGGGCCATGCTCATGGGGCCGCTGCGCTTGGTGGCGTATTCGAGCCCGATTTTGGCCTTGCCCCACAGCGTGTTGGCCATGGTGTTGAGCGTCTGCACGCCCTGCACCTTGAACACCGCACGGATCTGCAGGTGGTCCTGCAGGTTGGCGCCCACGCCCGGCAGGTCGTGCACCACATCAATGCCATGCTGGCGCAGCAGTGCTGCGGGTCCGATGCCCGACAGCTGCAGCAGCTGGGGCGAGTTGACGGCGCCAGCGCTCAGGATGACTTCTTCGGTGGCGCTGGCCGTGACCATCTCGTGCCCGTCCCACACCTGCACGCCGGTGCAGCGCTGGCTGCCGTCCGGCTGCGTCTCGATGATGAGCTGGGTCGCTTGCGCGGCGGTCCACATCTCGAAGTTGGAACGGCCGTAGCAGGTAGGGCGCAGGAAGGCCTTGGCCGTGTTCCAGCGCCAGCCATTTTTCTGATTGACCTCGAAGTAGCCCACGCCTTCGTTGCTGCCGCCGTTGAAATCATCGGTGGCCGGAATGCCTGCCTGCTGCGCAGCCTGGGCAAAGGCGTCGAGCACATCCCAGCGCAGGCGCTGCTTTTCCACGCGCCATTCGCCCGTGCCGCCGGTGCTCTTGTTGCCGTGCAGGCGCTTGAAATTTTCGTTCACGCCTCCGGGCTGATCGAGGCGCCAGTGGTCTTCGTGGCGCCGAAAGTAGGGCAGCGTGTTGTCCCAGCGCCAGCTGTCGTCGCCCGTCAGCTCGGCCCACTGGTCGTAGTCGCGCGCCTGGCCGCGCATGTAGATCATGCCGTTGATGCTGCTGCAGCCGCCCAGCGTCTTGCCGCGCGGGTAGCGCAGGGTGCGGCCGTTCAGGCCGGCGTCGGGCTCGGTATGGTAGAGCCAGTCGGTGCGCGGGTTGCCAATGCAGTACAGGTAGCCCACGGGGATATGGATCCAGTGGTAGTCGTCCTTGCGGCCCGCCTCGATGAGCAGCACGCGGTGGCGGCCATCGGCACTCAGGCGGTTGCAGAGCAGGGCGCCGGCGGTGCCGCCGCCGATGATGATGTAGTCAAACGTGGTGTCGCTCATGGATGGAATGCTGGCTGCGGTGGTGCGCGGGACAAGAACGTAGTTGGGCGCCATTGTGCGGCGGGCAATCCAGCTGTCGAGGGTAGAAACGCGAAGTGCTACGCTATTTGTAGCTAATGGCGCTTGTTGGGGTTGCGCTAGCGGCCAATTTGATAATAATTGCACGCACGGGGCTTGCGGCTGTGCTTGTGTGCTGCGCATTGTCCTGGCGCGTGCGGCCGATGCGGCGCACCTGATATTTCCCCAACCATGGCGGCTCACGCCGCCCCATCCATGAGCGAACTGTCGCCCCGCATCGTCCGTGCTGAATCACCCCAGGGGCCCCAGGCGCAACTGCTGGGGCGCTGGGGTGCGGCCGAGCTGGGCCAGCGCACGCACTGGCGCGCGCTGGCGGCCCAGTTGCGCGAGCATGCGGCGCCGGCGGGCGGCTGGGATCTGCGCAGCCTGCAATGGCTGGACCATGTGGGCGCGCAGGTGCTCTGGAAGCAATGGGGCCAGAAGTGGCCCGAACATGTGCAGCTCACCGACCCCCAGCGGGTCATGCTGGAGCGCGTGGCCAGCCTCACGGTGGTGCCGCCGCCGGCGGAACCCTGGCGCCTTTCTGGCCAGATGGATCACCTGGGCGTGCTGGTGCTGCACGGCCTGGACCACGCCCGGCACATGGTGCAACTGGTAGGGCAGCTGACGCTCGACCTCGTGCGGCTGGTGCGTGCCCCGCAGCGCGGGCCCTGGCGCGACGTGTCGGGCCATGTGTACCGCATGGGCACCACGGCGTTGCCCATCACGGCGCTGGTGGGTTTTCTGATCGGCGTGGTGCTGGCCTACCTGATGAGCCTGCAGCTGCGCCAGTTCGGGGCCGAGTCGTTCATCGTCAACATCCTGGGCATTTCGCTGATCCGCGAGTTGGGGCCCATGCTGGCGGCCATTTTGGTGGCGGGCCGGTCGGGCTCGGCCATCACGGCGCAGATTGGCGTGATGCGGGTTACCGAAGAGCTCGACGCCATGCGCGTGATGGGCATACCCCACGGCTTTCGCCTGGTGCTGCCGCGCACGCTGGCGCTGGCGCTGGCCATGCCCCTCATCAGCGTGTGGACCACGCTGGCGGCGCTGGCGGGCGGCATGCTGGCGGCCGATGTCGCCATGGGCATTTCGCCGGCCTACTTTGCCCAGGCGCTGCCTGCGGCGGTGAAGATCGGCAACCTCGGGCTGGCCATGGCCAAGTCGGTGGTGTTTGGCGCCCTGATTGCCCTGATCGGCTGCCACTGGGGCCTGCGCGTCAAGCCCAACACGCAGAGCCTGGGCGAGGGCACCACGGCCTCGGTGGTGACATCCATCACCATGGTCATCATCGTGGACGCGCTGTTTGCCGTGGCGTTCAAGAACATCGGAATATGAAGCCCCCCCTGTGTCGCTTCGCTCCTTCCCCCCAAGGGGGGACGCCACCCCTGGCCCGGCAAAGCCGGTTCCACGGTGGCACTGGCCTGGGCCGAGCCGGTTTTGGCGGTCGGGGTCCTGGTGTCGCCGAGAAGGCACGACCATGACAGAACGTATCGAGCCGCCCGAGCACATGGCCATGGCGCCGGGCGAGCCGCCCGTCGTGGACGTGCAAGGCCTGTGGACCACGTTCGGCAAGGGCGACGAAGCCTTTACCGTGCACCAGGACCTGCAGTTGTCGGTGCAACGTGGCGAGATCCTGGCGTTGGTGGGCGGCTCGGGCACCGGCAAGACCGTGCTGCTGCGCCAGATGCTGGGCCTGGCCAGACCGACGCGCGGGAGCGTCACGGTGCTGGGCCAGCCGGCCTCGGAAATGGGGCGCGAAGGCGCTGCCAGCCGGGTGGGCATGCTGTTTCAGCAAGGGGCCCTGTATTCGGCGTTCAACGTGCTCGACAACGTGGCGTTTGCGCTGCGCGAGCAAGGCACCTTGCCCGCCGATGTGGTGCGCGATGCGGCGCTGGTCAAGCTGCAGATGGCGGGCCTCAAGCCCGAGCACGCCACCCGCATGCCTGCCGACCTTTCGGGCGGCATGATCAAGCGCGTGGCGCTGGCGCGGGCGCTCATCATGGACCCGCCGCTGCTGCTGCTTGACGAGCCCACGGCGGGGCTGGACCCGAGCAGCTCCGACGACTTCGTGGCCCTGCTGCGCGAATTGCACCAGGCCCTGGGCCTGACGGTGGTGATGGTCACGCACGACCTCGACACCCTCTTTGCCCTCAGCACCCGCGTGGCCGTGCTGGCGGACAAGAAAGTCCTGGTGACCGGAGCGCCGCGTGACGTTGCGCGCTACCCTCATCCGTTCATTGAACACTTTTTTCTGGGTGAACGCGGCCAGCGCGCCATGGCGCCGACGCACACCGTGGTCACTGCCAAGGAACCCTGATGGAAAACAAATCCCATGCTTTCGCCGCCGGCATCTTCGTGCTGGTGGTGGCCGCCATGCTGGCGGGCCTGGCCATGTGGCTCACCCGCGACAACACCAGCTACCAGCAATACGAAATGACCAGCAAGGACGGCGTCACCGGCCTGCAACCCCAGGCCGCCGTGCGCTATAAGGGCGTGGCCGTGGGCAAGGTGACGCGCATCGGCTTTGACCCCCAGGTCCCGGGCAATGTGCTGATCCGCATCGCCGTCAATGACCAGGCCCCCATCACCCCCAGCACCTTCGCCGTGCTGGGCTACCAGGGCGTCACCGGCCTGGCCCATGTGCAGCTGGACGATGAGGGCGAGGCGCAGGCGGTGCAGCCCCCCGGCCCCAGCGGTCTGCCCCGGCTGCCGTTGCGCAGCTCGCCCCTGTCGCGCCTGGCAGAGCAGGGCCCCGCCATCCTGGGCCAGGTCCAGGAAGCCACGCAACGCATCAACCAGCTGCTGGGCGACGACAACCAGCAGCGGGTCAGCAAGGTGCTCGACAACATGGGGCAGGCGGCCAGCAGCGTGGCGGCCCTGAGTCAGCGGCTGGACACCACCGTGACAGAGCGCCTGGACCCCGCCCTGGCTGCCCTGCCGCCCCTGGCGGGCGATGCACGCCAGACCTTGCAGGCCTTGCAGCAGGCCGGCGCCCAGGTGTCCACGCTGGCCAGCGACATCGGCCAGACCACCCGGCGCCTGAGCGCCGAAGGCGGCGCCCTGGACCAGATCACCCAGGGCACCCAGGCCCTGGCGCGCGCCGCCGACCAGTTCGGCAACAGCACCCTGCCGCGCGTCAACCGTGCCGCCGACGATGCCTCGCGTGCCGCGCGCCAGTTCGGGCGCACGGCCGGTGGAATCAACGAAAACCCGCAGCTTTTCATTTATGGCCCCGGCCGGGTCAACGCCGGTCCGGGTGAGCCCGGGTTTGAGGCACCCAAGGTTCAACCCTGATGCAATTCGCCATGAAAACTATCAAAATCATAGCTGTAAGCGCTTATGGGATAAGCGCTGGAGCCATATTTGTTGCTGCATTCCTGGCGGGATGCTCGGCCTTGCCTGCGCCGCCCTCGCGCCCCGTGCACTACGACTTTGGCCCGGGCGCCATGGCGCCGGTGCCCGCCGACCGGCGCGCACCGCTGCCGCCTCTGGCGCTGGCCGATGTCGAGGCCCCGGGTTTGGCCGAAGGTAGCACCGCCGTGCTCTACCGCCTGGCCTACGCCGAGGCCCGCCAGTTGCGCCCCTACACCCAGGCCCGCTGGAGCCAGCCACCTGCGCAGCTGGTGCAGCAACACCTGCGCGACCAGCTGGGCCAGCGCCGCGCCGTGCTGACGGCCGAAAGCGGTGCAGCCCAGGCCCGCGCCAGCGGCAAGCTGCCCGTCGTGTTGCGTGTGGAGCTGGAGGAGTTCAGCCAGGTCTTCACCAGCGCCACCGAAAGCGCCGGCCTGGTGCGCCTGCGTGCCACGCTGGCAGAGCCCGCGCAGGCCGGTGAAACGTTGCTGGGCCAGCGGGTTTTCATCGTGCAGCGCCCGGCAGCCAGCGCCGATGCCGCCGGCGGCACCCGGGCATTGGCCGAAGCCACCGACCAGGTGGCGCACGAGCTGACGCAATGGCTTGAGCAACTGGGGCGCTGAGCAGCGCCTGCCATCGCGCCGCCTGCCGTGATGGGGGCCGGGCGCCGCAACGCCGCCAGCCGGTGGCTTAGAACGTGAACACGTTCTTATTCAGGGTGTTTGTCTGTCAGGCCCGTAGGCCTGGGCTGACGCGTGGTCCCCGGCATGGACTACGCGGCGCGGCGCCTGTCGTTTCTACAGTGGACTCCATCGCATCACGCACATGTTCCACGCATTCCGGGTGGATGGCTGAGGCGAATTTTCGAGGAAGCACACCATGAACGAAGACACCATCCAAGGCAACTGGAAGCAATTCAAGGGCAAGTTGGTCGAGCAATGGGGCAAGCTGACCGATGACGATTTTGATGTGATCGCCGGCCGGCGCGACCAGTTTCTGGGCAAGCTCCAGGAACGCCATGGCATCGCCCGCGACGCGGCTGAAAAGCAGCTCAAGGAATGGCAGGACCGCCACCCTGATTTCCGCTTCAAGGATTGACGCCTTGAACCACTGGGCCAACGGCCTGAGAACGCCGTTGGCCTGCTTGCAGACGCTGCTGCGCCTGCGCCCCTTTCCCCTGATTTTTCCCCGATTTCCACCGAGGAACACGCCATGAAAATTGCACGCACACTGATTGCCACCGTTACCGCCGCCCTGTTGGCCACCAGCGCTTTCGCACTGACCCAGCCAGAGTACAAGGCGGCGAAAGACACCATCTCGGCTGAATACAAGGCGAGCAAGGACAAATGCAATGCCCTGACCGGCAACGCCAAGGACATTTGCGTCAAGGAAGCCAAGGGCCATGAAGATGTCGCCAAGGCCGAACTGGAAGCCCAATACAAACCCAGCCCGAAAGCCGACTACAAGGCCCGCGTGGCCCGGGCGGATGCCGACTACGCAGTCGCCAAGGAAAAATGCGATGACCTCAGCGGTAACGCCAAGGACGTCTGCGTGAAAGACGCCAAGGCAGCCCATGTGACGGCCAAGGAAAACGCCAAGGTCGCCGAAGTGAAGGCCAAACCCGCCGACACGCCCGCCGCCAAGGGCGCTGCCGTTGCCGAGGCGCGCAAAGACGCTGCTGCGGAAAAGAACGAGGCCAACTACAAGGCCGCCAAGGAACGCTGCGACACCATGCAGGGCGACGTCAAGTCCAAGTGCGTGGACGACGCCAAGCGCATGTACGGCCAATAAACGGCCAGCCGCGCATCTGTGCAGCGCTGGCGGATTTGCCGCCCCCCGAAGCCCCGCCACGGCCCGTGGTTGTGCGTAACCGGGGGTGCGCCGGGCATGGTTGTGTGGCAAGCTCTGCGCCCCCTACAACTTCTGGCGCAACGGGCCCACGACCCATGGATGACACTGCCGCCTGCGCGCTGCCAGGTGATCTGACCGGTGATGAAAGTGCGCGCTTGCAGGCGCTGCGTCACTACGGCATTCTGGATACGCCCCTGGAGCTGGCCTTCGACGATCTGGCCCGGTTGGCCCGCCATATTTGCGCTGCACCCATCGCGCTCATCAGTTTGGTGGACCGCGATCGCCAGTGGTTCAAGGCCGAAATCGGCCTGGGACGGCGCGAAACCCCGATCGACCAGTCCGTCTGCCGGTTCGCCATCCAGGCTCAAGGCGTGTTCGTCGTGCCCGACCTGTTGCAGGATGCGCGCTTTGCCTCTAATCCGCTGGTAACGCGGCCCCAGGGCGTGCGGTTTTATGCGGGGGCGCCGCTGGTCACCCCGGACGGCATTGCGCTGGGCACCGTGTGTGTGCTGGACTATCAGCCGCGCGAGTTGGGCCTGCCCCAGCAGGAAATGCTCGACGTGCTGGCGCGCCAGGTGATGCGCCTGCTGGAGCTCAAGCTCGCCAACGACCGCCAGGGCCAGATGGTGCGAGAGCTCGACGAGGCACGCCAGCGCATGGCCACGCTGGCCCATACCGATGTTCTGACGGGGCTGGCCAACCGCCGCTCGTTCACCGAGCGCCTGCGCCAGCAGCAGGCCCTGCTGCAGCGCGGGGGCGCCGTCGCGTGCCTGCTGATGATGGACATCGACTGGTTCAAACAGGTCAACGACCGCTATGGCCACCATGTCGGCGACGAGGCCCTGCGGCTGTTCGCCGCGACCTGCCGCGATGTGTTCCGGGCCTCCGATGTGGTCAGCCGCTGGGGCGGGGAAGAGTTTCTGGCCTTGCTGCCCGCCACCAGCGTGGCAGAAGGCCGGGTGGTGGCGCAGCGGCTGCACGCCGCGCTGGCCGCCGCCGCCGTGCCCGGCGTGGTGCCGCCACTGCACCTTTCGGCCAGCGTGGGGCTGGCCCATTTCGACCCCGCGCGCCCGCTCGACCTCACTCTGCGCGCCCTGGATGCGGCGCTGTACACCGCCAAGAATCAGGGGCGCAACTGCACGGTGACGGTCTGAGAGGCTGAGAGTCTTTCATCCATGCCCGCCTTGCACGCCAAAACACACCGGCTCGTCGTTGCAAATACTCGCCATAGCCGAGCTATGGCTGTGTTTTGCGCCTAGACCCGGCGCGTTTTGACGCGCCTTTCGGGCACGGCCGAAAAACGCTCAGCCTCTGAGGCGATTTGCCGTCTGAATTTGCTATTTTAATAATAGCTAATAGCGCTTTATGAGATTGGGCTACAAGCCGTTTTTACTAAATTTTTGACGGATCAGCCCGCAGCAGCCATTGCTGCACCTGCTCCAGCACCCACAGGGGCGCATCCAGTGGCAGATCGTGCCCGGCATGCGGGTGCAGGGCCAGGGCGCAATGCCAGCTTTTGGCAATGGCCTGCGAGCAACGGCTGTCTACCAGGCGGTCGTTCTGGCTGGCCAACAGCAGGATGGGGGGGCTGGGCGCCACGGTGGGCGCCCGGTAGCGGGCTGCGGCCACCAATTGGCGCAGGGCGTTGATGGCGGACACCGGGCGGCGGGCGCGGGCGGCCACCCAATCGCCAATGACTGCGTGGCGCGGGTCGGGCGCATTGCTCGTCAGCCGCCATACCGTGCGTTCGATGGCTTCGGGCGACCGGTGCAGCAGCGCCAGGCCCAGCAATGCCGCGTAGTTGCGGGGTCGCAGCCGGTGAAAAAAGGGGCTGAACGGGCGCAAGCTGGTGTTCACCAGCACGCAGCCCGCGATGTCCGCCGGTGCCGTGCGGGCCCACTCGGTGGCCACCATGGCGCCCAGCGACATGGCGAACAGTCGAAACGGTGGGCGCACGCCCTGCCTTGCCAGTTCGGTGCGGCAGGCCGCCACCATGCCTTGCACGGTGGGCGGGCTGGGCCGGGCATGGAGCTGGCCGTTGCCCGGCAAGTCGAGTGCCACGACCTGGGCATCGGGCCATGCGCTCTGGAAATCGTTAGCAAAGCGGCCCCAGTGGGCGGTTTCGCGGGTGAGGCCGCGCAACAGAATCCAGGTGTCCATGGCGCGGCTCAATACCACTCGGCCAGTGCATTGGCGCGGTGTTGTTCGTAGTGTTCCTTGCCGGGAACCCACCGCTGGTGGCTGCAGGCCGCGCGCGACAAAAAGTCGAGCAGCGACAGATGCCGGCGCAGCACCCGTTGCTGGCGGTGGTCGATCAGGGGGTTGAAGATGCCCATGCGCGAAAACAGCTGGCGCGGATTCTTCTTGATCCAGATCCACGAGCCCATCTCCAGCGTCAGCGGCAGAAAGATGCGCTCGGCCTGCTCGCAGGACTGCAGGTACAGGTAATCCCACAGGTCGCCGTGGGCCAGGTACTGGGTGCTTTGGGGTTCGATGATGTACGGGTGGTGGCTGTGCGCCTGCAGGAAGATGTTCTTGAGCGCATGCAGCTCGTTGATATGTTCGATGGGTTTGCGGGTGTGGGCAAACGGAAACCACAGGCGGTCGCGCACCCCGAAGCCTGAATGGCAGTCCAGCGCAATGCTGAAGGGCCGGGGTAGCAGCTCGGTGCGCACTACCTCGCACAGGGCCTGGCTCTCGATTTCCATCGGCTCGCCAAAGGGACCGCGGTACCAGGGCAGGCCCGCGCTCAGCCGCTGGCCACCCATCAGGAACGGCACGCGGTCCAGGGCCTCCACCGGCGCATTGCGCATCAGGTCCACCCCGTTCGGATTGGCGCGCGTGGCCGCCCACATGCCGCCGGGGTTGACGATGGGCATGAACACCAGGCGCACATGCTCGAGCTGCTGGTGCAGCGTGGTGTCCCAGCGCAGCCGCATGACAATGTTCTGCAGATAGGAAATCACCACCTCGGCGCCAATTCGCTCCAGGCCATGCACACCGCCAAAAAAGCCGACCGCAGGGATGTGGGGGGCTGGGTTGCCAATGCCGATCGAATAGATGGGAAAGCGCAGGTCCGACGCCACGCCGACCTCGCGCACCACGCGGACCTGCAGGTCCGAGCCGCCCAGTTCCATGATCTTTTCCAGGGCCAGCAGCTCGGGCAGAACGTTGTGGGGCACGGTGGTGGGGTGGTGTTGTGGGGGGGTGACGCCGCAGCATACCGCCCACCCGGCCTGCCGTGTCAACCGAACGGGCGGGTGTGGCAAAAGCGATGACAGACGCCAAACTGTCACACAGCGCAGTTAACTTGCGACAGCCAACAACATTCTCCAAAGGCTTCGCATGCTGTGGAAACTGCTCGGATTGCAGAGACTCTTCGACGAACTGTTCGACGAAACCTGGCGTTGGCTCGATTTGCCGGGCAACGACTGTTTTTCCTATGAAGAATTCACAACCCCAGCGCCCGCGCAGGATTGACCTGTTGCGGCGGCTGATGCTGTGCGGCCTGGTCGGTTGCGGCATGGCGTGGGGCATGGTGGAGTTCTTTGCCCTGCAGCGGGCGCGCTACCACGCCTGGCGCGACCGCCAGCAGACCGCACTTCGGCATTAGAGGGTGCGATGAACAGGCTCGCCCATCCTGGCCAGGCCGGGCGCCCGCAAAGTCGGGGCGAGGAAATCGCCAACGCTGTGAGCCACGCAGCGGCCCTGATCGCCGCCATCGGGGCCGGTCCCTGGCTGATTTCCTGGGGGCGCAGCCGGGGTGTCGAGGGCTTTGCCGGTGTCTGCGTTTTTGTGGCCACGATGGTGTGGCTGTACCTGGCGTCCACCGTGTACCACGCCTTGCCGGAAGGCCGCGCCAAGCAGATTTTTTTGAAGCTGGACCACGGCGCGGTGTATCTGTTCATTGCGGGCAGTTACACGGCCTTTGCGGCGGGGCACCTCGGGGATCCATGGGGCGGCGCCGTCCTGGCGCTGGTGTGGCTGGTGGCCGCTGCAGGCATGGCGCTCAAGGCCATGGGGCGCCTGGCATCACCCTGGCTGTCCACGGGCGGGTATCTGGCCATGGGCTGGCTGGTGTTGCTGGCGGCGGTGCCCATTTTGGAGCGCGCATCACCGGCGGGCGCGCAGTGGCTTGTGGCCGGGGGCTGCGCCTACACCGTCGGTGTCGTCTTTTTTGTGCTGGACGCGCGCATCCGCTATGCCCATGCGGTCTGGCATGGCTTCGTGGCGGCGGGCACGGCGTGCCACACCTGGGCGGTGCTCGGTTAGCTACCTCGCCACGAGAATGGGGAACAGCTTACCCAGGCCGTCGGCCATCACCTCCACGGCCAGTGCCGCCAGAATCAAACCCATCAGCCGCGTCATCACGTTGATGCCTGTCTTGCCCAGCACACGCGCGATCGGATCGGCGAGCGAAAAGCACAGGGCCGTGGCCAGCCCGATCACCACGCCGTAGCCCACCAGCGCCGCGTGCTGCCAGAAGGTTTGGGCACGGTCGGCGTAGATCACCACGGTGGACATGCTGGCAGGCCCGGTGAGCAGGGGAATGGTGAGGGGCACCACGGCAATGCTGCTGCCCGCGGCGGCCTTCTCGGCGCCTTCCTCGAGCTCGTGCGTGTGGGTCTTGGCCTCGGCCGGCTGCGCGTTGAGCATGTTCATGGCGCTGATCAGCAGCAGCATGCCGCCGCCCACCTGAAAGCTCTGCAGCGAGATGTTGAAGAACTCCAGGATCTGCAGGCCCAGCAGGGCGCAGGCGGCAATCACGCAAAACGAGGCCAGGGCCGCCGTGCGGATGGTGCGGCGGCGCTGCTCGTTGGAAAACCCCTGCGTGTAGTGGATGAAAAACGGCACGATGGCCAGCGGGTTCACGATGGCCAGCAAGGTGATGAGGGGTTTCAGATCCATCGGCGGTTTCCTGACATGCGCAAAGCGGGGCGGGGCGGTGGTGGTGCGGACGCTGCCGGTCAGGCGCAGCACTTTGTCCAAAACCGGTCTCCTGCAAGAATGGGGTGCATTACAGCATCCCGGCACGGAGCCGGAATGCGTCGCCGGGTGGCGGTGGTGCCTTTGCGCCACAGCCCTTTTTTCTTCCCTTAAGGAGCAATTGCATGGGCCAGTTTGTCAATCTGACGTCGCAAGACGGTTTTGTGGTGCCCGCCTGGGTGGCGCAGCCCGATGGGCCGCCGCGCGGCGCCGTGGTGGTGCTGCAGGAGATTTTCGGGGTCAATTCGCACATCCGTGCCGTGGCCGACCGCTTTGCGGCGCGCGGCTATCTGGCAGTGGCCCCCGCCACCTTTGCGCGCGTGCAGCCCGGTGTGGACCTGGGCTACAGCGAGGCCGACATGGGCGTGGGCTTCGGCTTCAAGACGGCGGTAGATGCACTGCCCGGCGACGGTGTCATGCCCGACATCCAGGCCGCCATCGACTATGCCGCCCAGCATGGTGGCGGCAAGGTGGGCATTGTCGGCTTTTGCTGGGGGGGGCTGCTCACATGGCGCGCGGCCTGCAGCCTCAAGGGTTTGTCGGCGGCGGTGTGCTACTACGGCGGCGGCATGACCACGGCAGACGAGGTGGCGCGCCAGCCCCAGGTGCCGGTGCTGGCGCATTTTGGCCAGCGCGACCACTGGATTTCGGTGGACAGCGTGCAGGCCTTTGCGCGCGCGCACCCCGAGGTGCAGGTGCATGTGTACGACGCCGACCATGGTTTCAACTGCGACCAGCGCGGCTCGTATGACGAAGCCTCGGCCCTGGTCGCGCGCGACCGCACCCTGGCCTTCTTTGCCAAGCATGTAGGGTAGGCTGTCGTTGGCGGGACGGGTCCGCCGGCAAGGGCCCGGTCTCGCATCCGCGCTGCGGTCTGCGAATGCTCACTGCCCGCCGGTGCGCGCCAGGTAGCGCTTGCGCCAGAACAGCGCCACCAGGCCCATGGCAATCGTGATCATGGAGCCCAGTGCCCACCAGAATCCGTCCTGCTTGTGGATGAGCGGCAAGAACTCGAAGTTCATGCCAAAAATGCCCGCAATCAGGTTCAGCGGCAAAAATACCGCGGTCAGCGCGGTGAGCGTGCGCATGATGTCGTTGGTGCGGTTGCTCTGCACTGAAAAGTGCATCTGCACGGCGGTTTCGGTGCTTTGCTCAAGGCGGCGCACATGGTGCACCACACGCTCGATGTGTTCGAGCACGTCGCGGCTGCGCACCTTGAGCAGGTCCAGGTCGCGCTGGCCGGCACTGCTTTCGGGCGTGGCCCAGGTTTCCAGCTCGTCGATCCAGTTTTGCATGGCGCTGCGCTGGTCTTCGCAGATGTCGTCCAGCTGGTGCAGCGACAGGCGCGCTTCGAGCAGCGAGCTCCAGTTCACATAGCGCGCCCGGGGCTTGAGCAGCTCGGTCTGCCAGTGATCGAGCTGGCGCGTGAGTTCGCGGCGCAGGTCCAGGTAGCCGTCCACCATCAGGTTGACCAGGCGCAGCATCAGGTCGGCCGTGCTGGACGGATGGCGCACACCGGCTGCCAAGGTGGCTCGGCCTTCGCGTATATCCAGGGGGGCGGTGGCGAGCAGGCGCGCGGCGTAAGCATCGCGCACCGCGCAGTCGGTGGGGTGCACGGTGAGCAGCAGCTGGTCAAACATCGCAAAGCCCACGGGGCTGGTGTCGATGCGCCGCAGCACCGGCGGACCCTTGCGCTTGAGTGGCAGGGCGGTAGCGTTTGCCGCCGCACCGTTCGCATCCGGCGTGTCGCCATTGATCGAGGCAAGCCGGCGAAACACCAGCAGGTCGTACTGCGAGGTGTAGTCGTAGTGCGATGGCAGCTGCGCGTTCAGCAGGTCGGCCACATGCAGGTCCACCAGCTGCAGCCCCACGAGCGCCTGCAGTCGGCTCTGGATTTCGCCCAGCCGCGCCTGGAAGGTCGGGCGTGAGCAGGCGACCCAGATAAAGCCCTGCGCGGGCATGTGTTCGGGCAGGTCGGCCAGCTCCAGTACGCCGTCGTTGTGGAGGTGAAAAATGCGCATGGCGTTCTGAATTCTTGGTCAAAATGGCTTCCAGCGCTTTATAGACAAGCGCTTGAAGCTATTATTTCAGGAGCAAGCGCGCAGCGTCGCGGGCAAAGTAGGTCAGCACGCCGTCGGCGCCTGCGCGCTTGAAGGCCAGCAGGCTTTCCATCATCACGGCGTCGTGGTCGAGCCAGCCGTTGGCGGCGGCGGCCTTGAGCATGGCGTATTCGCCGCTGACCTGGTAGGCAAACGTGGGCACGCGGAACTCGTCCTTCACGCGGCGCACGATGTCCAGGTACGGCATGCCGGGCTTGACCATCACCATGTCGGCGCCCTCGGCGATGTCCAGCGCCACTTCGCGCAGGGCCTCGTCGCTGTTGCCGGGGTCCATCTGATAGACGAACTTGTTGCTCTTGCCCAGGGCGCCGCGCGTGCCCACGGCGTCGCGAAACGGCCCGTAGAAGGCGCTGGCGTATTTGGCGCTGTAGGCCATGATGCGCGTGTGGATGTGGCCCTGCACCTCCAGCGCCTCGCGGATGGCGCCGATGCGCCCGTCCATCATGTCGCTGGGCGCGACGATGTCCACGCCCGCTTCGGCATGGGTGAGCGCCTGGCCGGTCAGAATCTCGACCGTTTCGTCATTGATGATGTAGCCCGTCTCGTCGAGCACGCCATCCTGGCCGTGGCTGGTGTAGGGGTCGAGCGCCACGTCGGTCATCACGCCCAGGTCGGGAAACTCTTTTTTCAAGGCGCGCACCACGCGCGGGATCAGGCCGTCGGGGTTCAGCGCTTCCTTGCCATCGGGCGTCTTGAGCGCCGGGTCAATGGCCGGGAACAGCGCCAGCACGGGAATGCCCAGCTTCACGCAATCCTCGGCCACGGGCAGCAGCAGATCGAGGCTGAGCCGGTCCACGCCGGGCATGGAGGCCACGGCCTCGCGCTGGTTCTGGCCCTCGTGTACGAACACGGGGTAGATCAGGTCGTGGGGCGTGACGGCATGCTCGCGCACCAGGTTGCGGGTAAAGCTGTCACGGCGCAGGCGGCGTGGGCGGCTTTGCGGAAATGGGGTGGGGCTGGAGAGGTGCATGGGGGAATTATGAAGCGCCTGTCTCGCTTTGCGCCTTCTTCTTAATGGGCGGACCTGCCGGGCTTGTGCCGACGGCTGCGGTGCGCGATGGCCCTTAAACTGCAGGCATGCTCTGGATCAAAGCCTTTCACATCGTTTTCGTGGCCAGCTGGTTTGCGGGCCTTTTCTATCTGCCGCGCATCTTCGTCAACCTGGCGATGGTGGCGCCCGGCTCGGTGGCCGAGCGCGAGCGCCTGGTGCTGATGGCGCGCAAGCTGCTGCGCTTCACCACGATGCTGGCGGTGCCCGCCGTGGCGCTGGGTTTGTGGCTGTGGCTGGGCTATGGCATTGGCCGCGGCCCGGCGTCAGAGGGCAACGGCTGGATGCACGCCAAGCTGGCCGTGGTGGTGCTGGTGATCGGCTACCACCATGCCTGCGCGGTGCTGCTGCGCAAGCTCATTGCCAACAGCAGCCGCAAGAGCCATGTCTGGTTCCGCTGGTTCAATGAAGTGCCCGTGGTGCTACTGCTGATTGCCGTGGTGCTGGTGGTGGTCAAGCCGTTCTGACGCCCAGGAGCCCGCGCCCTTGCACAAGACTTCTGCCTGGCCGCTGGCGCTGATTCATGCAGCGCTGATTGTCTTTGCCAGCCTGTTCCCGTTTGACGGCTGGCGCGACCAGGGCATCGACCCCTGGGTTTTTCTGTCGGCCCCGCTGCCACCGCCCTACTGGACGGGGTTTGATGTCGCCATCAACATGGCCGGTTACGCCCCGCTGGGTTTCTTGCTGGTGCTGGCGCTGCTGCGCTCGGGCAGCGAGCGTGGGGCGGTGGTGCTGGCCACGCTGGCGGGCACGCTGCTGTCGCTGCTGATGGAATACCTGCAGATCTACCTGCCCCGGCGTGTGCCGTCCAACCTGGACCTGCTGCTCAACGCGGCGGGAGCGCTGGTGGGGGCGTGCACGGCGGCGCTGCTGGAGCGCTGGGGTGCCATCGACCGCTGGAGCGATGTTCGCGCCCGCTGGTTCGTGCGCGATGCGCGCGGCGCGCTGGTGCTGCTGGCGTTGTGGCCCGCGGCGCTGCTGTTTCCGGCGGCGGTGCCGTTTGGCCTGGGCCAGGTGCTGGAGCGGCTGGAGCAGGGCCTCGAAGAACTGCTGGCCGACACGCCTTTTCTCGATTGGCTGCCCGTGCGCGATGTGCCGCTGGAGCCCTTGTCCCCGGGCGGCGAGTTGCTGTGCGTGACCCTGGGGCTGCTGATTCCCTGTCTGCTGGGCTATTGCGTCATTCGCCACATGGGGCGCCGCGCCGTGTTCGCCATGGGCGTGGCAGCGGTGGGCGTCGGCGTGACGGCCCTGTCGGCGGCACTGAGCTGGGGGCCGTCGCATGCCTGGAGCTGGCTGGAGCTGCCCACACGCGTGGGGGTGTGGGCGGCGCTGGGGCTGGCGGCACTGGCGCTGGCTTTACCCCGGCGCGCCAGCGCGGCGGTGTTGCTGCTGGCACTGGCCTGGCACCTGGGGCTGCTGAATCAGGCGCCCGCCAGTGCCTACTTTGCCCAGACGCTACAAATATGGGAGCAAGGGCGCTTCGTCCGTTTTTTCGGCCTGGGCCAGTGGCTGGGCTGGCTGTGGCCTTATGCCGCACTGGCATATGTGCTCTTTCGGGTGTCGCGCCGGGAGCCGCAAAACTAGAATGGCCCCATGAGCGACACCCCCTCCACCCTCCCCGCAGCGCCCGGCTATTTCGCCCGCCACATCTTTTTTTGCCTGAACGACCGCGCCAACGGCGAAAACAGCTGTGCCCACCACGGCGCCCAGGAGGCCTTTGACCGGTGCAAGGCGCAGGTCAAGGCGGCTGGGTTGGCGGGCCCCGGCAAGGTGCGGGTGAACAAGGCCGGCTGCCTGGACCGCTGTGCCGCCGGCCCCGTGGCCGTGGTGTACCCCGAGGGCACCTGGTATTCCTATGTGGACGCCAGCGATGTGGATGAAATCGTCGAGTCGCACCTCAAAAACGGCCAGATCGTCGAGCGACTGGTCACGCCAGCGGAACTTGGGCGCTGAACGCCGCTCTACGGTTCTTTGAATGATTTTGGCAGCTAGCGCTTATCTGGTAAGCGCTAGTAGCTATTGAATGAGTAGCAACCCGTGAATGCACAAACCGAACGCCTGGCGCTGACCGGCGCCGCCGGTGCCATCGAGGCGGCGCGCGATGCGGCGTCCCTGCCCGATGGCGCGGCCCCCCGTGGCGTGGCCATCATTGCCCACCCCCATCCACTGTTTGGCGGCACCATGGACAACAAGGTGGTGCAGACCCTGGCGCGCGCCTTTACCCAATGCGGCTGGACCACGGTGCGCTTCAACTTTCGCGGCGTGGGCGCCAGCGCTGGCGTGCACGACGAGGGGCGTGGCGAGTTGCAGGACCTGCTGGCCGTGGTGCAGCAGGTGGCGCCCCAGGGGCCGATTGCGCTGGCCGGCTTCTCGTTTGGCGCCTTTGTCACCAGCCACGCCCTGGCCGCCCTGTGGGCTGAGCGCGAGGTGGTGCAGGCGGTGCTGGTCGGCACCGCAGCAAGCCGCTTCACGGTGGCCCCCGTGCCGCCCGAGGCCCACCTGCGCACCCTGGTGCTGCATGGCGAGCAGGACGACACCGTGCCGCTGTCGGCCGTGCTCGACTGGGCGCGGCCCCAGATACTGCCTGTCACAGTCGTCCCCGGTGGCGGCCATTTCTTTCACGGACAATTGACGTTGCTGAAAAATCTGGTGGTGCGCCACCTCCAGTCCGTGCCGTGAGGCCCGGTCATGGCTGCGGCTGCGGTGCGTGCGCACCCATGGCTCTCCTTCCTGGCCTCACCGGTTTGTTTTTTTCCATCCCCGGGCCTTGCGCCCCATTTATTCCTGCCCCATGAAACGAATCTTGCCCGCGCTGCGATCCCTGGCCCTTTTTGCGGCGGTCGCGCCCGCTGCTTTCTTTGTCCACGCCCAGGCGCCCCAGCCCCCCGAGATCGCCGCACGCACCTACATGCTGGTCGATGTGACGGCCAACCAGGTGCTGGCGGCGAAAGACATCGATGCGCCGGTCGAGCAGGCCTCGCTCACCAAGCTCATGACGGGCTATCTGGTGTTCGATGCGCTGCGCGCCAAAAAAATCACGCTGGAGCAGAAGCTGCCCGTGAGCGTGCGCGCCTGGAAGATGCCCGGCTCGCGCATGTTCATCGACCCCAAGATGCAGGTGCCGGTGGATGACCTGCTCAAAGGCATGATCGTGCAGTCGGGCAACGACGCCACCATGGCACTGGCCGAGGGCGTGGGCGGCACGGCCGAGAATTTCGTCAAGCTCATGAACGACCAGGCAAAGGCCCTGGGCATGAAGGGCACGGCCTACAAAAATCCAGAGGGGCTGACGGAACCCGGCCACACCACCACGGCGCGCGACTTGGCCACCCTGGCCACCCGGCTGATGAAAGACTTCCCGGAGTACATGCACTATTACGCCACCAAGCAGTACAGCTACCCGGGCACGCCTGCCTCGAACGGCAACAACCGCAACGCGCTGCTGTTCCGTGACCCCACCGTGGACGGACTCAAGACCGGCCACACCGCCGCCGCCGGTTACTGCCTGGTGGCCACATCCAAGCGTGACTTTCCCGGCGTGGGCCAGCGCCGCCTGCTGTCCATCGTGCTCGGCACCGCCAGCGAGAACGCCCGCGCCAACGAAAGCCAGAAGCTGCTGAACTGGGGCTACACCGCCTTTGATGCCGTCAAACTGTTCGATGCAGGCCAGCCCGTGGCCACGCCCGCAGTGTGGAAGGGTAAGGAAAGCACCATCCGCATTGGCCGCGACCAGGCCGTCGTGGTGGCTGTGCCTTCGGGCAGCGCCGGCAAGGTCACCACGCAGATCGTGCGCCAGGACCCGCTGGTGGCGCCCTTCACCAAGGGCCAGGCGATTGGCTCGCTCAAGGTCGTGCTGGGGGATCAGCCGCTGGTCGAAGTGCCGCTGGTGGCGCTGGACGGTGTCGAGCAAGCCGGCATCATGGGCCGCGCCTGGGATGCGATCCGGCTCTGGATCAAATAACTGGGTTGCGCTGCAGCATGTCAAAAAAGATAGCTGTCAGCGCTTTGCCCAAAAGCGCAAAACCCCGATTTGACCGTAATTCGTGCCCATCAAGCAGGCGCCAGAACGTCGGGGGTAAGCGGGGCAGGGCTTGCCCATTGCGGGCTGCCCTGCTACATTAGAAGGCTTTTCGGAATTTCCGAAGGGATTCACGTTTTCGCTTTCACGAAGCATTTCACGTTTAGGGACGTATTCATGCCAACCATTAACCAGCTCGTGCGTCAGGGGCGTCAGGTCGAAACGACCAACTCCAAGAGCCCCGCGATGCAAAACTCTCCACAGCGCCGTGGCGTGTGCACCCGTGTGTACACCACGACGCCAAAGAAGCCTAACTCCGCTCTGCGGAAGGTCGCCAAGGTTCGCCTGACCAATGGCTTCGAAGTCATTTCCTACATCGGCGGCGAAGGCCACAACCTGCAGGAACACAGCGTCGTGCTGGTTCGCGGCGGTCGTGTCAAGGACTTGCCCGGTGTGCGTTACCACATCGTGCGCGGTTCGCTCGACTTGCAAGGCGTGAAAGACCGCAAGCAGTCGCGCTCCAAGTACGGTGCCAAGAAGCCAAAGGCCAAATAAGCCTGCGGTTGATCGAGATACAAGGTGCTGTTTCCCGCGTGGCGCGGTGATGCAGCGTAGTGACCCCAAGCGCAAATGTCTGCGTGGGTCGAGTAAGTGGGAGTCCAGAATGGCTCTCGCGGTGTCTGAAAAGATGCCAACTGAAGCAAGAATGAGGTGAAAAAATGCCACGTCGTCGCGAAGTCCCCAAACGTGAAATCCTGCCGGATCCCAAGTTCGGCAATGTAGAGCTGTCCAAATTCATGAACGTGATCATGGAAGGCGGCAAAAAAGCGGTTGCAGAGCGCATCATTTACGGTGCCCTGGAACTGATCGAGAAGAAGCACCCCGATAAAGACCCGCTGGAAGCTTTCACCGTTGCCATCAACAACGTCAAGCCCATGGTCGAAGTGAAGTCCCGCCGCGTCGGCGGTGCCAACTACCAGGTGCCAGTGGAAGTGCGTCCTGTCCGTCGCCTGGCCCTGTCCATGCGCTGGATCAAGGAAGCCGCCCGCAAGCGTGGCGAAAAGTCGATGGCCCAGCGTCTGGCCAACGAACTGCTCGAAGCCACTGAAGGCCGTGGCGGCGCCATGAAGAAGCGTGACGAAGTGCACCGCATGGCCGAAGCCAACAAGGCGTTCAGCCACTTCCGCTTCTAAACCGACGGATCGCTCTCGTCGTCTATCGCAAGGCTGCCGGCATTTTTGCCTGCAGCCTTGTGGCGATTGAGGCGGTCACAAAATTGACGGGTTGCAGCGCCAGAATGCTGGGCCCGCCCCCTGAATAACACGACCCATCCAAGGACCCACCATGGCTCGCAAGACCCCCATTGAGCGCTACCGCAACATCGGTATCTCGGCCCACATTGACGCTGGCAAGACCACCACCACCGAACGTATCCTGTTCTACACCGGCGTGACCCACAAGCTGGGCGAAGTGCATGACGGCGCAGCCACCACGGACTGGATGGAGCAAGAGCAAGAGCGCGGCATCACCATCACCTCGGCTGCCGTGACCTGCTTCTGGAAGGGCATGGACCTGTCCTACCCCGAGCACCGCTTCAACATCATCGACACCCCCGGCCACGTGGACTTCACGATTGAAGTCGAGCGTTCCATGCGCGTGCTCGACGGCGCCTGCATGGTGTATTGCGCCGTGGGTGGCGTGCAGCCCCAGTCGGAAACCGTCTGGCGCCAGGCCAACAAGTACAAGGTGCCTCGCCTGGCTTTCGTGAACAAGATGGACCGTACCGGTGCCAACTTCTTCAAGGTCTATGACCAGATGAAGCTGCGCCTGAAGGCCAACCCCGTGCCCGTGGTGATCCCGATCGGTGCCGAAGACAAGTTCCAGGGCGTGGTCGATCTGCTGAAGATGAAGGCCATCATCTGGGACGAAGCTTCGCAAGGCATGAAGTTCGAGTACCAGGAGATCCCTGCTGACCTGGTGGAATCCGCCAATGAATGGCGCGAAAAGATGGTGGAAGCTGCGGCTGAAGCCTCTGAAGAGCTGATGAACAAGTACCTGGAAGAAGGTAGCTTGAGCGAAGAAGAAATCAAGGCGGGCTTGCGCCAGCGCACCATCGCGACCGAAATTCACCCGATGCTGTGCGGCACGGCGTTCAAGAACAAGGGCGTGCAGCGCATGCTGGACGCCGTGATCGACTACCTGCCAGCACCGACGGACATTCCGGACGTGACGGGTACCGATGAAGACGAGCAGCCTGTCAGCCGCAAGGCCGATGACGGCGAGAAGTTCTCGGCACTGGCCTTCAAGCTGATGACCGACCCGTTCGTTGGTCAGCTGACCTTCGTGCGCGTTTATTCGGGCGTGCTGACCAAGGGCGACACCGTCTTCAACTCGGTCAAGGGCAAGAAAGAGCGTATCGGCCGTATCGTGCAGATGATGGCGAACGACCGCGTCGAAGTGGATGAAATCCGCGCCGGCGACATCGCTGCCTGCGTGGGCCTGAAGGACGTGACCACCGGCGAAACGCTGAGCGACATCGACTCGCCGATCATTCTGGAGCGCATGGTGTTCCCCGAGCCCGTGATCACGCAGGCTGTCGAACCCAAGACCAAGGCCGACCAGGAAAAGATGGGCATCGCGCTGCAGCGTCTGGCTGCCGAAGATCCATCGTTCCGCGTCAAGACCGACGAAGAGTCGGGCCAGACGCTGATCGCCGGCATGGGCGAGCTGCACCTGGAAATCATTGTTGACCGCATGAAGCGTGAATTCGGTGTGGAAGCCAACGTGGGCAAGCCCCAGGTGGCCTACCGCGAAACCATCCGTAAGACGGTGGAAGAGGCCGAAGGCAAGTTCGTGCGCCAGTCCGGTGGTAAGGGCCAGTACGGTCACGTTGTGCTCAAGATCGAACCCAACGAAGCCGGCAAGGGCATCGAGTTCGTCGACGCCATCAAGGGCGGTGTGGTTCCTCGCGAATTCATCCCGGCCGTGGAAAAGGGTATCAACGAAGCCGTCACGCAAGGCGTGCTGGCCGGCTACCCCGTGGTGGACGTCAAGGTCACGCTGCACTTCGGTTCGTACCACGATGTGGACTCGAACGAACTGGCGTTCAAGATGGCTGCCATCTTCGGCTTCAAGGAAGGCTGCCGCAAGGCCAACCCGGTCATCCTGGAACCCATGATGGCCGTGGAAGTGGAAACGCCTGAAGACTACGCCGGCAACGTGATGGGCGACCTGTCCAGCCGTCGCGGCATGGTGCAGGGCATGGAAGACATTCCTGGCGGCGGCAAGGCCATCAAGGCCGAAGTGCCTCTGTCGGAAATGTTCGGCTACTCGACCACGCTGCGTTCCGCAACGCAAGGTCGCGCCACGTACTCGATGGAATTCAAGCACTACAGCGAAGCACCTCGCAACGTGTCGGAAGCCATCATGGCTGCACGGGCAAAATAAGTCCTAGGGGACAGACCAGCTTTGCTGCTCTGTCCCCTCTGACCAGGTCTTGGGGTCAACCAGCTTCGCTGATCTGTTCCCTCTGACTAGGTTGAATTTGATTAAAAAAGGCCTCTAGCCCTTATCCAGAAAGCGCTAGAAGCTATTGATTGAATAGCAAATTGTTTTTGCAATCTGCGATCCGGTGCCGCCCCGTTGCCTGTGCAGGGCGAATCAGCAATCGGATGCAGACGTTAAACCACTACACAGGCATCGCTCTTTTGGAGAACTGAAAATGGCAAAAGGTAAGTTTGAACGCACCAAGCCCCACGTCAACGTGGGCACCATCGGTCACGTGGACCACGGCAAGACCACACTGACGGCGGCCATCGCCACGGTGCTGTCGGCCAAGTTTGGCGGCGAAGCCAAGGCCTACGACCAGATCGATGCAGCGCCTGAAGAAAAGGCCCGCGGCATCACCATCAACACCGCCCACGTGGAATACGAAACGGCCAACCGCCACTACGCCCACGTGGACTGCCCCGGCCACGCCGACTATGTGAAGAACATGATCACCGGTGCCGCCCAGATGGACGGCGCCATCCTGGTATGCTCGGCCGCTGACGGCCCCATGCCCCAGACCCGTGAACACATCCTGCTGGCCCGCCAGGTGGGCGTGCCTTACATCATCGTGTTCCTGAACAAGTGCGACATGGT